>PBGU01000008.1 GCA_002719135.1 Gammaproteobacteria bacterium
TTGACCGGCAAAAATGCCAAGCGTGTTACTCGCAAATATCGCCGTCAGCATGATTCCGAGAAACCCACCCACTCCGTGGACCGGAAAAACGTCGAGAGAGTCATCGATCTTTAACTTCTGTTTCATGATGTTGGTTGCATAAAAACAGACCAGGCCGGCGGCGATGCCGATCACCAATGCACCAGCAGGTCCAACATAGCCGGATGCCGGGGTGATGGTCCCTAGACCCGCGACCATACCGGTCACCGCGCCGAGCGCACTCGGTTTCCCGTACTTAATCCATTCAATAGACATCCAGGTGAACGCACCGGCTGCCGCCGAGATATGAGTCACCGCGATAGCCATGGCAGCGTTACCGCCCGCGGTCAAAGCGCTCCCGCCATTAAAACCGAACCAACCAACCCAGAGCATGCCCGCCCCGGCCATCGTCAATGTCATGTTGTGCGGTGGCATGGGTTGGGTCGGAAAGCCTTGACGCGCTTTCAGCACCAACGCCGTCACGACAGCCGCAGTACCCGCCGTTATGTGTACGACACTGCCACCGGCAAAGTCGAGAAATCCCCGTTCGAATAGCCAGCCGCTTTCGGCCCAAACCCAATGCGTAATCGGTGCATACACAATAATTGACCAAAGCGCTGTAAACAGCAGGACCGAAACAAAGCGCATCCGTTCTGCAAAACCACCCACAATGAGTGCCGGCGTAATAATCGCGAAGGTCAGTTGGAAGATCGCGAAGCTCGACTCCGGAATCGTTCCCCATAATGCTTCTTCGCCGACGCCAGCGAAGAGGGCTTTCGAAAGTCCGCCAATTAGAGAATTGCCAACATCAAAGGCAAGACTGTAGCCAATCAAGAGCCAAAGGATCGTCACCACACAGGTAATCGAGAAACATTGCATCAACACACTAAGGACGTTGCGCGAACGCACCAAACCGGCATAAAAAAGCGATAGCCCGGGAATGGTCATGAAGAGTACTAGCGCGGTTGACGTCAAAATCCATGCTGTATCACCGGCATTCAGATCGTCTGCACTCGCCCAGTTAACGCCAAGTACCAACGCAACCACCGAAACACGTTTAGCCTGCTGAACCCAATCGCCCGAGCTAAATTTCATCCCCGACCTCCAATTTTTGCTCCGATAACGCCCGTCGTCCCACTACAAATGGGACTCATTCAAACTGCATCGACCCCGGTTTCACCCGTCCGTATACGAACAACTTCTTCAAGACCGAACACGAACATTTTCCCATCCCCAACTTTTCCAGTATTTGCGGTTCGACTGATCGCTTCCATACACTGGTCCATCAGACCATCGTCAACGGCAACTTCTATTTTCATTTTGGGCAGGAAATCCACGACATATTCCGCCCCGCGATACAGTTCCGTGTGTCCCTTCTGACGACCGAAGCCCTTAACTTCAGTCACCGTCATTCCTGTCACGCCAATCTCCGATAGTGCCTCGCGCACTTCATCGAGTTTGAACGGCTTGATTATCGCGGAAATAAATTTCATCGCTCCAATTCTCCTATGTGGTGCTCAGGGCCAAGACCCCAAAACAATCTCTCCTCGCCAAGTTTTCTCTACCAAACATCTTGAACACATTAGCCATCGGCATCAACGGTCCCCTCGAGTTGCCCAGGTTGTTAATACCGCAACGGCCATTTTGCGCGACACCCGAGGTTTTACAGCGCATGATCTGCAAGCACTCCCTCATCGACGACGAAGCCGACGACTTCCTCTAGGCCCTGACCCGTCAAAAGATTGGTGAAAACAAAAGGTGCCTCGCCACGCATCTTTCGCGCATCACGTTCCATCACATCAAGCGATGCGCCTACGTGTGGCGCTAAGTCCGTCTTATTAATGATGAGCAAGTCTGAACGCGTAATCGCCGGCCCACCCTTTCTGGGTATCTTTTCGCCCGCCGCAACGTCGATGACATAAATCGTAATGTCAACAAGCTCTGGGCTGAACGTCGCGCTCAGATTGTCACCACCGCTTTCCAAAATCACAACGTCGAGCTCGGGAAATCTCGTCGTAAGATCTTCGATAGCGACCATGTTCATCGAAGCATCTTCTCGTATGGCGGTGTGAGGACAACCCCCAGTCTCCACCCCGACGATCCTGTCTTCCGAAAGTGCTTGAGAGCGGACCAACATCTCAGCATCTTCGCGCGTGTAGATATCGTTAGTAACCACAGCTATTTCGTATTCTCCGCGCATGCGTTTACACAACGCTTCCACTAACGTCGTTTTACCCGCGCCTACCGGACCGCCAATTCCAACTCTCAACGCTGGTTTCATCGTAGAGCCTTCACGATCGAAAGATTCTTGAATGCTGTGTTTCATGCCACATGCTGGCAAGGGTCAATCCGGGTGCGCTGTTGCCAATGTCTTCATCCGAACACTCGAGCGCTTCGTCAACGGCCATTGGTATGTGTTCGATCAGATCCCGGAGTACCAGTTGACCCTCCGTGTGCCCAAGAGGAATCAGTTTTGTGGCGCTTAACACTTGATTCTCACACCATGCCCAGGCATATCCACTCAAGGCATCTAATCCAGAAATTCCAGCGTTAACAGCGAACACTGAAAACGCGACCACATACCCAGGCCGGCACTTAGGGATTGGTTGATCCAGCTCCGCGGCTAATCGCATAAGTGCCATGCCCATGGCGTCTTCCTCGTCACGCAGCTCCCGCGTTTCGCGGTGGGACCGACAAACATCATCCCAATATCGAAGGCCGGCCGTATCCTTAGAACTCCAAGCCCGATGGGCTCGATGGATGATAGGTAAATCGATATGGGCAATGGTGTGGTGAAGTAGCTCGGATATCCATTTCATGGCATCGGTCCGATCGCCAATCCAGCCGCACTGCACGGCATGCTCGAGACCTTGGGAATATTGATAGGCCCCAATAGGAAGCATCGGGCTAATGAGCTGCCAGAGCTTTGCGTGGTTATGCGGAGGCATGGGAGTGTGAGTGGGCGCTGTACGCCCCCGATTCTGGTTCAAAAGGCGCCCAGTGCTCTTTAGGCTCTAATCCGAGCTCTTGCAACATGCTGTCCAGGACATGATCCTGGAGATAGCGCAGCCAACCCAAACCAATCTGTACCGAAACGTGGCGATTACCTAAGTGATACGCGGCCTTGACCAATACTTCAGCGTCGTCACTGGCGACCGTCGACACCCGCTCACACGCTGCGATAATGTGAACAATACTCCCCTCATCAGAAACCAGACTGTCGCCTCCACGCATCAACGTTCCTCTCGGTAGGTTGATCGTTATATTCTGGCCTGACCGAGTTTGCGTCCGCTGCCGAGTCTTCTGTCGGCGCTGAAACGAGAGTATGACGGTCCCATCCGAATCCGAACTTGCGGTTCGATCTGTTCGGACACAAATTGTGTATGTCTCCAAGGTACCCGTGTCTCCCTTCAAAAGAGAAAGAATCTTTGCGCCAGGGGTAGTTCCGTCGCTGGTTCACATGTCAGAAGTTCACCGTCGGCACGGACCTCGTACGTCTCGGGATCGACTTCGATTTCTGGGGTCCAGTCGTTCAACACCATGTCCGCTTTGCCGATCACCCGAGTTCCCTTAACCGGCACGACCCCTTTGGCTAGCCCAAGACGTTCGGCTATCCCAGCTTCGCTTCCTGCACGCGAAACAAAAGAGACCGACGTCGCAGCCAGTGCTCCTCCAAAGGCCCCAAACATGGGGCGATAATGGACGGGTTGCGGGGTTGGTATCGACGCATTTGGATCGCCCATAGGGGCCGCGACAATCATGCCGCCTTTTATGATCAATGCCGGTTTAGCACCAAAAAATCGAGGTTCCCAAAGCACCAGATCTGCAAGTTTTCCTGCTTCGACAGAACCAATGTATTCCGCCATCCCATTGGCGATGGCGGGATTGATGGTGTACTTCGCGATGTAGCGTTTGACCCGAAAGTTGTCATGTCGAGGATTGTCCTCGGCAAGATAACCTCTCTGCACTTTCATTTTGTGAGCAGTCTGCCAGGTGCGACAAATAACTTCTCCCACTCTGCCCATCGCCTGCGAATCAGAGGCGATCATCGAGAACGCTCCTAGATCATGCAGAATATCTTCGGCGGCAATCGTTTCGCGTCGTATACGCGATTCCGCAAAAGCAACGTCTTCGGGAATACTCGGATCAAGATGATGACAGACCATGAGCATGTCGAGGTGTTCATCAACCGTGTTGACCGTATAGGGACGCGTCGGATTCGTTGATGAGGGTAGGACATTAGGTAAACCGCACGCCTTGATGATGTCTGGCGCATGGCCTCCCCCAGCGCCTTCGGTATGAAAGGTATGGATCGATCGTCCCTTGAATGCTGCGAGCGTATCTTCCACAAATCCTGATTCGTTAAGGGTGTCTGTATGTATGGCCACTTGGACGTCTGCGGCTTCGGCGACATTAAGGCAATTGTCGATGGCGGCGGGCGTTGTGCCCCAATCCTCGTGAAGTTTTAGCCCCATGGCTCCAGCCTGGACCTGCTCCTCCAATGCAATTGGGAGGCTCGCGTTTCCCTTGCCCATGTAGCCGATATTCATCGGTAATCCATCGGCCGCCTGTAGCATTTTCCCAATGTGCCACGGACCTGGAGTGCACGTGGTGGCATTTGTACCGGTTGCCGGGCCTGTCCCGCCTCCAAGCATTGTTGTAATTCCCGACATCAGAGCTTCTTCTATCTGTTGAGGACAGATGAAGTGGATGTGTGCATCGATACCACCCGCAGTAAGTATCTTGCCTTCTCCTGCAATCACCTCCGTTCCCGGGCCGATGACGATGTCCACCTCAGGTTGGGTGTCGGGATTTCCCGCCTTACCAATTGCAGCAATACGCCCGTCTTTTATGCCCACATCAGCTTTGACGATCCCCCAATAATCCACAATGAGTGCATTCGTAATAACCGTATCGACCGTCTCGTCCGATGATCTCTGGCTCTGGCCCATGCCGTCGCGAATCACCTTGCCTCCACCAAATTTCACCTCGTCGCCATACACCGCCCAGTCTTTCTCGACCTCGATAATTAGGTCCGTGTCTGCAAGCCGTACGCGATCACCCGTGGTTGGTCCATACATCTCGGCATATGCTCGACGGTTGAGTGTGCTCATTCTGTATCCTCCAAGTGACCCATCACTTTGGCATTGAAGCCAAATATCTGACGTGATCCTGAATATTCAACCAGTTGAACCTCCCGCTCCTGGCCAGGCTCGAAACGTACCGCTGTCCCCGCCGGAATATCCAGGCGAAAGCCCCGCGCGGCATCCCTATCAAATGCTAACGCTCGGTTCGTTTCATAAAAGTGAAAGTGAGAGCCGACTTGAATGGGTCGATCGCCGGTATTTGAAACCATCGTGCGAAACGATCGTCTTCCCTCGTTAAGTGTCAGGTCATCGTCATCGATCAGGTATTCTCCAGGGATCATTGGCATTTCCTATTGAATTGGATTATGAACAGTGACGAGTTTTGTCCCATCGGGAAACGTCGCTTCGACCTGTACGTCGGACAACATTTCCGCTATTCCATCCATCACCTCGTCTCTCACGATAATCTGAGCCCCGGAAGTCATGAGCTCGGCCACGGTTCTTCCGTCCCGCGCACCCTCCATAATCGCGGATGAAATTAATGCTACACACTCCGGATAGTTCAGCTTCACACCCCGCGCCCGACGTTGCTCCGCTAATTGCGCTGCGACGAAGATCAGTAGCTTGTCTTTCTCGCGTGGACTCAGATCCATCAACTTTCCCCTTGTCGCGGTATTTGAAACATCATGTCAGGTTGACCAGATACGNGGGCGACTAGCCGCTCGACCCATCTGGAGCGGACGCATCCCCGTCCATAGTTTTTCCGCAAGTGCACGGANTATTNGCGGNGCGCTTCCNAGGATCCGGACGACCAGTAGCTCGCNTAGAAGNGTTGCCCCNGCATCCACGGGCGAAGAGGCGATAAGTCGCTGTACNCGTTTGAGCAAATCNGNGTCCGCCGGGTAGNCATAGACCGAAGCAAGNGCACAATTGCCTCTNCACCCCCANGCCGCCCCCAGCATAGGNTCCTCGCTNCGCCACCGGTGCCGTTCGTTCAGGATAGGCTTGTCAGCGACAGCAATAGTCATNTTCTGATCAAACGCGCCCCGTTCGTACCTATCACCGCTGAAAGGACGGCCCAAAACGACCATATCCCATCCGCTGAAGCGCGCCGANGGGTTGAGATCGACCCTGGTACAGGTCGAAAGAGAACTTCCTCCAAATAGAATGGTTTCCTGAGGGAGCCACTCCAAAGTTCCCCCGCTTTCAACAGAAAATTGTTGTTTGATCTGACTTTCGGGACCGTTGCTCCGATAGATCTTATTAGCCGCTGGTGTCGTGATTAGCGCTGAGCCGTTTTCCCCGACATGAACATTAAGTTCAAGTTGATCTCCTCCGACCACGCCCCCCGGAGGGTGAAGTACGTATGCATGACAAACGTCTTCTTCAGGGTAGAAGGGGCGTTGAACTGACAGTGGGCCCGCCCGCTCCTTCACTCTTAAATTGGTTCTCGCCAAAGTGCGTTCAAAACTAAGCGACAACTTGGCCGACCAGCCGTCGACCGGTACGTATGCCGTGCTCGCCGTAGACTTCATACCGACAGGTGCTCTTGGACGAGCTCATCCGTGAGCGCATCCATATTCCCTGATGCAACCACGGCTCCCTTCGTCATGATGAAGAATTGACCACACACACGACGGACAAAAGGTAGTTTTTGTTCGACGACCAACACCGTCATTGCGAGCTCGCGATTCAACTGCATAATGACATCGCCGATCTCCTGCACGATATTCGGCTGGATCCCCTCAGTAGGCTCGTCGAGAATCAGAAAATCCGGGTTGATAACCAGAGCGCGCGCGATGGCCAGTTGCTGTTGTTGTCCGCCAGACAGGTCGCCACCCCGACGCCGCAACATCGATTTTAGGACCGGGAAAAGATCAAACACATGGTCGGGAATGTTGCGATTCGAACGAGGCTGATTACCAAGACCAATCTCCAAATTTTCGGCAACTGTGAGCAACGGAAAAATCATGCGCCCTTGTGGAACATACCCAATGTGCAGAGCGGCACGACGCTCGGCCGCTTCAACCAACAGGTTTGAACCATTAAATGTGATAGATCCAGAATCCACTTTTAACAATCCCATGACGCACTCAAGCAATGTACTTTTACCGACACCGTTTCGCCCAATTAGACTCACGCAAGCTCCGTCGTTCACCTCAAGATTGACATCCCAAAGCGTATGACTCTGTCCATACGATTGATTGAGTCCTTCGACCTTAAGCATCACTCACCCAGGTATACCTCGATCACTTTTGCGTCATGCTGTATCTCTTCAAAGGGACCCTCAGCAAGCACTCGCCCTTCGTGCAGCACGGTAACTCTTCGTGCAATGGAGCGTACAAACTCCATATCGTGTTCGACCACGACGACCGAATGGTCGCCCGCAAGCGTCGTCAGCAGTTCCGCCGTGGACTCCGATTCTTGCTTAGTCATGCCTGCAACGGGCTCGTCTACAAGCAATACCAGCGGGTTCTGCATTAACAACATGCCAATTTCGAGCCACTGTTTCTGACCATGCGATAACGATCCCGCCAACGCCGACACTTCCTCTTTTAGACCAATAATGTCGAGCACTTCGGCAATCCGATCGCGTTCCTCGCCACTCAATCTTCGTGCGAGGGTCGCCCAGACCCGTTTGTCCGCCTCCATCGCTAACTCAAGATTGTCATGAACTGTGTGGTTCTCAAAAACGGTCGGTTTTTGAAACTTTCGACCGATCCCGAGCGAAGCAATCTCAGGTTCTGTAAGTCGTAACAGGTCGAGACGCTGCCCGTAGAACGCGGTGCCAAAATCGGGCCGCGTTTTCCCCGTGATGACATCCATCATGGTCGTTTTGCCCGCACCATTCGGCCCAATGATGCAACGGAGCTCCCCCGTTTCTATGTAGAGCGTGAGCTCGTTTAGGGCCTTGAACCCGTCGAAACTCACGGTAATGTCCTCCAGATAAAGAATGTATCCGGAATCCGTGTTGACCAATTCATCACGGCTCGGTTTCCGAGCCAAGAAGCGAGAGCTCTGATCGTCGCGCGGTTGAAAACCGCGCGCTGGCTTATCTTTATCGACCGATCGCCTAAACACCTTACGTCTCCTTACCCGACATATTCAGTGGCTGAATTTCGCTCGGATTAATGATCCCCACTTGTGGTACGTATAGCGCACCCGCGATGCCAGCCAATTCGGCAGACTGCGCACCAAACCGACGACGCCCTTTGGTAACGACAGGGTCACGAGGATGAATAAACCGCCGAGAGCGAACGGCCAAACTTCCGGGAACGCGCCGGTCATCCACGTTTTCGCATAATTCACGATCACGGCACCGAGCGCGGCACCGTACAACGTTCCACGACCCCCAAGGGCCACCCACACCACCAGTTCGATCGACTTCAGTGGCTCAAATTCGCTCGGATTAATAATTCCCACTTGCGGGACGTATAGCGCACCCGCAATGCCAGCCAATACGGCGGACACGGTAAAAATCCAGACTTTATAGTTCTCTACCCGGTAACCGATGAAACGGGTTCGGTCATCGGCATCGCGCACGGCGGTGACGACGCGCCCAAGTTTCGACGTCACGACAAAGCGGCAGAATAAATAGGTCAACGCCAGCGCAAAAGCTGAAACGACAAAAAGTACAACGCGTGTGACGTCCGACTGCAGCGACGCGCCCAGGATGTCTTTGAAGTCGGTGAGGCCATTGTTGCCGCCAAACCCCATCTCGTTTCGATAGAACGCCAGCAACAGCGCGTACGTTAGGGCTTGCGTCATGATCGAGAGATACACGCCTGTGACCCTTGAACGGAACGCGAGCCAACCGAACACCAGCGCAAGCAATCCGGGCACTAGAACAACCATCAGCATGGCAAACCAGAACGCATCGAAGCCGAACCAATACCAAGGCAGTTCCTCCCAATTGAGGAATACCATGAAATCGGGCAGTTCTGGATGCCCGTAGACACCGCGCGTACCGATTTGGCGCATGAGATACATGCCCATTGCGTATCCACCCAGCGCAAAAAAAGCCCCGTGTCCAAGACTGAGGATGCCGCAATACCCCCACACAAGGTCGAGAGCCATTGCTAGGAGCGCATAACACAGGTATTTACCAAGCAACGTAACCGTGTATGTGGAGACATGAAACGCAGAGTCTTCGGGAACCAAAAGGTTGGCGACGGGTACGACCACACACATCACACCAAGAGTCCCCAACAGGATCGACCGTCCCCAATCTTGTTTGATTAAACGACCTAATAGCATCAGCTTTCTGCCGCGCGTCCCTTCTGCGGAAACAAACCGCGTGGCCTCCACTGAATGAATAGAATAATGAAAACGAGCACGAGAACTTTTGCGACAACGGCGCCTGCATAGGGTTCGAGAAACTTATTGGCCACACCCAGCGAAAGTCCAGCCACGAGGGTGCCCCATAGATTCCCGACACCCCCAAACACAACCACCATGAACGAATCAACGATGTAGCCCCGCCCCAGATAGGGCCCGACATTGGTCAGTTGAGACAAAGCGACGCCGGCGACACCCGCAATCCCCGCCCCAAGGCCAAATGTCAGCGCGTCCACCCGACCACTTCGAATACCCATCGCGCGTGCCATGGCCCGGTTCTGGGTAACAGCACGCACTTCAAGGCCAAGTCGCGTCCGCTGTAGAACAAGCACCAACGCCGCAAAAATGAGCCCAGCGAAAATCAAGATGTAGAGGCGGTTGAAGGTGAGTGAAAGGCCGTCCAAAAGTTCAAAAGACCCGCTCATCCACTGTGGGGTGGCAACGGGCCGGTTGAGGGCTGTGAAGATAGTTTTGACCGCCTGTTGCAACACCAAACTGACGCCAAACGAGGCGAGAAGTGTTTCCAACGGTCGCCCGTAAAGGAATCTAAAGATTCCTCGTTCAATCCCAATACCGACCAGACCGGATACAAAAAAAGCCGCGGGGACGGCAATGAGGAGCGAGTATTCCAACGCCCCAGGAAACAACGTCTGTACAACATACGTGGTGTAAGCGCCGAGCATAATCAGCTCGCCGTGAGCCATATTGATGACGCCCATCACCCCAAAGGTGATGGAAAGACCGATAGCCGCCAACACCAGCACGGATCCAAGGCTTAGACCAAAGAATACCGTTTCGATGGTCTTGTACCGNGCCACCGTCTCTTCGATACTTTCTAGTGTCTCGCGTGCGGCCTCTTGAATCGCCTCACTTGCTANCGGATCGTTAGAAATACCTGTCAGCTTTTCGCGAACGCGNCCATCTAGATTGCTTGCCGACGCACGGANCGCCCTTAAGCGTATGGTTTCATCGTTTGCGTCCAAATCAAATACAACCAACGCAGTTTCGATCGCTGCAATCACTTTGGCGTCCGATTCGACAAGCAACCGCGCATCAAGAACTTCTCGCATGGAAGAGTCAGCTCCGTCGGCAATCGCTTCGGCTGCCTCAATCCGATCATCNGNGTCCTTATCGTCGAGGCGAATACCCGCGATCAGACCTCNCAGAAGACCTCGCAAACGATTGTTGACACTAATTTTTTTCGCCCCTCGGCGCCCCACTTGACCGAGCCCNTCACCGGTGACGGCATCGCGAATGTTGAACCCGCCACCATCGAGCCCATTAGCAAAGACCACACGATCCGTTTTACGCTCTGTGTAGAGTTCCGCATCTAACAGCGCCGTCAACACTTCTAGCGTGCGCGGGTGCGTGTGTGCCGCAATCGCCCTTGCTGCTTCCGCCTTTTCCCCAAAAGAACGAGTCTTTAGGAGATCGACGGTGGCTTGAAAGCNAGCGTCTAGAGCACTCTTCTCTTCCAAGCCGAAACACGGAACGAGCCCAGCCGCGACCACAATGACAAGGCACGATCGCACCCAACGCCCAAACTCAATCCGAGTTGAACTTCGCGCAGCGACCTTCATTGTTTGTACCGGCGACTCATGTAGACCCTTCTCGACGGGCGGTCAGCGCCGCCCGTCGTGGTGCTNGTGCGGTTCCGATCAGTTACCTATTCGTAATTCTGGCCCGAACACGTGCCTGTCTTCACGTTGTAGTTGCCGCAAGCGAGTGGCTTCATCCAATCCGCCGTGATGTCCCGCGAACCCTCCAAGTGGTCGGTCCAAGCATCACCGACTACCGTACCTGGAGTTTCCCAAACGATGTCAAACTGACCATCTGCTTGGATCTCACCGATCAGAACCGGCTTGGTAATGTGATGGTTCGGCATCATGGTTGCCATACCACCNGAAAGGTTTGGTACNGTAACGCCGATGATGGCGTCTTGAACCGCAGTCGCATCCGTCGTCCCCGCTTTGTTGACCGCCTCGACCCACATTTTGAACCCGATGTAGTGCGCNTCCATCGGATCATTGGTCACGCGATCGTCGTCATCAATGAACTCTAACCAGGCATCGATGAATTCGTCGTTGATTTCAGCATCAACGCTCATGAAATAGTTCCACGCGGCNAGATGACCGACCAGCGGACCGGTATCGAAACCCGAGAGTTCTTCTTCCCCGAGAGAAAANGCAACCACCGGAATATCCTCTGCCGAGACCCCCTGATTCCCCAGCTCTTTATAGAACGGCACATTCGCGTCGCCGTTCACGGTCGANACCACGGCCGTCTTCTTCCCAGCAGAACCAAACTTCTTGATATCCGAGACAATTGTCTGCCAGTCCGAGTGCCCGAACGGCGTGTAGTTGATCATAATGTCCTCGTCAGCGACCCCATTAGCTTTGAGGTACGCTTCGAGAATCTTATTGGTGGTTCGCGGGTAGACGTAGTCAGTGCCCGCCAATACCCACCGCTTAACCTCGATATCGTTCATGAGGTAGTCGACGGCTGGGATCGCTTGCTGGTTGGGTGCGGCGCCGGTGTAGAAAACGTTCTTGGACGACTCTTCCCCCTCATATTGCACGGGGTAAAAGAGCAGTCCGTTCAACTCCTCAAAAACCGGAAGTACGGATTTCCGAGAGACCGAGGTCCAACAACCGAACACCACATCGACCTGTTGTTTCTCCAGCAGTTCGCGAGCTTTTTCCGCAAATAATGGCCAGTCCGACGCTGGATCGACCACGACGGCTTCAAGTTTCTTGCCTAACAGTCCACCGGCTTCATTCTGCCGATCGATCATCATCAAAACCGTGTCTTTGAGGGTGGTCTCGCTAATAGCCATAGTCCCCGACAAGGAATGCAACACACCAACTTTGATGGTGTCGGCCGACCACATGAACGGACCGAGTAACAACGTGGCAACCAGCGCCACACTACGAGTTATAGATTTCATGATTTGGTTCCTCCCTTAAATCTGTATCTGAAAACCGACCGAGAAGCCATCCACGTCCGCGCCCGCCATCCCCGTAAGGTTCGCGTCGCCGTCCGTGAAATTCATGTTCACGCGAAGGTTATGAGCATTAATTATGTAATTGACCCCGATTTCCGTGAGATCGCTCTCCGATGCCCCATCGAAGTCGGGTTCATTGGATGTGCGTCGGATGTACGGCTGCAATTTCCCAACGCCTGCCTCGTTCGGGAACAGGTACGCCGCCGTAAAAAAGTACGAACTGCCATCGAACAAGCAGAAACAATCGGATGAACTCATGGCTGTCGCCGTCATATCGTTGTCGAACGACTTGTACTCGCCTTCAACCGTGACTACGCCGCCCCCTGAAAGTACTTTTTCGAATAATCCATCCACGATGAATGCGCTGAAATCACTCGGTTCAGCAGCCGTACCCGAGCCATCGCTTTGAGATTGGAACGATATTCCGATCGTGAAAATGTCCCCACCACCACCATAGTAGGTGCTGCTGGTGTAGTACCCCGGATTTTTTTCCATGTTCAGAAAGTTGTATGCCAACCGTCCCGCAAATAGCAGACTACCTCGGTCACCCAGACCATCGAACAGACCTGCTGCGTACTGCAGTTTTCCCCGGGCTCCCCATACCGTGATCCCATCGTCGCGACCAAGCAATCCGGCTCCACCTAACTGGTCAGACGGTAACAGAGGCACCGTATATTGATTCCACGACAAGCCGTAGTACGGCCCATTCAGTTCGATCCGGTCGGCCGGCGTCAGCATACGTCCTACCCAGATATTTAATTCAGGGCTCATTTCAAACTGCAAAATGGCATCCAAAACGCCGATGTCGCCAGCGGCTCCTATGGGATCTCCTGAATCCTGGCCAAACACACAGCCCTCGCACTCGGTATTGAACGTGAATTTGACTTTCTCACGCAAAGAACCGTTGACGTAAAGTCGCATGCTCTGCAAGTTGAAGCCTTTATCACCGTCCACCGACGTAAGTGCAGTTCGTAAACCCGCACCCACGCTAATACTATGGTTATCGCCAATCTCAATCGTGCCACCCGCGAACGATATCGACGCGATTGTGATTGCGAAGAACTTGAAAATATTTTTATTCACCACTTCGTAGCACCTCATCGTATAAAAAAAGTTGTTACACCCTATATATATGCAAATTTCGTGCCAAACTGAATTAGCAAATAAAATCAATGAGTTATCTATATGTACGTGTAGGCAATTGGACTGAATTGCACGGTCATAATGCACCCCATGCACTCTTTTGGTGCATCGGGGTCGCGCCGCTTTACGGGTTTCTCCGCGCGCCCTTACATGGCGTCTATCCAGGCACCAATTAGGGCGATGCCCACCTCGTCAACTCGATGCTTTGCAACAGGGGGCATGGCGTTGGTTCCAAGCACACGCATGCGTTCCCACACAATGCTTGTCTCTTTACTGCCAGGATCTACAAGGCGGGGAGAAGCAATTCCGAGATCTCCCCTTATGGGAGCGACATCGACAACACCCATGTCAGCCTCGTTGGTGTCAACGCGAAAATCGAGGGCTAACCCATTGTTCGCTGATGGGCGATGGCAGCTCGAACAGTTTACGTCTAGGTACTCTCTGGCATCGGGAGTCGACTTAAATGCCTCATATTCATCTGCTCGCTTGATGCTCGCGCTAAAAAGATCGATGTGGTTATAGGTACGAAGTTGATTATCTGTCAACGTCGCGTACGCGAAGTCACGGTTGAGCTGACGGGTCTTCGCACCCAGTGCAAAACCCGCAGTGTTGTTGTGGCACATTAAGCAGTCGGTGCTCGATAAGTAATCGTAGTCAACACTCGTCATGCCTCCTGTGGCTCCGGTGATTAGCAAACTCTCTGTCTCTCGGCGTCCGACCAACACGGCATCGGTTTCGCTTTCATTCCAACGGTACGTGAAACCGGTCCAATCCAGAGCCCGCCGCACAAGCACGCGCGTCTCTAGCCGACGTATTGACTCGGGATCCCGTTCATCCATCTGCATCTCGAGATGTTGAACCAAAACAGAGCCGCTCGGATACACCCAACGTCCTATCGAACTAAAACCAATCCCCAAATCGTTGGGAACGGCAAGCCAACGGCGCGCTTTGGCACCCGAAGCATGAGCCGGGACATTGACGTCGTATTCAATAAAGCCTGATGTGGGCGTTAGGGTTGAAAGATCCGAAAAAATATTCGTCATTGACAACTTCGTCGGGAACGAGGTGCTGCCCGACGATTCTTCTAAACCGTAGATTTCGCCACTCCGCGCGATCAGAAACAGTTCTCCATCGTTCCCCTCACCGAAGGATGCGAGCTGCATAATCGTTCCGATGCCGGTGTTAAAGAGCACGCTCGATCCACCATACCCCAGACTCCAAACGGAACCCGAAACAAAGTCGCCATATATGTACGTGCCGAAGAGCGAAGGCAACCTAGTACCCCGATAAACGTATCCGCCGGTGATCGAACCACCCTCGGCGCGGCCATATTCGTAGATTGGTGGGATAAAACTCGAGTCAGGCAAGGTTGTTGAACATCCCGCATAGCGCTCCGTCCCTTCGAACGCGCACCAGCCATAATTGCCGCCGGCCTCGACGATATCGATCTCTTCGAGTCTGTTCTGCCCCACATCCGCGGCCCAAAGCTCCCCCGTCTGTCGATCAAACGAAAAACGCCAAGGGTTCCGCAAACCCAAGGCATAAATTTCGTCACGTACATTTTCGTTATCTCGGAAAGGGTTATCCAACGGGATGTCGTAGGCATCGGCTGGATCCTGTGGATGCACATCGATCCGTAAGATGGTTCCGAGCAGATTGTTACCATTCTGACCATTGCCATCTGGATCGCCGCCGCTTCCCCCATCGCCAAACGCGATGTACAAATAGCCGTCCAACGGGCCGAACTCGAGCATACCGCCGTTATGGTTCGCATAAGGTTGCGTGACCCATAGAAGTTGTTTTTCCGTATCGAGCGCGATCCCGTCCGTCGCGGCATCCCAACGAAATCGCGCAATGACCGAACGCCGCGGACTCGCTACGCTGTAATGCACATAGACGTAACGGTTCGTTGAAAAATTTGGGTCGAAAGCGAATCCCAACAGCCCCTGTTCGTCGTATCCGCCCTCGAACAAAATAACATCGGATAGATCAAGCACGGTGTTCTTTATGGAAACGTCAGAATCGTTTTCAAATACGTAGACACGGCCTTTTTGCTCAACCACGATCAGTCGATCCTCGTCCGGAACCGCCGCAAGAAATACTGGGAGATCAAAAGTCAGTCCAGAAAACGTCTCGGCGAAGTTAATGCTGCCCGGTTCCGTGGAATCGGTCGGGACTACAACACCCGAAAAATTGGTTCGCCGATCGATACCGAAGATCGACGCCGTGTCGATGACTCGTTCCGCGGTGTAGGTTTCGATCTCCGACGAGCTATCACGTGTCGCAGAAGAGCTGATCGCACCGGTAATCAAGGTATCGTCTCTGAAGCCGTAGAGGTACCGGAGAAGCAACAGCCCGTCGGTTAATGCATCCGTCTCGCCATCGCCGTCAACATC
>PBGU01000009.1:0-46444 GCA_002719135.1 Gammaproteobacteria bacterium
CGGTTGAGCTAAAGCAGGAGGAAATCGCAGGTGGCAAGCGGCGATTGGCTGAGACGTTTTCAGCCGTAGTTGACAGTTTCGCGTACCCGTTTGGGCTCTATGGTCCGGGCGATGTGGATCTGGTCCGCGAGGCTGGATTTACTACCGCCGTCACGACTGAGCCCGGTATAACGTCGGATATCACGAATACGCCATTTGAATTGAAACGGATCAAAGTCAGTGGGAAGGACAACATGCTGGCTTTCATGCTGCGATTGCGCACCGGCTTTCGGGGACTGTGGGGATGACCGACGCGCTCCAGATTTGGCTGCTGTCGGACGGTGTTCCCGGACACGTCAACCAGGCGCGCGGATTGATGTATTGGATGGCCAAATACCGAGCGATAAAGGTGGAAGAGGTTCCTCTACGGTTACGGGCTGGAATACTCAGCCGGCAGATATTGCCCGTCTGGATCCGACGATCAATGGATCCTTTGCATGCACTGGATTGGGCATATGCGCTGGACTATCCCACCGACCCGCCGGACCTCATTGTATCGGCCGGCGGAAATACGGCGTTTGCGAATGTCCTTTTACAACGTCGTTTTGGAGTACCCAATATATTTATAGGCTCAGGGCGACGTCTCGGTGGCGATATTTTCTCGGTTCATCTGACGCTCGAGCCGACAGGGGGCGGCACGAACGTCGTGATGACGTTGAGTCCCTCAAATGTTGATGCGTTGGAAGTTGCCGAAGCAGGCAGGAGTTGGCGACAAGAGGCCGTGTCGTGGGACAAACAGTTGTTTTGCCTAGCGTGTGGAGGCAACGGTGCTGGTATTCGGTATCGCGTTCAGGATTGGACGCGTCTAGGTATCTGGATGACTCGGGTTGCGAGTGAATTCGACATTCGATGGTTGGTTTCGACATCTCGCCGTACGACGTCCACGGGGGAGTCCGCGCTGCGCGCGGCGATAGCGCCTAACGCATTGGCGTACGCCGTGTGGTGGCATCAAAATCCGGAACCGATATTTCATAAGCTATTAGGCGCGGCTGACTGTAACTTTGTGACGCACGATAGTATGTCGATGATTAACGAATGCATCAGTGCTGAACGACCGCTTGTGGTCTTAGAAGGCGGTGGGGGCGGGCCCGATATGCGATACAACAACGTTTTGGAAAAGTTCACGCAGTTGGGATTTTGCCGTCGTCTTCGCGTCGATGCTGAGTTTGATCGCGTTCCGAGACTGTCTGCGCCAGCGAGCGAATATCACAACGCCCTGGTAAAAGAGATATTGGGGAGGCTTTCAATTAGCTAAGCGCGTGGTTGATGACCGATGTGCATTGTTGTGATTGCTCTCATAATTGACTGAAGGGATGGCGATCGAATCGAGCGAACCGATGAATTGTTCTATCAATTATACGGTGTTGTTCTTGCTGATCTTTGCATTAGAGGTCTTTGGCAGTAGCGACGACACCCAGGCGCTCGTCTACGACGCCCGCGTTGGCTTCCTGTCGGCGGGAACGCTTGAAGTCAACATGACGGTGAGTAAAGGGCGCTACGAATTGTTTGGCGACGTGCGTACAAGTGGCGCGATCGAGCGTTTTTTTCGCTGGCGAGGTAAGTTCGCTGCGGTTGGTTTTATGGTCGAGGAGACGCCGCGAACGCGAGCCTATCTGCTGTTCGAAGAACGGAAAAACTCGCGCAAGGTTACGTTAGCTGCACACGGCAAGACGACGATTCACAGGCCTTCCAGTGTATCCCGAGAAGTCCAGTACCCACGGGGTTCAGACTTGATGTCCGTACTGTTCCTTACGGACCATTGTTTTGACTCGGCCTGGGTCCACGACGGCGAAGACGCGTATGAGGTGGTGCGTACGGGAAGCCGGCAGACATTTGTTAAACAGGGAAAAGCGCACTTTCGTGGAAGTACCAAGCTGTGTCGGTATCGCTTCAACTACGACAAGGAAGAACAGCGTGGCCTGGATGTTTGGCTTGGACTGCATCGTGATCGGTGGGTGCCTGTACGTATACGCGTTCGAGTACCGTTTCGGCCCGATGCATTGCTGAGGTTGCGGACACGTCGTTGATGAGTATGTGCCCATCGTGCGCTGCTGGCCCCGGTCGGCCTTTTGGACATAAAGACGGATTTTCTTTGTATACGTGCGAGACGTGCGAATTAACGTACGTTGACCCCATGCCAACCACGGCCGAGCTGAGTGAGTTTTACCGTGAGTATCATAAAACCGGTCAATACCGACAGAAGCTTGACTCTAAGGTGCGTCGAGCTCGACGGCGCATTCGTCGTGTCAAAAGGCGCGCGGTTGGATCGCGCTTCATCGATGTCGGTTGCAACATTGGCTTTGCAGTCGAGGCTGCGAGGCAGTGTGGGTTTGAAGCGCTGGGAATCGATATCGATGCCGTGGCGATTGACGAGGCGCGTTCGCTCTTTTCAGATTGCAGGTTCGAACACTGTTCAGTCGAAGCTGTAGCCGCTTCGGGTCAGCAATACGATGTTGTGTACTGCAGCGAAGTCATTGAGCACCTGCCCGATGTTGCGGTCTTTTTGCAGGCAATAAGGAAGCTCGTCGCAGAACATGGGTTGGTTTTTATTACGACGCCCGATTTAGGCCACCGATCGGTCCGCCGTGATCCGTATGCCGCGGACTTTATCCGCCCACCCGAACATCTTTTGTATTTCACGCGCCGTTCGATTGAACGCGTAATGCGGCGGCAGGGTTTTACGCGCGTACGGTTTCAGCAGTCACTCAAACCCACCTTGAAGGTTCTCGCTCGTTGATAGCGTTCGATTTGCTGGATGGGTGGATAGCCGCCTTATTCGTCAGGAACTTTCTCGTGTCTCCTTGACCCAAAACATTAAAACAAATCCTGCGATGAGTAGAATTAACACTGAGCCGAACCCCGCCTGATTTCCATAGAACCGCGTAAAAAAAGCGACCATCAGAGGTGCAATGAACGTCGTGACCTGACCGGAAAGTGCGTACAGTCCGAAGAATTTAGTCATTTCGGCCTCTGGGGCGATTCTTGCCAATAAGGCACGACTGTTTGCGTACGCGGAGGTGATGAACAGTGCAAATAACACCGAGACCAATACGTAAAGGATTTCGGGCAGTGTTCGAAAGAAAGCGAAATCCCACACTGGTACATCCATGCCTTCGACGGGGATGAAGAGAAGTGTGGTTGGCGTAATCGATACTGCGATGAAAAGTGCTACGCAATTACCACCAATGGTCACCAGAAGGGCCTTTTTCGACCCAACGATGTCGTCAAGCCAACCCCCGACGAGACCGCCGACGATCGCGAAGATCGTAAGAAATACTGCGAGCAGTAATCTTTCCGCCAACCCCCAGTCAAAGACACCCGATGCATAAATAATGCCGAACGTCATGATCGCTACTTTGCCATCGTTAAAGAGCATGCGCGCGAAGAGGTAAAGTCCGACATTACGGTACTCACGCAAACGACGAATGGTTAACCACACATCTGCCATGCCTTGGCGGATTGCAGCCCGTGCCGTGATCCCCGTTCCAGCCTGATCTGGGGTGAAGAGGAACAGTGGCAATGAGAATACGAACAGCCAGACGGCACTGATAGGTGCTGAAATGCGATCGTGTTCGTGGCTCGATACGTCGAGCCCAAATAAGACCTTATCCGGAAGCCAGCCCCAATCAATGATTGGTTGGGCGGGAAGGGCAAACGCGTACAACATGGCGACTAAGATGATCAGCGTTCCCCCGTTGCCGAGACTAAGCGCGAGTCCGGACAATCTGCCGAGCCGGTTGTACGGGACGATCGAAGGCAACATCGCGTTGTGGAAAACCTCAGTAAATGCGAAGCCGGTGCCAGCAATTGCGAGGGCAATCGCGACCGTAACGACGCCGCGCATCTCTTGGCCTGGTACTGCGTACCAAAGGAGAAGGATCGCAGGGATCATCATGATCACTGATGCCGCAATCCACGGCTTGCGCCGGCCGACTTTGTCCGCGATAGCCCCAAGGAACGGAGCTAAACTTGCAGTGATAAGACCGGCGAAGCCAGTGATATAGCCCCAGATTTCCTGTCCTAGCACAGGGTCGCCGATGACGTCGTTGGTGAAGTAAGGTCCAAAGATGTAGATCATGATCAGGATGTAATACGGGTTCCGCGCCCACTCGAACAGTGCCCAGCTCACCTGTCCAAGACGATGATCCGATGGCGTAGTTAGCTGGTCGGTCACGGTTTCTCTAAAGAAGGTGATGACGTGGCGTTACGGGGCATTGGCTCGGTCCGGATGGAGCGAATAACTCGATTTGGGGATCGGGTTGGGATTGACGAATCCCCAGCTCGATCGATTATGGAATTCATCACGCGGTCGATATCTCCTTCTCACGGCCGGATTGGACGGTAAGCGTATGCAGGTCGATCACTACTGCGACGCCACTCATGTCGGGATCAAATTGTCGTTCGACAGGGTGCATCTCGTCGTATACGCGTTGACGGATTTCGTGATTAGTTTCGATGCGGGCTGTGCCGTCAAACTTTGCGTAGAAGCGATCACCAATATCNCCATAGATGAACGCTATGTCGGGTCGATTGGGAATTGCCTGGATAAGGTCCGATTCTGGGTTACGGACCCATATGGCTAATTTGTCTGGTTCGTGGACGTGCGTNCTACCGTAGAACGAGATGTGAGGTTTACCTCGTGTATCGACGTAGGCAGCGGTGAGCGTTTTTCCATCGTTAAGTGCCGAATCTAATCGTTGGTGCAGGTCCTGACTGATACTAATCATAATCTTGATGCGCTTATTGATTCGTTGGATGATCGGCTATAGAAGCACAAGTCGGTTATTCGGTCTCGCTTCTTGTNTCGACGNGTAAAGAATCCTCATCGACNGAGACNGAAATNGNCANGGGTCGGCAACAGACGTAACAATCTTCCACGTANTCCTGNAGCNCAACAGAGAGNTCAACNACCACCTCCGACGNCTCGCCACAATAGGGACATCGGATCATAACGGTGTCGGTATCAAGCNTCATCGGGACGAACGCCANTACGNAGGANANGGCCTGACNNGGCTTTGNCGNTGNATTAAAGTNNGCCGAAGACCGAAACGTTCTNATCGAGTATTAGAGGCNCGCANGAGATTGTAGGANGCGTATTTANGGGANCGCGCGNGATTTGTTTTTGNCGGGNGGATTCGATTCNGCNCTAGAGTCCGGCGGNAACGAGATCCTGCATTCGNACCAAGCCAATNGGTGTTTGGCCTTCGAGAATGACTAACGACGTGATCTGATGTNTTTGCATTTGCGATAGGCAGTCGATGGCTTTTGTGTNNGCAGTCGTCCAACCCCTATCGACTTTCGGAAGNTCGTCCCCNCGTCGNCTTGCTCGGAANCANTCTGCCGCAGTCATTTCGGTGACNGGTTCATCACGNGCCATCAAGCGTCTAATATCTCCGTCGGTTAGAACGCCAAAAAGNTCGCCGTTNTTTTCGGTGAGTAACACCATGCCCATACCTTTCGAGGAAATCTCGTAGACAAGATCCGCAAACGAAACGTTTAAGNNCTGGANTGGTAAGTCNGTNCCCGAGATCATTAGATCNCCGACATTNAAGAGNAGGCGCTTACCNAGGGTCCCGCTCGGATGGAATTGAGCAAAGTCGTCNGCGGTCAAGTCTTTACTTTGNTGCGTGCAAATGGCCAGCACATCGCAGACTGCCATNCTCGTCATGGTGCTCGTGGTGGGNGCTAAATCCCATTCGTCNATTTCGGGAAGTGGAGGTATGTGGAGCGCGATGTCAGCTAAATCCTCCAATCGAGATGCTGGCTCCGNAAGCGTGATCACCGGACCATTGACGACGCTCCGGTACTGACGAGCAAATTCGATGGTTTCCTCGTTNCCNCCCCCCTTTGAAATNGCAAGCATGGCTGATCCTGGCTGAACGATACCNAGATCCCCGTGCAGNGCNTCCACNGGNTGCACNAAAGCACTNGGGGTGCCGGTGCTNGAGAACGTTGCAGNNGCCTTTTGTCCAACNAGGCCGCTTTTCCCGAGGCCTGTAATAATNAGGACGGANTCAAGACTTGCAAGTGTCTTGACGGCGTCTACGAAAGAATCGTCGATGAGTGCCTGNAGTTCCGTCATCGCNGTGTTGTACGAAGCCAGCATGCTTCGGGCTTTTTCGATCATTANCGACGAAATCNCGGTTGCCTATTTGAACGACGNGCAGTGTTCCANGAAGACGTTGATCTGTACAACGGGGTATTAGCGTGATTAGCCGTATNTTGACNCTGCTAGGCGCANCCGAANGCGGGAGCCGCGTTATCCCAAAATATTTTTCGGATCGACTCTTCCGGAAGCGGNTGGTTCTCTAAGTTCTNCATNCCCAGNGGCCAAGTTCCGTCGGGNTGTGGATAGTCGGTGTTAAAGGTGATGTAGTCGTCTCCAACTAGTTCGCACGCNGCCGGTAGNGTNATTTCATCGCCGCGACANGCCACGAGAAAATTACTCTTGAAGTATTCGGTAGGTCGTCGCTTAAGTTCTGGATGTTCGGCACANCCGGAAAAGTCCCAGTGCTGCTCCATGCGNTGGAGCCAATAAGGCAACCAACCGGCGTCTGCTTCGACGTGAACGATTGAAAGGTTTGGATGTCGCTCGATGGTGCCGTACCAGATGAGACTCATCATCGCGACCATNGCTTCGAAGGGGTGNGCAATGATATGACCGGAGGTATGNGTTTCCATACGNTCGCCATAGGACGGAAGATAGGGCGAACCCGAATCGTGTATACAAACCGGTTTTNCTANCGACTCTATTTCGGTCCAAAGCNAATCGTAATCAGCGTGGTATAGATTGCGGTTGGCGACGGGGTTAGGTCGAACGTANTANCAGGCGGCNCCCTTGGCTGNGGTNCTTCTAGCTTCTTCGATCGCGAGATCGGGTGCTTGNACNGGAAGCATNGCGGCCATCCNNAATCGTTCCGGCGCAAGGCTGCAATATTCCANCGACCANTCGTTGTACGCGGCGCATACGGCCAATAAAAGTTCGGGATCCGTAAACGATTTGCCNAGNATCTGCCCGCCGACGGTAGGGTAGATGACCTGTGCGTCAACGCCGTNTGCATCCATNTCACNTAGCCNNGCGGCTGCGCTGAACCCCTGGTCGCGCGTGTCTTTGAAGCGCTNCATGGCCTTGGNGGTGGCTTCGTGGAAGTCTTTGGAATCCATAGGGTAGGAACCGGTTTGACGCGTCACGGGTTCATTTTCGACCATCATGCCCCGNTTGCCGTNGCCCATATCGCCCACGNCNGGTGCTCGNTCCACGAAGCGTGGGTCGATGTATTCCTTCCANATAGATNGTGGTTCCATTTGATGAGAGTCAGTGTCGATAACNCGAAGTCCGGTACGCATGGCTTTCTTGTGCCTACTTACTTGCAAGGTGATTACGCTACCGTCAACACCGGGTATGCTCAAGCGTTGATATGGAACGGGATGGGGCAAGTNGATGAAATTCGGTCTACGTTATTGCAATACGGGACGTTTTATTGACTCNGCTCATGCGGTCGAATTGATTGTTGCCGCTGAAGAGGCTGGCTTTGACTCGGCATGGACGGTTGAACACACGGTTATTCCCGAACTTCATGCATCAAAATATCCCTACTCAANAGATGGCAGGATGGCGGGAGACCGATACGACTTGCCGNTGCCGGATCCGCTTATNTGGATGGCNTACGTGGCGGCTCATACNACNCGAATTAAGCTTGGCACTGGAATACTTATCCTTCCGCAACACAATCCAGTNGTTGTGGCGAAACAGATTGCGACGCTTGATCTCATGAGTGGCAGCCGGGTTTTGCTNGGAATCGGTGTNGGTTGGATGCGTGAGGAATTTGANGTCATNGGTGCGTCTTTTGATGATCGGGCNGCACGGACTGANGAGTACGTCGCNGTAATGCGTGCGCTCTGGTCGCAACAGAANGCGTCGTTTTACGGCGATTTTTTTCNNTTTGANAATGTCTATTGTTTACCNCGGCCCTCGGAAGGCAGCGTNCCGGTGATCGTNGGGGGGCATTCTCGAGCGGCGGCTCGACGCGCNGGACGGATTGGTGATGGNTTTTTNCCTGCNCGCGAACTGCCGGAAGATCTGATTGCGCTTGCCAGGACGACGGCNGAATCGAATGGTAGAGATCCTGACGAACTCGAAATCACGGTCAGTTATCCAGCTTCCGATGANGGACTCGACGCACTTGCNGCACTGNACGTTGATCGNGTGTTGGTCCCCGTGTCACCGCAACCGGGTATGGGTGCGACNATCCGTTCGCCNGAGGANGCNNTGGCGTGGAAGTCCAAACTNGAGGANTTTGCTTGATGGATGAACTGTACNCTGGTCTTGAACGNCAATTGGTGAAACTCGGGGCTCGCAAGAACGCGGGTTGGAAGGTCGGCCTGACGTCGGGACAGGCGAGGNATTCCATGGGTGTNGGCTTTCGGCCGTTCGGNNATATCCTGGCTGAACGCGTNTTTTCAACGGGTACCCAGTTGCCATTCTCTGAGCCNGGAATCTACGGNCTCGAAAATGAACTCTGTTTTAGTTTTGAANGCGATGTGGGTNGGGACGCGGATCGNGANGACTTGATCAATGCCGTTGNANCCGTGGCNCCGGCCTTTGAGATTAACGAGCAACGCTTAAAANCCGAAGCAACACCGCNGCAACGCCTAGANGACAANCTGTCGCAATGGGGGATAGTCGTCGGTGAAGNAAGNCNACTCGACTGGAGTGCTTTTCCTTTCGATTCGCTCTCNGTGGATTTAACTCGNGATGGNGAGCACGTCGAAACGGTTGCTGCGAAAAACCANATTGATGATCACTTCGATTCGCTTGTGGCTCTGGCAGCNACGNTNGCTCGGTTTGATCGGNNGATTAANGCGGGNGATCAAGTNATTACNGGNTCGTATACNCGACAAAGGATNGTCCGAAGCGGNTGCTGGNGCGGNNATTTTGGTGCTGCCATTGGTNNCGTTGAAGTNGAATTTTCGTGAAGATTCTGATNATTCCCGGACTGACCTTGCCNTCGGTCCCCGATANCGAGATCGAACGAATCCGCATTGCNGGNGGGAACGCTGACGTAGTCGTGAGTACANCCGAAGATGCGATCGANCATGTAGGCGACGCCGANGTCGTACTAGGNCTTGTATCGAAAAGGATGTTTCTNGCGAGCAATCGACTCAAGTGGGTGCATGCGATTGCTTCGGGCGTGGATATGTTTCTCTACGATGAATTCNTATCGNGNGANGTCATTCTCACGAGCGAAAAAGGGTTGGTGGGTGAACATCTCGCNGACCACGGNTTCGGCCTTNTGTTGATGCTGACGCGNCAATTAGGCACGGCATTACGTNTAGGCCCNGATTCTTGGAAGCATCGGCCCGAAATGAGATCGAAAGAAATTGAGCTGACGGGAGCTACCCTGGGGATCTTTGGGTTTGGTGGTACCGGTAAAGCCATGGCTCGGCGAGCGGTCGGGTTTGGTATGAGGGTGATCGCGTTAGATCGCGAAGAGATGGAAGTGTCTGATGGTGCTGACGAGGTCGCGGGTCTCGACGGGTTTGAGTCCATGTTGAGACGATCTGACGTGGTGTCGATATGCTGTCCGTTAACGTCCGAGACACGAGGAAAATTCGATTCATCGGCGTTTTTGGCCATGAAGGATACGGCTGTACTCGTTAACGTTACGCGCGGAGAAGTAATGGTTGAGGAGGATCTGGTCAAAGCTTTGANGGAAGGAGCNATTGCTGGCGCTGCGTTGGACGTCGCTCCGCGCGAACCGCTTCCAGCAGACAGTGATCTTTGGTTACTCGAGAACGTTGTCATGAGTCCCCACACGGCCGGCGCGAGCCAGTTTCGAGCGTCNCGAAATCTTGATCGGTTCATCCGGAACCTCGAACACGTTCGCACAGGTATGGCTTTGGAAGGAGTGATTGACAAAGATCTTGGATATTAGTTTGCTTCGGTTTCCGATCGATTGAATGAGGGGCACGGTAATGCATCCGATTTCGGCGGATTCACATGTGGTTGAAGGAGCCGACGTGTTCGTCGGTTTGCCCGAACGTTTTGGAGACGACGCGCCGAGGGTNATGCACGCGGGCACGGAACAAGACGCGATCATTATTCCGTCAAAAGGCAAGGCGGGTATCCGTCGACGGATAGGGATTGCGGGACTTCGAATGCGCGATGGTGTAGAGGTGCAGCGGAGGCCCGGCCGTAAGCCGGAAGTCGATGATTTGGCCGATCCCGAAGTCACGGCGATTATGTCTCGGGGTTACGACGGTCTTCGCGAGGGGATTAGGGACGGATCNCGTCGTCACGTCGATCAAGACGTGGACGGGATTGCNGCGGAATTNCTCTATCCCGGTTTTTTTGGACTGTTTAGTTTTGAAAATACCGAATTGCTTGTTGCTTGCCAGAAGAATTACAACGATTGGCTTCTGGATTACACCAAAAATTCNGATTCGAGATTGTTTGGTTTAGCTGCGATTCCAATGCAGGATCCGGTCGCTGCACGCGAAGAGCTGAATCGCGTCATCAAGAACGGATTTCTTGGCGGATGCATACCCTGCACGTCGCCGGCGGGTGCGCCGTACCATGATCCGTGTTACGAGGGTGTGTGGACTTTGGCCGAGGANGCCAATTTCCCGCTGTCGATGCATGTGGGAACGAACGCGTATTTACCACCTGAATTTCGGCCGAACAAGGCGACGCGTGACCCTATAGCCGATTACGCGAACACGCAGAGCACGATTCAAAGAACCTTGACGGACTTGATCTGTCGAGGCGTCGCAACGAAGCATCCTGACTTAAAGTTCGTGGTTGCCGAATTTAACGGTGGCTGGATTGGGCACTGGCTGGATCGCATTGATCAGGGACTACAGCGGGAATACNGGTTCCGTTCCGATGAATATACGGGGGAGCTGCCCCAAGATGTTTGGTCTCGGCAGTTTTATGCCACCATCGAAGATGATCGGCCTGCTGTACTCACTCGGGAGTTGATAGGNATCGACAATCTGATGTGGGGATCTGACTACCCCCACGTCGATTCAACGTGGCCGTGTTCTTTAGACGTGCTGGATGAAATTTTCTGCGATGTTCCGGACCACGAAAGAAAGCGAATTACGCGCGAAAATGCTGAGCGACTTTATGGGTTGAACTGATCGTGAGATCGGGCCAACGGAATGGCTAGGCGGAATGTCGTTCCGGTTCCGACCGCTTCGGCGATGTAATCAAGGTCGCCATCGGCGTTACGTGCTATTGCGCGGGCAATCGAAAGTCCAAGACCAGTACCACCTCCATCGCGATAGGTTGTAAAGAACGGGTCGAATACCAGATGTTTGTTTGAGTCAGTAATGCCTTCGCCGTCGTCCGTGACGTCGATTTGGAGCTGCTGGCCGACGATTGCGCTATGAATTTCAATCGAGTGAGCACCGTGTTGTTCGGCGTTCTTGATTAAATGAGTCAGGATGGCGCCGAGGTTTTTCTCGGGTATTGCCATCGGGGTACGTGTTGCCCCGTCTATTGATGCACGTCGGAACTCTCCTGCGACGTCGGCGAGAACGCAAGACACGTCGGTCGCACGAGACATTTCGGCGGTCGCGAGTTCCAGTAGACCGTTGGTCAACCGTTCAAGTCGAGCAAGGTCAGACCGAACGTTCCCCATGAATTTAGCGCGTTCTTGGGCCGTCATGTCGCCGGCGTGATCTTCCAGCACTTCGGCCGCACCCTTGATGGCGGCGATGGGTGTTTTAAATTCGTGGCTGACATGGCGTGCAAAATCNCGNATGTAGTGGGAACGCAGTTGTAGCGCATCCGCCATTTCCTTGAGGCGCTTTGCGAGTTGATCGACTTCGAGAGTCCGATAGACGTGGTTATCGTCGAATGTTTGTTGTTTGCCGCGTGCCACGAGGTCGGCTTCTTTTGCCAACCGTTGAATAGGATTCACCACTGTCCGCGAAGTGAAAATTGAAATAAGGACGACGACCGCGAGAAGGACTCCNGCCGCTTCAAGCAAAAGGAGTCGTTTAGCATAAAGCGCCGTGAAAATGTTCGGTGGTGGGCGGGACAGCACGACGGCGCCTATGACCGTGCCGTTTTCGATGATCGGAAGAGCAACGAGAACGGCTAGATTGGATCCGCTTCCGAATCCGATGAATCCTGGAGACTCCTCGGTGGAGATACGCCGTAATTGGCTCATCGATGTTCCGGAGAAGACAGCATTTATCGGGTCGTCGGGGTCAATCGACTGTTCGAGCGCGNTCTCCGTAGTTGCAACGATACGCCCATGATGATCTGACACGTATATCTCTGCGAAAGTTATTTTTGAAGCCTCCACGAGCACAGGCTCGAGAGTTAAACCTATAGCACGAGCGACCGGATCCGGAGGTTCTTGCTCATCTATTGTAGTGAACGAAGGTTGAATTTCCGNGGTCGCAAGATCGAGTTCACCTGAGATTTGTTTCGTCGAGTTGACGCGAAAATCTTGATGCGCGGGTTCGGCTTGGCTCTCGGTCATTGCTTGAAACGATCGTCGATACATGGCTGTGACGAACACTCCTTGGGCTAGGAGCTCCGATTCGGTTTGCCGTACCAGTGCACTTTCGTATAGACGAAGGATTTGAATACCTGCCAATGGAAGAATCATGACGATCAGGCTCAGACCGACAAGGACCGTGCGCAATCGAAACCGAATCATCTTGATCACGACTTATCTGAACGAAAGGCGAAAACCCACGCCATGTACTGTGTGAATTGGATCGACTCCAAGATTACGTAACTTTTTTCGTAGTCGACGGATATGACTATCGATCGTCCTGTCACTGACAATCCGATTTGCCGCGTATGCGNCGGACATGAGCTTCTCGCGCGCGAGCACCTTNCCGTCGTGGNGAGCCATCGCGGNCANAAGATCGAATTCGGTGCGNGTTAGGNCAAGNATTTGGNCGTCAATTGAGGCGGTTCGAGATTCAATATTCATATTCAGCGGGCCGATCGAGAGATGGCTTTCGAGCACAACGGGTTGATCGTCAATCCGACGCAAAGCCGCTTTTATGCGAGCAATGAGCTCCCGAACACTAAAAGGCTTTGTCACGTAATCGTCGCCACCGATATCCAACCCTTTGATACGGTCGGCTTCGGCATCTTTGGAAGACAAAAATATAATCGGGGCGATAGACGACTGACGGATTTTCTGACAAACGGCGATACCGTCTCCTTCGGGCATTAGTACATCAAGCACGATGAGATCAGGCTGCTCTGCCTCAAATCTCTCGACCGCCCCACGACCCGTCGACGCCTCGACAGCCTCGAAACCTTCGCGCCGTAATGCAAAGCAGACTATGTCCCGGATATGGGCGTCGTCGTCAACGACTAAAACCTTCTGCATTGGTTTAGTTTAACACTCGGGGCGCGGACGCGGATTTGGTACCGGCTAAAAAGACGCCGGAGCTTGCCTTATACTGGTTTGATGGAATATGAGGTACCAACTTCATCCGTTGACGCTTATCGCGAAACTGGATTTACCGTTCTGCCCGCGGTGATCGATGACAGAACTTTAGGGATGTTACGAGAAGAAAGCGCGTACTTCGTTGGTTATACCGATGCTGCGATGGACGCCCAAGGCATTGACGTACTGGGCATAACNCACCGTGGTAAGCGCTACTTCATCAGCAATCGTTATCGGTCGAGTNCACGACTCGCCGACTTTCTCTTTGGCCCGCTCATGGCCGAGATCACAGCCTCTTTTCTCGGGGATACCGTTTTCCTGTTTAACGAACAGTGGGTCGTCAAAGGTGCGGATCAGGGGATGAAGTTCGCTTGGCACCAGGATTCTGGCTACGTCAAAGCTTTCGATCCGGCCACGACGCATACCCCGTACTTGACTTGTTGGTGCGCATTGGACGATATGACCGAAGCAAACGGGACCATTTCCGTGTTGCCACATGACGTTTTAGAGACTCGAAATCACATTTTTGATCACGTACGTGAGGAAGGAACAAACGATTTGATCGGATATGCAGGTGCGGAGACGGGCGAGGTTATTACCATGGGTGCAGGAAGCATCGCTGTGTTTTCGAGTACGAACTTGCATCGAAGCGGACCCAATACCACAGACCAGCAGCGACGCGTTTACCTTGCGCAGTATTCGTCGTCGCCGCTCATGTCATCGACGGGTGAGCTTTGGGCGCAAGCGGTGCCGTTTATCACTCACGGCGAAGTGGTGTATTCGAAGAAAGATGATTTTGACGAGTCGACGGTATCGCCACGAATCCGGAGAACCGTGCGAGCTGAGCTCGCGTAGCGTGGCTAAAAGGGACGGACAAGATAAGGGGGGGACGTAAAATGTCTGGTCCACTAGACGGTGTTCGGGTCATTGACTTAACGACTATTTACTCGGGTCCTATCGCGACGTCGATCCTTGGTGATCATGGCGCAGACGTCGTCAAGATTGAAGCACCTGGCGGTGAGGCAATGCGACCTGGGTTCCGTCAACGGCGGAACGGCGTGAGCGGTCCCTTTGCCATGATGAACCGAAACAAACGCTCTCTTGTTCTAGATCTCTCCGAGGACTCGGGAAAACGTGTGCTCGAACGTCTTCTGGGTGGGGCCGATGTGGTTGTTGAGAACTTTCGCCCGGGCGTTATGGGACGGCTTGGATTCGGGTGGGAAAGAATGCAAGCAATCAACTCGCGTTTAATCTACGCATCCATTAACGGTGTTGGTCCGACTGGGCCGTATGCAAATAGGCGCGTATACGACGCCGTAATCCAGGCGATTTCGGGAATGGCTTCTCTACAGGCAGATCCGACGGTGGAAAGACCGCAGATGATCAATACACTGATGTGTGACAAGCTGACGTCGATCACGGCCGCTCAAAATATTTGTTCGGCCCTTTATGCACGTGAGAAAACGGGTCGCGGACAGCGTGTCGAGATATCGATGCTCGATTCCAGTTTATTTTTTCTTTGGCCTGACAGCATGGCGAATTTCACGTTTATAGGAGACGATATTCCGAAGAGACAGTTCGGGTCGCATGCGTATTTTGTTCGACAAACGAAGGACGGATACATCGCTACCATGCCGGTACAACCCGCCGAATGGAGTGGGCTTTTTACCGCACTTGAGTTGGATGAGCTTCTCGGGGATGAGCGATTTGCAACGCCGCGGGCCCGGCAAGAAAACGGCGATCTTTTTCAACAGCTGATTACCGATGCCTATGCGCAATTCACGACGGCCGAGTTGGTCGAACGTTTGGGTGAAAACGAAGTGCCGTTTGCCGAAATAAATTCCCGTGAAGCAGTGATCGAGGATCCTCAAGTGAAAGCAATGGGAGCGCTTGTCGAGTTCGAACACCCGTACGGAGGGGCGATGCGACAGCCTCGGCCGCCGGGTCGATTTAGCGATACCGAGACGGATATCTTTCGGTGCTCACCGCAGCTGGGTGAACACACCGATGCCGTCTTAGACGAATACGGTTTTGATTCCAACGAGATTCAACGGCTTCGCGATCAGGGCACGGTGGCGTAGGAAGCCATACCACCACACGACTTATTCATTGGTAGGCGCGGTCGAGATCGGCCCAAAAGTTCGTGTATGTTTTCTCAACACAACTAGGGTCTCGGATTGAACAACCTGGCGTACGTGTGGCGAATATTGCAAGCGACATTGCCATGCGATGGTCATCGTGGGTATCGAACGTCGCGGGATGCGTGTTGCCGGGAACGATCGTAATGTAATCTGGACCTTCCTCCGCGGTGATCCCCGCTTTTCGGAGTTCTTGCGCTGGACAACTAATGCGATCGCACTCCTTGTGCCGCAGGGTTGCCAACCCCGTGATATGGGTTTTATCCGGCAGATACGGCGCCATTGCCATTAAGGTCAGGGCTGCATCCGGCATGTCGACCATGCAGATTTCGCCCAGCGAATTGAGTTGAGTTGGACCGGAAATCGTGATGCCGCCGTGGTCGCGACCTACGGTTGCGCCCAGTCTTTCGCAGACGTTGAGAAACTCGATGTCGCCTTGAGTCGTATTTAGTGCCAGATTGTCGAGGTGGACGGTTGATTGGTGAAGGGTCGCGAGTGCGGCAAAATAGGTTGAAGCGGTGGCGTCTCCCTCGACATCGACGTTGCTTCCACGATAGGTCTGCGGTTTAACCTTTAGGATGTTTCCGTCACGTTGGACAGAGACGCCACGACGCGCCATTTCGTTGAGCGTAAGTTCGACGTAGGGTGCGCTGGTCAGCGTGTCGACCAGCTCGACACGAAGTCCTTGCGTGAAGACAGGGGAGGCAAGCAATAACGCGGTTAAGTACTGGCTGGTAACGCTGGTCTGCAGGCGAACTGAATTACCGGTTGCTGGTCCGCTGACGGCAATCGGAAGGCGACCGTCATTTGATTGAACTGTGCAGCCGAGTTGCTTAAGTGCTTCTAACAAGTGTTGATTAGGACGTGCGCGTAACGATGCATGGCCGTCAAAGGTTGTTGACCCTGTTCGTAGCGCGCTGACGGCTAATAGCAGGCGCAACGAGACACCGCTCATATCAAGGTCTAAATGGACGTCACTCGTAAAATTGAACTTTGTTGGATCGATATTGAGTCTGTTACCAATACGTTGTATTTCAACGCCAAATTGGCCTAAGGCGTTGGTCATTGCGTTGATGTCGCTCGAACGGTCGAGGTTCTGAATGGCGCTAGAATCATGAGCCAGCGCGCTGATCGCCAATTGCCTGAGCCCGACCGATTTGCTACCTGGCAAACAGAGCTTTAAATCGAACGGACGTTCAATTGCGCGAACTTCTCGAGGATCTTCGTTACGCATCGCCGCATGATCACCTCAAATCGTGTCTACGTCCAAATCCTGAAGGCTGTACTCCGAATTAGCCGAGTTGTCGAAAGGCGCGGTCCGTGGCTTCTAACGTTTGTCCGATATCTTCTTCTGTATGTGCGGTGGACAAGAACATGTTGTGCCAGGGATGTAGAAAGACGCCCTCCTTAATGGCGAGTCCGCAAAAGGCCATTCCTTTTTCGGCCTTGGGATCGTCTTCAAACATGAGCGTAGGCATTTGCGGGGGGCCACTTTGAATAATGCCATGGCCGTGTCTTTGTGCCTGTTCATATAGTCCGTCACGGAGTTGCTGCCCCAGGTGTCCCATTAACCGTGGGCCGTTTAGTTCCCTAAGGACATCGAGTGTTTCGATTGCGGCGGCCATGGGGGCGGCTTGGTACCAGAAGGAACCGGTGACAAAAATCTTGGTCATGGCGTCTCGATAAAGCTCGTTACCAAGAACCGCGGCCAGAGGCTCTCCGTTGGCAAGGCCCTTGCCCCATGCGGAGAGATCCGGATGAACCCCGATGGCTGACCAACTCGCGTCGAGCGACAAGCGCAGTCCCGCGCGGACATCGTCGAGGATGAGAGCTGCTTGCTCCTCATCGCAAATCTCACGAACGCGGCGAGCGAATCCAGGATCCGTGAGTTCTTGATGGTGACCGGCGTCGTGACGGAATGCGGAGACAATGATCCCAGCTAAGCGTCCACGAACTTTGGATGCGGCCTCATTAAGACTCGTGACGTCATTGAACTGGTAAGGATGGAAGTACTGATGTTCGTCGTTGGGCGTGCCCTTCGACATGTAATTCGCCCACGGTTGGGCGCCGTGGTACGCACCATTTGCGACGAGTATGACGGGGTTGTCCGCACGCGCACGCGCGCACATAACGCAAATCGTGGTCGCATCGTTCCCATTTTTCGCAAACATCGCCCATTCCGCGTGTGTGACCTGTTGAACGAGTCGCTCGGCTAAGTCAACGATGACGGCAGCGGGTGCGTTTGCTATGTCCAGCCGTGCGCGCTGGGCATCAGCGGCTGCACGAATCCGTGGGTTGCCGTAGCCGGCAATCATCGGCCCGTATGAACACATATAGTCAATGTACTCGTTACCATCGACGTCCCAGAGGCGGCATCCGTCGGCACGCTCAAAGTACTGGGGATATTCTGGCGGCATCCGTCTGAGGACCGACATGTGACCGTACATGCCTCCAGGTATGACCTGCGCCGCTCGCTCTCTTAACTCGTTATCTCGCTCCATTGGTGCTACCGCGCCCTTCTAGATAGAAGAACTATACAATGACCGTGACATTCTGGAGTAATGTCCTCGAATGATCAGAATATTTTCGTATTTGCCTAATCCGCGGGTCTGGAAAGCGACAATTACTGGAAGGTATTTGGGCGTAGAAGTCCAAGTACGCGGGGCACCCCCTCGCGAACTCGGCCAATGGTTGTGGGATTTTGATGCGCGTCCCCTCGAAGAAGACGATCGACGCGATCCTGGGCTTGAGCGGAAGGGGCGTACAGGTTTTAGTGGAGCGTTATACAAGACGGATAGGTTTTTAAGGGCGCATCCATTCGGTAACGTGCCGGCTGCATTTGACGACACCGGTTCCGTCGGAATTTTTGAGTCCAATAGCATCATGCGAGCAGTCGCACGGTTGGCCAACGATGACAGGGGCGTCTACGGGAGAGACCCCTACCAAGCATCAAGGATTGATAGCTTTCTCGACGCGAGTCTCGTGTTTGCAAGGGACACGCAACATTACCTGCTATGTCTTGGGAGCGATCGGTTAACGCGCGAGATACACACGCAGGGTCGAGACGCATTCACGAATTATCTGGATGGGATTGAGCGGGCGATGGCGGCTGGGGCCGGATTCATCGCGGGTACGGAACTGACGTTGGCGGATATCTGTTTTGTTGCGGAGTTGAGTTTGTTCTCACGTGAGCGAGCATGGCGACGGACCATTGAAGCGATCGAATGCGAACCCATCGATTGGAGCGGTTTTGCACACGCGACGGCGCATTACGAANATCTTTGNNAGCATCCNGCGTTNNCTNCNGACTTGNCNCCCTTCCTTGAAAAGCTANCTGCCGACATAAAGAAACATGCGNGNTAGGATGGTTACTNGCGGACGNCTCCTTTACTTGTAGAATAAGTCGCTTGGTACGAATTCCATGAGAAGGGGAANCACATGGCGGAAGCTGCAACCGTAGATTTAGACGCGGATCTCAATAACTTAACGATGAGAGAGGAGGTCGAGCCGCTGGTGGCCGGCGTCAAGAAATTCATCAGCGAGGACATTGAGCCACGGACCGAAGAGTATTTTGAGGCCGCTGGCGAACACGGCGACCGGTGGAGTCTGTCTCCGCGTCAGGAAGAAATCTTGGGTGGTCTGAAGACGAAGGCTAAATCAAATGGGCTTTGGAACTTCTTCCTACCGGATGCCGATACCGGTGAAGGTCTCAAGAATCTTGATTACGCGTACATCGCNACGGAGTTGGGAAAGAANCCNATTGCTTCGGAATGCCTTAATTGCAGCGCGCCAGATACGGGCAATATGGAAGTGCTCGAACGCTATGCAAATGAAGAGCAGAAGGANAAGTGGCTGAAGCCTCTTCTTGAGGGCGAAATCCGGTCAGCGTACGGAATGACCGAACCTAATTTGGCTTCGTCCGACGCCAAGCAAATAGGTACCCGGGCGGTTCTCGAGGGCGACGAGTGGGTGATCAATGGAGAAAAGTTCTATATCTCCGGTGCGGGTGATAAACGATGCAAAATCATGATTTGCATGGTGAAAAGTAGTCCGGACGCGCCACCGCATCGTCAGCAATCACAAATCCTTGTACCGCTCGATACCCCTGGCGTGAATATTCTAGGTCCGATGACGGTGTTCGGTCACGACGACGCGCCTCACGGNCANATGCANATNAAACTCGAAGACGTACGCGTGCCAAAGGAAAATTGCTTGCTTGGTGAAGGGCGCGGATTTGAAATATCGCAAGGGCGGCTCGGACCGGGGCGTATACATCACTGCATGCGATCCATTGGTCAAGCCGAGCGCGCCTTGGATTTAATGGTGCGTCGCGGCATGTCGCGAGAAGCCTTCGGGCGACCCCTTATTCAACTCGGGAAAAACTTGGAATTGGTCTCGCGGGCACGAATCGATATTGAGGCGATGCGCTTGATGGTCTTGAAGTCCGCTAAGGCGATGGATGTGCTCGGGAATCGGGAGGCGCGGGTGTGGGTCCATATGATTAAAGCCATGATCCCGGAGCGCGTTTGCAGCATCATTGATCAAGCCATTCAAATTCATGGTGCGAGCGGTGTTTCGCAGTGGACGCCTTTGGCCGGTATGTACACGGGTCAGCGAACCCTGAGGATTGCGGATGGTCCTGACGAAGTTCATCACCTCGTTGTAGGCCGTGCTGAAATTCGAAAGTACGACGAAAATTACGGTCGGCAATAGCTTCTAGCTGGGCCCGCCGAAAGACATTTTGGTGGAGGGAGGACTAATGGAAACGGTCGATTCTGGCTACGATTTTTCCCATGTCCATGCGTCGCTGGACAAGTACGTCCAAGACGATTTGTTGGCGATGGCGGCGTCGGTCGTCCTTGACGGCCAGGATATCGTGGACTTTCATCTCGCGGGTCATCAAGATCGTGAAGCCGAGCGGCTTATTCAGGCCGATTCGATTTATCGCATTTATTCGAGTACCAAGTTAATCACGTCGTGCGCGGCGATGATGCTGTGGGAAGAGGGCCAATTTCAGTTGGACGACCCTTTGCGAGACTATCTACCGGAGCTTGGTTCGCTTAGCGTGGTCAAGGATGGGGCTAACGATGTTGGCTTGGTCGAGCCGGTTGCTGTTGAGCCAACTATCCGGCAGCTAATGTGTCATAACGCAGGTTTTTCCTACGGCTTATTTGCCGAAAGTGTGGTGGATCCCATCTACAACGCGGCCGGCGTTTCGGCTCCAACGGCGACCCTCGAAGACATGGTCCGTAAACTGGGCGACATTCCACTCGCTTATCAGCCCGGACGACGATGGCAGTACAGCGTTTCTGTCGATGTTCTGGGGAGGCTCATTGAGATATTGTCGGGTCTGCGCTTCGGCGAGTTCTTATCGCAGCGCATATTCGAACCGCTGGGCATGCTCGATACCGGTTTTCACGTGCCGACCGAGAAGCACGATCGTTTTTGCGCCAACTACGCCCCCGTCAATATGTTGGACCCCATGAAGCCAGGGCTCAACGTGGTGCCGGACACGTTGTTGGGTGATTACCTGGAGCCTAAGGCGATGGAAAGTGGCGGCGGCGGTTTGGTTTCGACGATTGGCGATTACACCCGCTTTATCCAAATGATTGTGGGTGGCGGATTCGTCAATGACGCTCGCATACTCCAACCGACGACCTTGGAGATGATGAGGACTAATCAGCTTCCCGATGGTGTCGGTGTTCAGCTGCCCAATTGGTTCATGCCCGACACCGTGTTTGGGCTTGGATTTGCCATCAAAACCGCGCCCAGGCCGGACGAGGGCGATGCGGCAATTGGCGAGTACCACTGGGGCGGGATGGCGGGAACCCACTCGTGGATGTCACCGGCTTCGGGTATCTCAGGCATTGTGTTTACCCAGCGGTTGCCCGGTTTTTGGCATCCCTTTAGCCATGACTTTAAACGTCTGGTCTATCAAGCGACCACGATGTAAGTTGAGTCGATGAAGGTTACGCATCTTTCGGAGATCCTGGGGGCGGAAGTCGACTGCATCGATTGTCAGGATATTTCCGATCGCGATTTTGCTACGTTGCAAAACTTGTTGTGGGATCGCGGCGTGCTGTCGATTCCGAATCAGGATTTGACCCCGGATGCACAGTTTGCATTTGCCCAGCGTTGGGGCGCGATCAACGTGAATCGATTCTTTACGCCGGTGGTGGAGAATCCCCGCGTAGCGGAGGTATTAAAAGAGCCCGATCAAGAATTGAACATTGGTGGTGGTTGGCATACGGACCATTCCTACGATGACATTCCGGCGATGTGTTCAATGCTTTATGCAATAGAAGTTCCTGATACGGGTGGCGATACGCTTTTTGCCAGTATGTACGCGGCGTACGCCAACCTGTCTGATGGTTTCAAACAAGCGCTTTCGTTGATGCGCGCCGTGCATTCGAGTCGACATGTATTCGGCCACGAACCCATGGAGGGCGATCGCCCTCGAAAGCGCCTGCACAACCCGGAATTGGCGGTCCAAGATGCGGTTCACCCCGTTGTCATTGAGCACCCGGGGTCTGGTCGGCCGTCGCTATACGTGAATCCTTCGTTTACGGTGCGTTTCGACGGTTGGTCAACGAGCGAGTCGGCGTCATTGCTTGCGTATCTGTACCGTTTCGGCGCACGACCGGAACATACAATTCGGTATCGCTGGAAACCGGGCACGTTGGTTATCTGGGATAACCGTGCAACCTGGCACTACGCGCTAAACGACTACCACGGTCAGCGCCGGCTCATGCATCGAGTTACCGTGGAGGGTGTGCCTCTTCGGGCTATCAACTGAGCCGAACGCCAAAATATTCTTCGTAGCGACGGTTGTAGTCTTCATCGCTCAGATCCGCTCCCATTTCGATCCACTTTTCGTCATCGATAGCTCGACGCCCGTTAAACATGCCCTCGGCATCCTCACCCACGGGCCATCTTAATCGGTACTCGGGGCTGCTGATTGCGGCGAGGATCGTTTCGGCAACACGCTCGGGCTGAACGTTTGCCTCGAATCCGGCTTTAAACATCTTGCCGTTGCGTCGCATGATCGGCTGGTAGGGCGACTCCCGATCGTAGCGAGTTGCTGCGGTCGAGTTGTCAAAAATTTGAGTCATGATGACGCCGGGTTCGACGTTGACGACACGTACGTTGAAACGGAACACTTCATGGGCGAGCGCTTCTCCGAGACATTCCAGTGCCCATTTGGTAGCCGAATATGGAATTTGATTGGGCATGGCGACCAATCCCTCCATAGACGTGACGTTGACGATGGTACCCCGACACCGCTCACGCATTTCGGGCAAAACCGCCTGTATGCATCTCACGGCACCAAAATAGTTGGTTTCAAATATTGCGCGATGCTCGTCTTCAGGCGTTAATTCCAAAGGCGTTGCGCCGCCTATACCGGCGTTGTTGACTAACACGTTGACGGGTCCTGCTCGACGAATCCGCGCGAATGCGGCGTCGGTGGAAACCGCTGACGTAACGTCCAGAGCGACGATGGTAACGTCGAGACCCTCCTGTTCCGATGCTGTTGCTAGCGCTTGAGCTTTGTTGGTGTCTCGCATGCCGGCAAACACCTTGTGGCCGTGTCGTGCGAGTTCAAGAGCGGTGGCGAACCCAATTCCGGTGCTCGTGCCGGTGACCACGGCGATGCTTGATTCGTCCGATTCCATAAGCTTTCCTTTTCGAAAAATATGAGTACGTAAACATTTAAAAAACAATAAGATACAAAACTAATGTAAATATTTAATAACTTAAAGAAAATGCCTTCAATCGTTAGTTTAATGCAGGTCGTCCGATGGCGACGTGTTTCGGTGTAGGCGAGCAGAGACTGGTATAGTAGGCGGCTGCTCTCTCCATGGTTTTCCTGAATGTCTCGCGTCGTAGCCTATCTTTGCGTGTGGTTTGCTGCTCTGTCCGTAGTCTCAAGTGACGACGGCGGGGGAGTGGTCATCGGTAGTTTTGCGGATCCCCTGCGCGCAGCAGAACAACGTGAAGCCGTGGGCGGCGGTCTCGAGTCAACGGTTGTCGAGGTTTCTGTTGATGGCGAGCGATATTATCGCGTGGTTGTCTTTACGCCGGCGCCGCACGACTTCGTGAAAGAAGTGAGCGCTGGACGTTATGCCGGCGCTTGGTTTTGGGAGGGTGCAAGGGCCGCGTCGTTGGCACGTCCTTTCAAAGGCCCCGTAACGGATGCACGAGCGCCAGCTTCTCAACATTCGGTGGATCGATTTGGGGTGGCCTCACTAAGAAGAATCGCTGGCAACGCGGCTCAGGTTTCAATGGACGGCGACGACGCGGGATCCGAAGGCNCATCGATTGTTATGCGAGGGCCCGGCCGCCAGGATGCGCTGGCCGTTCCCAGATACGAGAACGCGGGTATCGAAATTGACGGCGTCTTGAACGAAGCAATTTGGAACGAAGTCACGCCGCACGACAATATGGTTGTTATTAATCCTGATACATTGGAGCCGGCCAGGCATCCGACGGAAATGCGTTTTATTTACACCGATCAAGGGCTTTACATCGGTGTCATCAATTATCAACCTGCCGAAACGTTGATCGCGCGCCTGTCGAGTCGTGATGTTCACATTAATCGAGACCAGTGGGGTATCGCTCTCGATACATCGGGCGAAGGTCTTTACGGGTACGTGTTTAATGTCGCGCTCGGCGGCACCTTGATCGATGGAAAAGTCGCGCCGGAACGATCGTTTGCGTTGGAATGGGACGGGCCCTGGGAAGCTGCAACGCACGCGCGTTCAGATGGATGGAGCCTCGAAGTTTTCTTGCCGTGGTCGATGATGACGTTGCCGCGGGTCGATGGTGATCGCACGATGGGATTTTGGGTTAATCGACAGGTGGCTTACGTTTCTGAGATGTGGGGTTGGCCAGCTTTGCCGTTTACAGGGGCGCGTTTTATGTCGGCGCTGAAACCGATGGCGTTGCCAGGCGTTACGCCGAAGAAGCAATTGGTCGCTTTTCCCTATGGATCGGGGAGCTACGATGGTGGGCCTGGCGTCGATGAGGCCGACGTGCGAGCCGGCGTCGATATCTTTTGGCGTCCAACGAGCGATCTCCAGTTAACGGCAGCGCTATACCCTGATTTTGGATCGGTGGAATCCGATGATGTGGTTGTTAACTTGACGTCGAGGGAGACTTTCTTCCCCGAGAAGCGCTTATTTTTCCTCGAAGGCAATGAGAACTTCATCACGTCGCCGCGGTCCCAGACGATGAGGTCCAGCGGTGGTGGTTCCGGAGGGGCTCGGAAGACGGCGAGGAGTTTTACCGGCACGCCGACAACGCTTCTTAATACGCGCCGCATCGGTGGCGCGCCTCTCATTGATATTCCAGAAGACATCACAGTCCCGGGTTATGAGCGATCTAAACCGACCCAGCTTTTGGGGGCGCTTAAATTGACGGGGCAAACGGGCGCGATGCGATACGGTGTGTTAAGTGCGCTCGAAGATGATCCCGTGCTCTATGGGCAACGCGACGGCGTTCGAACTGGGGTCAAGGGCGACGGCCGTAATTTCAGTGTGGCGCGTTTGATGTACGAGAGTGTGGACGAAGGACGACGCTCCTTCGGTTATCTGGGAACCCTCGTCGACCACCCATTACGTAAAGCGACGACGCACGGATTCGACGTTCACTTTATGAACGCCAGCGGCAAGTTAAACGTTGATACCCAGTTCCTGATGAGCGATATCGAAGGTTCGAAGGGATTCGGCGGGTGGACGGATATTGACTACACGCCACGACGCGGACTGATGCACATGTTTGGGCTTGAATACCTCGACAAAAAAATAGACATCAGCGATCTCGGCTTTCTAGAACGGTCGGATAGCATCGGCGGCCGTTACACGTTGATGTACATGAAGTCCTCTGGGATGAAACGATTTCGATCCTGGCAAAGTATGTCGACGCTAACAAATTGGGTGAACGGTGACGGCCGCAACATCAAGACGGGAATATTTTCGCGCAACAGTCTGACATTTAAGAATCTAAACGAAGTGCGCGGCCACCTCTATTATTTCCCGCGTCGATGGGAAGACCTTGAAAGCCGGGGAAATGGGTCGTTCCGTACTCACGATCGCGTGTTTTGGGAACTGGCTTTCGGTACGGACACGAGCCAAAAGTTTAGCTGGAGCGTCCAAGGCGGTGGCATGCAAGAGAGCTTATCCGGGCGGACGCAGTTTATGGGAGTCGGCATGACTTATAAGCCGACGGACCGCTTTTCATTGGATCTTGACGCCAACTACCGCCAACACCGGGGGTGGTTGTTGCACCAAGGTGGGCGGCAAATGGCGACGTTCGATGCTGGCAATTGGCAACCGCGTCTCGCGATGGATGTATTTCTTACCGCTCGTCAGCAGATCCGGCTGACTATGCAATGGGCAGGTATTGTTGCTGATGAGCAGGCGTTTTATCAGATCCCCATCGTCCCCGGAGCACTTATCGAAGTCGACAAAGATGTCGACGCGGCTATAGGTGATTTCACGATGAGTCGATTGACGGCTCAGCTTCGTTATCGTTGGGAGATTGCGCCGCTATCCGATCTATTCGTCGTCTACACCCGGGGTAGTAATCTCGACAATCGGGTTGACGATGAATTTGGCAATCTGTTGACGGACGCGTTCTCGGATCCGGTGATCGATGTTTTGGTGGTTAAGTTGCGCTACCGATTTGGAAACTAGCCATTTATGAGGCGTCGTCTGGGCTCGGTTATTCGGCGCTGTTTGACCACTTCTGGACGTTAACCACCTCGAGCTTGATCGATTCGATACCAATCTCGGTGTGGCCATAGCCCGTGTACTTTTCGGTGAACTTGTTTCGCACAGCGGTGGGCATCGGAACGATCGACGCAATGGCGTCGACGCGGACCCACCAAAGCTGAGACCAATCGTCTTCGTAGTGGTCAACTAGAAGGGTGACTTCAGGGTGCAGTTCTATATTACTCAGCCGCTTTAATGTCCCGGGCTTCTTAAGCTTGCCGTCAATGGGGAGATAGATGTGGTTACCCGCGGAAACAAGGACCACGGGCACGAGGTGCGGCTGGCGTCCGTCGGTCGTCGCGAATCGTGCCACGTCCGCTGAATCGATTAGCTCAACCAACCAAGGTTCCATGTTATCTCATGGTACGAAAGCAGTTCCTGAGCTCGTTGACGAAGGTTAAAGGCTGCTCAAAGGCTGCGAAATGGCCGCCTTTNTCCAGAACGTTGAAGTACCGCAAATCCTTGAACCGATTTTCAACCCACCGTTTTGAGGCCGAAAAAATCTCTTTCGGAAAAATACTGCATCCCGATGGCACGGTGATATCGCCCGTTGAGCCACGATTGAAACTCTCCCAGTAGAGTCGAGCCGACGAAGCTCCCGACCCTGTGAGCCAGTAAAACATGACGTTGTCGAGTAATTCGTCTCGGGACAAAACGTTTTCGGGATGACCGTCGCAGTCGGTCCACTGGTAAAACTTTTCAACGATCCACGCCGCTTGACCCGCAGGTGAGTCGACTAGGCCATAACCCAACGTTTGTGGTCTTGTGCTTTGTTGCTTCGAGTAACCGGAATCCCAATCCTGATAGAACTGCCTAGATTTGATTGCCTTTTCTTCCAGTGGCGTCAGATCTTTCATCTGATCCGCGCTGGGGGCGGCGATGGGCATGTTGGTGTGTATCCCGGCGCAATGTTCGGGATCCTGAATGCCGATTGATGCCGTGACCGCAGAACCCCAGTCGCCGCCTTGCGCGAAGTATCTTTGATACCCGAGTCGTTGCATCAGTTCACCCCAGGCGCCAGCAACCTTATCAACGCCCCAACCGGTGGTCGTCGGTTTCCCGGAAAAACCATAGCCCGGTAACGTGGGTACGACCAAATGGAACGCATCGTCAGCGTCGCCACCATGTGCTTCTGGGTCTGAGAGTGGCCCCAATACTTTCATAAATTCGATGATCGATCCGGGCCACCCATGCGTTAGAACGAGGGGCATGGCGTTCTCAACTGGGGACTTCAGGTGAAGAAAATGAATGTCGACGCCGTCAATTTCAGTCACATATTGCGGAATTTCGTTGAGAGCTTCTTCAGTAGTCCGCCAGTTGTATTCTGTTTGCCAATAGGCACAAAGCTCTTGGACATACTGAAGGGGAATGCCTTGGGTCCAATCGTCGACGGGTTCNGATTCCGGCCATCGCGTTCGGGCCAAACGGTCATTCAAGTCATTCAGGTCCGCGTCGTCGACATGNATNTGAAAAGNTCGTANGTNGTCCATGGGGATTCCTTNGCAGCTCAGTCTGGAACGTATCAGTGGAAGTGACTAGATCGCGTGTGTCAAGCGAAACTCGCTAGATGCGGTGAGGCAGGCGATGGGGCGTAGGCGTTTTCTGATGCGTGTGCCTATCGTTGTGCCCATCCACCGCTGAACGGGAAGGCCTGTCCGCAGAAAAAGCCGCTTTCATCGCTCGCTAGAAATAATGCGAACAACGCGTCCTCCTCGGGCGTACCTAACCGACCGGCAGGGACTTGTCGTTTCAGGGATTCGACAAATGACGGTTTGTCCATCAATTCGGGTGGGTAGTAATCAGGATTGGCAACGTAATTTTGGGCAATGAGATTAATTTGAATATTGTGCGGCGCGACCTCGACACCGACGGATTGGACGTAGCCTACTTGCGCGGCCCGTGCGGCACTGTACGCAGCCACCGTTTTTAAGCCACGAAGTGCCGTTGCGCTGCCGTACACTACGATCTTTCCGTACCTTCGTTCTAGCATCTGAGGCAATACCGCTTGCGTAAGCCAATGCAAAGGATGAACCATCATGTCGAAAGGCGTTTTCCATTCCTCCTCGGTGAGCGCCGTAACGACGGTACCGCTGTAATTAGGTGATGCCAGATTGGCAACGAGAATATCGATCTCGCCACTGGAGGCGACAAGGGCATCACAAGATTGTTTGTCGTATAGGGGCTCGGTGCTTGCGATAATCGATGCACCTTCGCGCTCGAACACTTCGACTGTAACGGGTCCCATGAAGTCGTTTGCTTGTGTCACCAGTACACGTTTTTCTGAGAGTCGGTTACTCATATAGAGCCCCCCTTTCGTTGAGTTGGAGTCTTCGTTGTCGCCTAAAACGGATGCTCGAATTGCCGATGGATGTTATCCGCGTCGACGGGCGAATTCATGTAACCTTTTGCGCCTTGATCGCGGTGCTTGCGCCGTCTTAGGGAGCATGAACGGGGAGGAGATTCATGAGCGAATTTGAAAGCATTATCTACGAGGTCGACAACGGGCGTGCGCGGATTACGTTAAATCGACCGGAAAAACTAAACGCGCTATCGCTAAAACTTCAATCGGAACTCAACGAAGCGCTGTGGGAAGCGGATAATGACAACGCTGTGCATTGCGCGATTATTCGTGGTGCGGGACGCGCATTTTCGGCGGGCTACGACCTTAGTGGGGCAGATGGCAATGTGCCCGTGTCGCGGGTGCAATCGAAAGAAAATAGTTACCGCGGTGGTCGTAGCGTCGATGACGATGCCTGGCAGATGGAACGTGCCCAGCGGTACCGGATGGCCATGTTCGACATGCACAAGCCGGTGATTGCGCAGGTGCATGGGTATTGTCTTGCCGGGGGGACAGATGTTGCGTTACTCACGGATATGATCATCTGTGCAGACGACGCATTGTTCGGTTTTCCGCCGGCACGAGATCTTGGGGCGCTGCCTAATAACATGTGGCTTTATAACGTGGGTCCGCAGTGGGCAAAGCGACTCATGTTAACCGGGGACATGATTAGTGGTGCTGAGGCGCAACAGATCGGGTTGGTCTTGAAGGCGGTCCCGAAGGAGCACCTTGAGAACGAGGTTGAACAATTGGCCGATCGGCTGTGCATGATTGACCGAGATTTACTCTCGGCAAACAAACGCATCATCAACCAGGGACTCGAACTGATGGGGGCTAGGACGCTACAGCGAATGGCGGTGGAAAACGATGTGCGCGGTCACAACACAGAAGCAGCACTCGGATGGGGTGAACGGGTTCAGCGTCTTGGACTTCGTGACGCGCTGCGAGAGCGCGATGGTAAATTTGGTGATGGTCGGGTTCGCGTGAACGGCCCTGAAACACGGGACGCGGACGGTTTTTTGACCGATGACTGAGTTTCGCATCTTCGTGCCGTAGCTACACTAAACGCCTGGATCACCATGGAACTCGTGCAACTGCTCATTAGCGGAATTTCGCAAGGCTGCGTGTACGGTCTTATCGCACTTGGCTTTGTTCTCATCTACAAGGCCACGGAGATGGTCAATTTTGCGCAAGGCGATCTCATGATGCTGGGCGCTTTCATTGCGTTCGGGTTCATCAATGTGTTGGGTTGGCCGTTCCTTTGGGGCTTTTTGGCGACACTTGCAGTCATGGGCGTCGTGGGCGCGACGCTGGAACGTTTATTGCTGCGACCGATGATCGGGGAGCCGCCCTTCGCGGTCTTAATGTTGACCATCGGACTTGGATTTATTTTACGCGCAGTGGCAGGCGCTATTTGGGGATACGAAGATAAAACCTTGTCGACCCCGTATGGGGGAGGCGTGGCACGTTGGGGGGAGATATCGGTCGGGTACGAGAACATTGCGGTGGTATTGGGCACTCTGGTGTTATGCGTTCTGGTTTTCGTCTTTTTTCGAAAGACGAGGGTTGGGATCGCGATGCAAGCCGCGTCTCAAAATCAGTTGGCCGCATACTATGTTGGTATTCCGGTGAAGTGGATCTTTGCCCTGGTTTGGGCGATGTCCGCAATGATTTCGGCGACTGCGGGGATACTGGTCGCACCGCTGTCGCTCATTAATCCAATCATGGGATTCGTCGGGATCAAGGCCTTTGCGGCGGCGATTGTAGGTGGGTTCGGTAGCTTACCCGGCGCTTTTCTAGCGGGATTGATGATTGGGATTGTCGAGCAGTTTGCTAAACATGGCTTACCTTCCGGACTAGAAGGTTTTTCTGAGACGACGGCATACGTGATTTTGTTGATCATGCTGTTCATCCGTCCCGAAGGCATCTTCGCGACGATGCAGCGAAAGAAAGTCTAATGCGATTTGTTCTCAAAACACGGTACGCGCAGGACGTCGACTTTTTTAAGCACAACGGCCAACGTTTTTGGTACGGGTTGTTGGGTTTGTTCGTTTTCGTTGCGCCGTTCCTGTTGGACGATTTTTATACCGGTGAACTCTCGTTGGTTTTTATCTATGCGATTGCCGGCATTGGTCTGATGTTGTTGGTCGGTTACACCGGGTTAGTGAGTTTGGGGCATGCGGCCTTTTTGGCAATCGGTGCGTACGCACACGCTTACTTTATGACCGAAGGCGCTCCTTTCATGGTTTCACTGATCGGTGCCACCGCGGTTTGCGTGGTCATTGGCGCGATTGTGGGAATCCCCTCGTTACGCATGACCGGCATCTATCTAGCGGTCGCCACGTTAGCCTTCGCGCAGATCGTAGAAAAAGTGTTGGCGCACTGGGAATCTGTTACCGGGGGCCATCGGGGCATGGCGGTACCAGAACCGGAGATATTTTCCTGGTCGCTCGGGACGCCGCGAGCGTTCTATTTTCTAGTGTTGCTGGTATTAATTGGAGCGTTGTTTTGCGCTCTCAACTTGCTCCGATCGCCGACGGGACGCGCCATGATTGCGATCCGTGATTCAGAGATATCGGCTCAGGCCATGGGTATTAATTTGGCACGCGTTAAAACGACGTCGTTTGCTGTGTCAGCTGGGTTCACCGGACTTGCTGGAGGGTTGCTCGCCCATAAGATCGGCTATTTGGCCCCGGATGCTTTTACGATACTGATCTCGATTCAACTTTTATTGATGGTGGTTGTTGGCGGCTTGGGATCCATGCACGGGGTTATATACGGCGCGGTCTTTATCGGTCTGTTACCGCAGGGAATTGCTTTTTTGCGCGAATCGCTTCCCGCTGGAATCGGGCAAATACCCGGATTGGAACCTGGCATTTTTGGTTTGATCTTGGTCCTGTTTCTTGTCTACGAGCCGCTTGGAATCTTCGGCCGCTGGATCAAAATTCGACTCTTTTTTAGCGAATTCCCCTTGTATCGAAAATCGACTTATAAACGCCAAAAATCCTATTTGCGAACGGAACGAGTCCATTGACTTTGCTGGCAGCAGATAACGTTTCGATCAGTTTTGGTGGCGTACACGCGGTTCGCGACGTTTCGTTCGAGGTGGCAGCGGGACAGGTTTACAGCATTATTGGACCCAACGGTGCGGGGAAAACCACGCTCTTCAATTTAGTGAGTCGTCTCTACGACGTGGATGCCGGTTCGATTACCTTTGACGGAGAGCCCATTACGCGGGTCCCGCCGCACCAGGTTGCAGAGCGCGGGATCGCGCGTACCTTTCAGAACACGGAACTTTTTGAACACGAGACCGTATTAAAGAATTTACTCATTGGGCACCATGTGCACCGCCAGACCGCGCTTTGGGAGGAACTGCTGTTTCTACCTAAGGTGCGCGAGCAAGATCTCGTTTTCCGTCAACAAGTCGAGGACGTCATTGACTTGTTGGATCTTCAATCTTACCGAGATCAGATCATTGGAAATCTTCCGTACGGTGTGAGGAAGATGGTTGAAATCGCCCGAGCGCTTTGCCTCGGGCCACGACTAATCCTCCTCGATGAACCATCGTCTGGTCTAAATCCGGAGGAAACAGAGGACCTGTCGTTCTGGATCGAGGATATAAACGAGGAATTGGACATCACGGTGGTGATGGTTGAGCACGATATGAATTTGGTGAACCAGGTATCTGATCGTGTGCTAGTGCTTGCGGACGGTGTTGTCATTGCAGTGGGGACACCAAACGAGATTCAGGGTCATCCCGATGTGTTACGGGCGTACCTGGGGGATTAACGTGGCGTTGCTCACCTTACGGAATATTGAGACCTATTACGGACCGATTATGGCGATTCGTGGGATTTCCTTGGACGTAGAATCAGGGACTATTGTGACGATTCTCGGCGCCAACGGTGCAGGAAAAACCACGGTACTTAAAACCATCAGTGGTGCGATGGATCCGCAGAAGGGAAGCGTTGTATTTGCGGATGAAAACATAACTGCATGGGACCCGGGCAAGGTTGCGCGACTCGGCGTTGGGCACGTGCCGGAAGGACGCGAGGTGTTTCCGTTTTTATCGGTTGAAGAGAATTTACGCATGGGGGCATTTACCAGGCGCGATGGACCAAGCCACGTTAATCGGGACCTCGAACTGGTCTACGATTATTTTCCTACGCTTGCTGACAGCAAAAGTCTGGCCGCCGGATATTTGTCTGGTGGCCAACAGCAAATGCTCGCGATTGGGCGGGCACTCATGCTACGCCCACGACTTATGTTGTTGGATGAACCGTCGCTTGGACTGGCGCCGATGTTGGTTAAAGAAATTGCCGATATTGTGGTACGCCTGAACAAAGAGCAGGGGGTTACCATGCTCTTGGTCGAACAGAATGCTCGGGTGGCTTTAGCAATTTCGGATTATGGCTATGTCATGGAGGTTGGACGTATCGTGATGGAGGACACTTGCGAACGATTAGCCGCGGCGACCGATATTCAAGAATTCTATTTGGGTATGAAGGACCAGGGCGTGCGCGGACGCCGGCGTTGGAAGCAACGGAAAACTTGGCGATGACTAACGCCCCAACCGCGATCGACGATTGCACGACGGTTCCACAGTTGTTCTGGCAGCGCGTGACCGAGTACGCGACGAAAACAGCGATTCGCGAAAAAGACTTTGGGATTTGGAACGAGTACAGCTGGGGCGATTACGGTGAAATCGCGCGACTGGTGGGTCTAGGGTTGCTGTCCCTTGGTCTCCGGCGTGGTGATGTGTGTTCGATCGCATCGGAAGTCAACAAAGAATGGATGTTTGCGGATCTAGGCATCATTTGTGCAGGCGGTGTGACCAATGGTGTGTATCCCACGGATGCGCCAAATCAGGTGGAATATCTCGTCACCGATAGCTCCACGCGGTTTTATTTTGCAGAAGACGAAGAACAGTTGGACAAGGTTCTCGAGGTCCGTGACAGAACACCGTCGCTCGAAAAGGTGTTCATTTTTGATATGGAAGGTCTTCGGCAGTTGGACGACCCGATGTGCCAATCGTTCGAGCAACTGCTTGAGTTGGGTCGTGAATATGCACGAGCGAACTCGGATCGATGGCGAACTGAAATCGAGGCGGCAAAACCCGACGATTTGATGGTCCTCACGTATACGTCGGGGACAACCGGGCCGCCCAAGGGCGCCATGATTACCCAGCAGAACATGATGTTCATGATGCAATGTTTGCAAAGTTGTTACGGCATCCACGAGGACGACGAACAGCTCGGGTTTTTGCCGCTAGCCCATGTTGCCGGTCGGATGTTCTATACGTTTTCATTGATTGAGTCGCGCGCGGTGATTAACCTCGTTGAGAGTCCAGAGACGGTGGTTCGAGATCTACAAGAGGTCGAACCAACGATCCATTTTGCTGTCCCGAGGGTTTGGGAAAAGCAATTTTCAACCGTAGCAATTAAGCTCAAGGAGGCCACGTGGCTCGGTCGAGTCGCGTACGATGCTGGTCTCAAGGTTGGGCAAAAGCGCGCGGCGTATTTGAAAACCTTGACACGCGTACCTCTTTATCTGAAATGCGCGTTCTTCGTGTTCGATAACCTTGTTTTTCGTAATATCCGACGCGCGCTCGGTATCGATAAATGTCGCTGGCTTTCCACCGCAGCGGCTCCGATCGCTCCGGATTTAATTGATTGGTACTGGTCGATTGGTAAGCCGATGTACGAGGTCTACGGTCAAACGGAATGCACTGGCATCGCGACTGCCAATCTGCTTGATGATTTTCGGATCGGGAGCGTTGGCAAGGCCATCGAGGACGTCGAAGTTGTACTTTCCGAGGAGGATGAAATCCTCATTCGAAGTCCTGGTGTCATCAAGGGCTATTGGAACAAAGCAGAAAAAACGGCCGAGACGATTCGACAAGGATGGCTTCACACCGGTGACGTTGGCCGAATCGATGACGATGGCTTTATCTACATAATTGACCGAATGAAGGACATTATTATCACGGCCGGGGGTAAGAACATCACGCCGAGCGAGATCGAGAACCAACTAAAGTTCTCGCCATACGTTACCGACGCTGTGGTGGTGGGGGACAAACGTCCGTATTTGACGTGCCTGGTCATGATTGATGATGAAAATGTGACGAAGTATGCGCAAGATAACGACGTGCCGTTCACCAACTACACGAGCCTTTGCCATACTCAAGAAGTCCAGGACCTCGTTCATGGCGAGATCGAAAAGGTGAATGTCAAATTTGCACGCGTCGAAACCATCAAAAAGTTTCGTCTCATTGATCAGTTACTGGACGCGGAAGACGACGAGCTGACGCCGACGCAAAAGCTAAAGCGAAAAGTTGTCAATGAGAAGTACGCAGACCTAATCGATGGCATGTACCAAGGGGGTTGAGATGAGTAGATTGTTGTTGCCGATTTCATGGTTAGGTTTCGCGTTGTTAGCGGGTTGTGGCGAGACCGATTCATCGGGTCAAGAGGGTTCCGCTCACGTCGACGGCGTGACGGATAGCGAGATTGTGATTGGGGCACATACGGATCTAACTGGTCCGATCGCGATATGGGGTACTGGCATCGCGAATGGCGCGCGCATGCGTTTCGGTGAGGCAAACGATGCGGGAGGCGTGCATGGTCGTCAGATTCGATACATCCTCGAAGATGCACAGTACCAGGTCCCGCGGGCGGTATCCGCGGCGAACAAGCTCATTAAGAAAGACAAGATTCTTGCGATGGTGATGGCAATCGGCACGCCGACCAATAACGCTGTCATGGTTCAACAATTCAAAGACGGGGTGCCGAATTTGTTCCCGGTGACGGGCGCAAGATCGATGGTGGAGCCGTTTCAGAAACTTATGTTCTCTCAGATGGGCGTGTACTACGAGGAGATGCGTGCCGCCGTGCGATACTTTATTGAAGAGAAGGGCGCGACGACACCGTGTGTCGTCTACCAGGATACCGATTACGGGCAGGAGGTTCTTGACGGTGTTGAAGATCAAGCCGCGCAAATGGGTATCACGATTGCGGCACGATCGGCGCATCAACCGACAGAGAGCGAATTCACAGCGGCCATTATTCGCATGCGAGAAGCGGGTTGTAACTTGGTCCTGATGGGTACAGTGCATCGAGATACGATTTTAGTCTTGGAAGCCGCACGTAAAGCGGACTGGTCGGATGTAGCTTGGGTCGGCAACGAAGCGGCCTACGGCCAGGTAATCGCCGATCAAAAAAGCGGGTCGGGCGAAGGCTACTACGCCTTCGTGCCCCTCGCGCTTCGCTACGCTGACGAAGAGTTGTCGCCTGAACTACGCGATTGGTTCAATCGGTATTGGGAACGTTACGGCGAGTACCCGGGGCTTCCTGCCATGATTGGGTATCGGGGTGCCGACCTCACCGTGCGTGCATTTGAAATTGCGGGTCGCGAATTGAATCGAGACAGTCTCATCGCCGCAGTTGAATCGATCGATGATTACCAGGATTTGTTCGGCTACCAGTTGCAGTACGGGCCTGATGACCACAAAGGCGTCGGTTCCTCCGTACTATCGCAAATACAAAACGGTCGCTGGGTCACGGTTGGTAAGTCGATTTCGTATTGAGATCGATTCGGTCTTTTGGGTGCGCTTAGAGAAAGCGAGTGTACCCATCGAGGCGCTGTGACACCGCGTCACTATCCTCCGGGGGCAGCCATAGGACGATGCGCGCGACACCCATACTTTTGAATCGATCGATTAATTCGGCGTCGGGCCTCGGCGCGAACACGTTAACGCTAATCGACTCGGTGTCTCGGCCGGCTTCTTCGGCGAGTTCATTTAACCGTGCAATGCCGCGGACAATGATCTCAGGATCCCGAGCACGGGGTAGCCAACCGTCACAATATTTGATGACACGTCGTAGGGTGTGATCCGTTTCACCACCCAAAAGAATGGGTGGGCGGGGTCTTTGTATGGGCTTCGGCCACGACCAGATAGGATCGAAGCGNACATGTTCGCCGTGAAACGACGCTTCNTCATTAGCCCAGATGANCTTGATCGCGGTTATTTGTTCTTCTAGTTTTTGGAAGCGTTGTGACCANTCAACACCGTGGTGTTCGGCTTCTTCTCGATTCCAGCCTCCGCCGACTCCGAGGATCGCACGACCGTTGGAGAGGAGGTCGAGCGTGGCCAGGGTTTTTGCCATGGTGATGGTGTCGCGTTCGATCAATAACGATATGCCGGTGGCGAGGCGAATGTGTTTGGTCGCAGTTGCAACTGCCGCGAGCGCAACAAACGGATCGAGCGTGTGGGCGTATTCCTTGGGGAGTTCNGCGCCGCCGGCGTATGGANTTTTTCGACTGACCGGTATGTGGGTATGTTCGGGCAACCAGAGCGATTCGAATCCACGCTGTTCCGCGTCTCGAGCCACGTCAACGACGTTGTGGCCGTATTCCGTCGCAAAATAGAAAATGCCAATGTCCGTCACGGTTGCCTCTGTCGTAGTTTTTCCACGAGACTACCAGAGCTCAATAAGGCAAGGTGTTCTCAACCATGGCCCTCTTTAAGTCGTAGCCAGCCGTAATGCCGCATCCGCCGATGCCTGTTTCGTTTTTGGATCCTGAATTTCANGCGAANCCNTNTGCNGCGTACCNATGGCTNCGACGNCANNCNCCGATCTATTGGGANGCGAACGCGCCNNCTTGGGACGATGANNGNGGGNTATGGGGNGTGACGAGCTACGAGCATATCCGCACTGTNTCGTTGGATCAGGTGACATTCACATCGACGCAAGGTTCACGCATTGACGCCCCTCCGGTCCCCTCGATGATCAACCGTGATGAACCGGAACACTTATTGCGTCGCGGCGTGGTTCGAAAACGCTTCACTCCGCAGTCGGTGCGTGCATTCGAACCTTTTATTCGCAAAGCCGTTCGAACGCTCATATCGAATGCCGGTACGGGTTTTGATTTTGTAGAAAAGATCGCGAAGCCCCTCCCCATGATGGTTATTGGACATTTGTTTGACGTCCCAGAAGCCGATCACGGGAAACTCCTTGACTGGTCGGATTTGATCGCGACAGGCATGTCCAATCAACCTGCCAGTTTCGAGGAGCAGGTGCGGGAGGCGGTTCATCAGTTTGATGCGTACATCTCTGAATGCTACAGACGTCGCCTCCGAACGCCCGGCAACGATCTTCTATCGGCGCTGGTCGTAGCCCGGGAGTCGGGAGTACTCATGGAACATAAAGATTTTCTCCACGAAGCGTTGTTGCTTTTGGTAGGAGGGGATGAGACTACGCGCCACGTCGCGAGTGGAGGGCTCGACGCGTTGCTCGCAAACCCCGATAGCATGGTTCGTTTACGCCAGGATCTCGGGTTGCTGGATTCCGCAATCGAAGAAATGTTGCGCTGGGTATGTCCCGTAAAAAATATTAAGCGTACCGCCACGCGTGACGTGGCCTTGGGCGAGCGCTTTGTTCGCGCCGGCGATAAAGTGTTGCTTCTCTACGAGTCTGGTAATCGAGACGAGTCCGTTTTCCGTGATCCGGATTTCTTCGATATTAAGCGGTCTCCTAATCACCACCTCTCGTTTGGTGGCTTCGGTCGACACTACTGTATCGGAGCGAACTTGGCGCGATTGGAGTTGCGCCTCCTATTCGAAGAATTATTGACGGCAACCGTGGCGATCGAACGCGGAAGCGACTCGCCGCGGATGCGTCATGGTACGTTTGTCCTCGGACTGGAATCGCTGCCTGTACGCGTGGCCAGTTGATTTACAGCCGCTCATCTAAAGGCCGTTACAGGGGCGGGTATTCTTCCAATACCGCTTCGTTGGGTTCGGTACCCCAACCGGGACGATCAGGGACCTTGACGTGGCCTTCCTCGATACTCGGCGCATGGGTGAAGATTTCGGCGTCACCAACGAAACGATCGATATCGGTTTCCATGATCTTTAGGTTCGGTACCGCGGCGCAGAAATGGACATTCATCAGCGTGGCTAAATGGCCATAGTAGTTATGGGGCGCGATGTTGACCTGATAAGCGTCCGCCGCGGCTGCGATTTTGAGCGATTGCCAAATGCCAATCCAGACGGCGTCAATGATGGCGATGTCCAAAGCTTCCTGTTGAAAATACGGAAGGAATTCCACTAACCCGGTGAGCGATTCACAACCGCTAATAGTGAACGGGCTTTGTTGACGAATTGTCGCCAAAGCACTGGCGTGTGGCGTATCAATCTCAATCCAGAATAATTCGTGATCGCGCAACGCGCGCAATAGTGTCAGGTAGCCTTCGGTTCGGGCGTTGAAATTGAGATCCAACAAGATATCCATCTCTGGTCCAGAACCTTCTCTAAATGCATGAAGATAGTCTTGTAAGCCATTAATAATATTATAATTTGGTGTCCTTTCTGGCTCGTTTGGACCGCCAAACCCGGGGGACCAACCGACCATGCCGTTCGGTGTTTCTCGGAAAATATTGGTTTTCAGTGCGGTGAATCCCCGCTCGGCGACCTCTGCACCGAGGGAGCGAACATCATCCAAATTTGCCACGGTCGGTGGGTATATTTCAGGTCGGGAAATACGCCAGGTACCGCAATGGGACCAATACACCCGGACCCGGTCTCGTATTTTTCCTCCCAGCAACTCATGGCATGGAACCCCCAGTTCTTTTGCCTTGGCGTCGAGAACGGCGTTTTCGATCGCGCCGATAGCACGTGGCAGCACGCCGACCAAGGATTGGCGGGCTGCGGCCGTCAGACGGGCGTAGATGGCTTCGTGGTTTCTGACATCGTGACCGACGACGAGGTGGCCGAATTGTTCGATGGCCGTAGTGACCCCCGCAGGTCGAAAGCCGTCGTCGTATTCACTCCATCCGACGATGCCATTGACGGTTTCGATGCGGACGAAGTGGTAATTGCGCCAACCAGCATTGCAATGACGGGTTTCAACGGTTTCGATTTTCATGTTGAGTCGGCTACCTCGGATCGCTTTAGCTGAGAAGACACGGGAGAGTATACGAGGACGCTGCGAAATGGAGTTCGATCCAATAAGAGGGATAGGATCGCAGCGATGATACGGATCGAGCACATCGGATTCTGGATCCTTCGTTCCTTGCTAGAATCGCCAGTTCTTTGGCCGAAGTAGAACCGACATGCCGATACAACGATTGTTGATCGCTAATCGCGGTGAAATTGCGATACGTATAGCTCGAGCGGCCGCTGATCTCGGGATATCTACGGTGGCGGTATTTTCCGAGGACGATGAGCAAAGTCTACACACCCGAGTTGCCGACGAATCCTTCGGCCTCTCCGGGATTGGTGCGGGTGCCTATTTGGATGCTGAAGCCATCCTGGCGACGGCTGAAAAAAATGGGTGTGACTCGATCCATCCGGGGTACGGGTTTCTGTCGGAGCGAGCCGATTTTGCCGCCGCCTGCGCTGAGCATGGCATAACGTTCGTCGGGCCGAGCGAATACCATCTGTCGTTGTTCGGCGACAAAGCCCGCGCGCGCGCTGCAGCGGCCGCCGCCGACGTCCCTGTNTTACGAGGTTATGACGAGGCGGTGTCGTTAGAACGGGCAGCCGATTTTTTTGGAACGCTCGGCTCCAACGGCACGATGATGATCAAAGCGATCGCCGGTGGTGGCGGTCGGGGAACACGGACGGTTCGCTCGATTGATGAACTGGAGGAGGCGTATACGCGCTGTCAATCCGAAGCTCAAACAGCCTTTGGGTTGGCCGACGTGTACGTCGAAGAATTCGTGGAGCAAGCACGTCATGTCGAAGTACAAATTCTGGGTGATCTTCACGGAGGTGTTGTCCATCTCGGTGAGCGGGAATGCAGCGTTCAACGGCGTAATCAGAAGGTAGTGGAGATAGCTCCGGCGCCTGGGTTGNCCGATTCGCTACGAANGCAACTGATCGATGCCGCCGTGAGATTTGCGTCTAAAGAGGGCTACACGAATCTCGGGACNTTCGAGTTCTTGATCGATACATCGGANCAAGGTCACGACTTGCCGTTTGTGTTCATCGAGGCCAACGCCCGATTACAGGTCGAACATACCGTGACCGAAGAGGTAACCGGCGTTGATTTAGTCCAGGCGCAAATACGGCTTGCAGACGGCGATTCACTCGCCGACCTGGGACTCGATGAACCGCAGGTAGGGATCCCTCGTGGCTACGCCATTCAGGCGCGCGTCAACATGGAAACCATCGTCGCCGATGGATCGGTGCGACCCAATGCTGGGACGCTCAGCATTTACGAAGCCCCGAATGGACCGGGTGTTCGAACCGATGGTTTCGGCTACGCCGGGTACAAGACGAGCACGTCGTTTGATTCGCTGTTAGCGAAAGTCATCGTGCATTCCGGCAGCACCGAATTCTCGTCTGCGATTACGCGCATGCGTCGAGCGCTTTCCGAATTCCGCATTACCGGCGTAGAGACCAATATTCCTTTCTTATTGAACGTTCTCGCTCACGATGACTTTGCGGAAAGTCGGGTTACTACCCGTTGGGTTGATAACAACCTTTCGGAACTTGCGGCAGAACAGGTGAAATCGCGGGCTCGTTTCGTTGAGTCCGATGCCTCCGTTGATGGTCATAAGGTGGGTGGTTTCGCAGGTGCTCGTGTAGATACCAGCGATCCGCTCGCACTTTTTGATCACGATGCCGAAGTCAAATCCAGAGGGTCAGGTGGAGTCGTCGTGGACGACGAGGTGGTTGTCACGGGTCCCGATGGTTCGGTTGGAATGAGTTCACCCATCCAGGGGACGATTGTTTCGATTGACGTGGATCAAGACGATCAGGTTCGTGCAGGGCAACAAGTGGCTGTGGTTGAAGCCATGAAAATGGAACATGTGATTCGCTCTGGCATTGATGGAATCGTCCGTGAGATCACCATGTCAGCTGGCGACGTCGTCCGTGATGGATATCCAATTGTATTTATTGAAGCAGCCGAAGTTGACGTCGATCACGTTGCCGAAAACGAGCAGTTGGATCCCGATTATATTCGGCCGGATCTGGCGGAAAACTATCGTCGACACGCATTTACCTTGGACGAAAATCGACCCGACGCTGTGGCGAAACGATACGGGCGTGGTTACCGAATGCCGCGAGAGAATATCGCCCAACTGATGGATGAGGGCTCGTTCAAAGAGTACTGGCCTCTTATCGTGGCCCGTCAGCACAAACGCTTTGATATGGAAACCTTGCGGAAAAACACACCGGCCGACGGCCTTATTGCAGGCATCGGTACGATTAACGCCAATCTATTTGATGATGTTGATGCACGGGCCATGCTTGTGCATTACGACTACACCGTGTTGGCGGGAACGCAAGGTGGTCGTAACCATTACAAGCAAGATCGAATGTTTGAGTTAGCACATCGATTCAGGATTCCTCTGGTCCTTTTTGGCGAGGGAGGTGGTGGCCGACCTGGGGATGACGGGACCGGACCGGGCGTCGCGTTCGACACCCACACGTTCACGCAATTTTCGAAGCTCTCTGGACTCGTGCCGATGATTGCGGTGATTAACGGACGCACGTTTGCTGGTAACACGGCCCTGGTTGCGTGTTGTGACGTCATCATTGCAACCGAACGAACGACCGTGGCGATGGGTGGTCCGGCAATGATTGAAGGTGGTGGACTCGGAATCTACACACCCGAGGAAGTCGGGCCGATGTCGTTTCAGGTCCCCAATGGTGTGGTCGACATCCTCGCCACGGACGAGGAAGACGCGGTCGAAGTTGCTAAGAAATACCTTTCTTATTTCCAAGGTCGTACCAAGGAATGGGAGGCCCATGACCAGCGCCCGTTGCGCCACGCGATTCCCGAGAACAGACTGCGCTTGTACGACATGCGGGAAATTATCCATACCATCGCGGATAAAGATTCCGTGCTAGAAATCCGTGAAAAGTTTGGGGTCGGTGTCATTACTGCGTTCATACGGGTGGAAGGGCAGCCCATGGGAGTCATTGCGAATAATCCCCACCACCTGGCCGGGGCCATTGATTCTGACGGGGCGGATAAAGGCGCCAGATTCATCCAATTGTGCGACGCGTTTGATATCCCAGTTCTCTCGCTGATGGATTGCCCTGGCATGATGGTGGGCCCGGACGTCGAGGCCACGGCGCTGGTTCGCCATTGCGTTCGCATGTTCAATGCTGGAGCGAATCTGACGACACCGCTTTTTGGCGTAGTCGTTCGCAAAGCGTACGGGCTAGGCGTACAAGCGATGTGTGGTGCAAGTGCGTTGGTTGGATTTTTTACTGTGGCATGGCCGACTGCAGAATTTGCCGGCATGAATATTGAAGGGTCGGTCAAGCTCGGCTATCGCAAAGAACTTGCCGCCATTGAAGATGCAGAGGAACGCCGCCTGGAGTTCGAGCGTCGTGTGGCAGGTGCGTATGAAGGCGCGAAGGCCGTTAACGCAGGGACCGGGGGCGGATTGGACGACGTGATTGATCCGAGCGATACGCGTGAGTGGATTGCGAGTAGTTTGAAACGATTGCCACCGGCGTCGCCACGAACTGAGAAGAAGTACCCATACATCGACACGTGGTAGTTGTTGGAGTCGCTAAATCAGTCCCACGATTTAAGCTCCGGAAGCACCGTTTCTGCATATAAGCGCATACTGGCTTCTGCGTCTTCGTACGCAATGCCACCATAGCGAAAGCAGGCGGCCTCTTCGAAGGGGCCTATGACGTCGAAGCGTTCCCGGTACTTTTCCAGCATCTGGTCGGGTGTGCCGTACGCATTCGCAGCGAGGAATCCGTCGACATACTTGTCGAAACCGATCTCACGCAATTTTGCGGCTTGCTTGCCGTATCCCTGGTACCCCTCCATGTTGTCGAGGTGGTCGCCCATCAATTCATAATGCTCTAAAAGACTCTGGAGATACGTGGCCATGCACTGTTCTGCAACGTCCCGTGCGTGGTCTGGATCGTTGTGGCAAAAGGTAAAGTCGGCGGTCATGGTTGGCGGTGCAGTTTTTCCTTGGTGATGCTCGTAGCGCTCTCGGTACCGTTCGATGCCAGGGAGGCGACGTTCCCAGTGAGCCTCCGAAAACATAATCATACGACCGCCAACCCGTGCGCATGCTTCGATTGAATCCGTTGAATTCGCGACGGCATAGATGCGATCGTCAAACGAACGTTCCGGTCGTGGTCGAATTTCGGTTCGAGGTTGAGGATAGAAGGGTCCTTGCCCTTCGATATAACCGCTTTTGAGTGCATTCACGATCATCATGGAAGATTCGTCGAAGCGCTCGCGCGAAGTATCCATGTCGATGCCGACGAAAGGCGCAAATTCACGACGAGAGAGTCCGCGACCCATTCCGAAACGGACCCGACCCCCGGACACGGTATCGAGCAGGGCAACTTTCTCTGCTACACGAAGGGGTTCGTTCCAAGGCAGGATGACCGCGGCAGTACCGAGTTTGATATCGGTTGTCCTTCCGGCGACGAACGCAAGTAGTTCGAGATTGTCTGGGCAGAAGGAATAGTCGAAGAAGTGATGCTCGGTTGGCCAGACCGCGTCGAATCCTAGTTGTTCGGCCAGTTCGGCGAGGCGAAGTTCTTGCTCATAGACCGTGCCGTCGGTGACATCTGTGTCCCAGCCATACGAAGAAAAAATGAGCTGCAGACCGACGTCCATGGGACCTCCCGTTTCTGTTCGATACCGATGTAAACGAATGGATGCTGTGCCGAGCCTACCAGAGAGNAGTTGCGTATTGGCACCGGTCTTGAATTTGCGCACACTGGCGTGACGTCGACGANATTCAANGGAGGCGACGACTTGCTTTCGCAAAGACAACAGTTCGATTACGCCGTAGGCGACATGGGCATCAATCTCTATTTCATGTCCGCGATGACGTATTTGTTGTTTTTCTACACCGACGTGTATGGGCTTTCCGCGGAAATCGCGGCNGGTGTTTTTCTGGTTGCGCGCATTGTCGATGCGATTACCGACCCCATCATGGGATTTCTAGCGGATCGTACGCGGACTCGCTGGGGTAAGTTTCGGCCGTATGTGTTGTTCGGTCCGNTCCCATTGGCTGTCATTGCGGTGGCGACATTCACTGTGCCGGATTTTGACGAGGTAGGACAAATCATATGGGCGTACGNGACCTATACGCTCTTTGGCGTGATCTACACTGTGGTGACGATTCCGTACGCTGCCCTTAGTGCCGTAATAAGCAATGACTATCAAGAACGATCAGGCTTTACCTCGGTACGGATGATGTTTGCGCTTGCGGGCGGGACGATCGTTAGCGTTGGCATGTTGCCACTGGTCGACGTTTTCGGCGGCGAAGCGATNGGGTTTCAATGGACCATGATTGTGTTTGGCGTGATGGCGACATTGCTCTTGTGGCTGACGTTTCGCGGTACCGAGGAGGGTGCGTTTCAGGACGTCACCACCAGTAAAGTTAGTTTCCGCGACAGTGTTCGGGTCGTTGTCGCGAATGTGCCGTTATGGATCACCATCGCGCTTTTNTGCTTAGGCATGCTCGCGTTCACGTTTCGTTTCAGTACGGCACCTTTTTACTTCAAGTACAGCATGGGGCGCGAAGATCTTATTCCGCTGTACATGTTGGTCACGCTCGCCGTGATGTTCCCGGGTCTGTTNGCNGTACCTTGGCTTTCCCGAACGTACGGAAAAGCCGGGGCGGTACGTGTTGGTGCTTTGATCGCAATGGTNGGTGCGGTCGGGTTTTACTACACGCCCGTGAGCGATGTTTGGTTGGTGTTTGTTTGGGGATCCGTATTGGCTATTGGCGGCTCGCCTATCATGGTCCTAGGCTGGGCGATGCTCGCCGACACGGTCGAACATGGGGAAGTGCAAACGGGAATTCGAGCGGAGGGTGTGGTCTTCTCGACAGCNAGTTTTTTCCAGAAGCTTGCCAAAGCCATCGCGGGATCGGGTATCGCAGCGATGNTAGCNTGGTTCGGTTTTGTCGCCAATCAANAGCAGTCNNAAGAAACCGTGGCAGGGTTACTCTTNATGATCGCCGTNTGTCCNTTGNTATTTAATGCGCTNCTGTTTCTCGTTTCCTTAGCGCATCGCTTGGACGGGAGGCGTCACGCGGAGATCGTCCGCGATCTATCTGAACGCGCGATTGTGTCACAGGGCGATCACTCAAACTGATACGGCGACTTGATATCCATCACGCGACCCCAAACGTTCAANATAGCCGCGCGCGTTGGGGTGATCGTTCTCCAACACCTTAAAGCGGTCGGCCAGCATTAACGTATAGCCCATCATAATGTCGGCCGCAGAAAACGTGTCGCCGACGAGAAACTCGGTTTTACCTACCGTGTCGTTCACCGCGTCAAGGCAACTGAGAGCTCGAGCGCGCGCATCCTCAACGACGGCTGGGATTCGCTCGGCTTCCGGTTTNATTNCCGTGTGGTGTGCGATGTCGCCGAGTGGGCGAGCAAACGTAGCTTCTGCAAACCAACACCACTGCAAATACATCGCGCTTTCTGGCGTTCCNGGTTTNGGCNTTAGTCGACCATTGCCNTANCGATCAAGTACGTATTGAAGCATNGCNCCNGANTCAANCATTGTGAANTNTTGGTCGTCCATNGCNGGAACTTTNCCNGTCGGGGATTTNGCNCGCCACTCCGGCGACTGCCGAAANNTCTGAGAAAANTCGATACTCTCNATTTCGTACGGGACCTNAAGTTCCTCGCAGAGCCATATGACGCGCACCGANCGNGTTCCTTGGACGTGGTANATCTTCACGTNNNCTACCTNNNTNACNTAAAGG
>PBGU01000009.1:46449-55953 GCA_002719135.1 Gammaproteobacteria bacterium
AGTNTAATNGAAGTCNANGCNTNCGTCGTATCACCNCNGNCCNCNTGNCTGGTCTTTTNNNGNTGGCTAAGGCACGCTCANTGNGTTGAAAGATTTGAGGNANGGGNGTTTGGGTATCGCGATTGAAGAAGAGAANCATTANGGCTTCCGGTTNTCCGANGAGCTGANCCTTCTCAGGGATCAGNTNCGNCGNTTCATGCGCGAAGAAGTNAAACCGATCGAAGANNCNNTGCCTCACGATGCTATTGGTTGCGNTNGNGAAGATCGNNTTCGNCTTCGNGCGATGGCGGANGNGATGGGNCTCACNCGNCTTACNGTNCCTGAGGANTATGGTGGAAATCCGGTNAGNGCGATGGCNNGAGNGGTGATTGCGGAAGAGTCTTCNAAGTGCCGTCTCGGNGGTTATGCNCCNGCNCTGGGTGCNTTCGGCGGTGGCCCNCCNAANATNATNTGGGGNGGAACACCTGANCANATTGAACGNTATGGAATTCCATGCGTCGAGGGGAAGATGCGTGCTTTTGTCGCCATTACGGAACCNACCGGGGGNTCGGATCCCCGNAACAACATTTCGACGCGGGCCGAAANAGATGGTGATGAGTGGNTTCTTAACGGGCGCAANATGTGGATCACAGGNGCGGAGGGTGCGGATTTCGGCATNCTNTTTGCACGCACGCGTGANGGTACCGCNGAAGCGCCNCCTGAAATCACNGCGTTTATNGTAGANCCGACATTNTCTGGAATAAATTTTAATGAAATCAAAGTTATACGNGCNTTATCNCCTTACGAAATNNTCCTNGANAATTGCCGTGTNCCCGTTGNGAATGTCCTCGGGNCNGTCGGTCANGGTTTTGGTGTGGCACAGAGTTGGNTAGTGGACGCGCGCATACCNTATGCCGCGGGATGTATTGGGATGGCGCAAGAGGCTCTCGATATGGCATGTGGTTGGGTAAAACAACGACCCACAAGGGACGGCATGTTGGCCGACAAACAGGCAATTCAGTGGATGATTGCNGATTCAGAAGTCGAGTTGAGAGCCGCTCGTATGCTCGTGTACGACGCTGCGTCCAAGGTGGATGCCGGTCAGTCGGGCAAGGTGGATGCCTCGATTTGTAAACTCTACGGGACCGAAACGGCAGGACGCGTGGTNGANCGCGCGATCCAAATGTTTGGGGGTATGGGCGTTGCCCAAGAGATGCCGCTCGAGCGGTGGTATCGAGAACTTCGCGTCAAGCGCATTGGGGAAGGACCCTCCGAAGTGCATCGTATGGTGATCGCACGCGATAAATTGAGGAACACTAACGGAGGAGTGTATTTTAGTTAGCGTCTGATGCGCCGGCGGGCAGTGACGACCTCGGTATTAAGCCCCAACCAATGCATACGCCCCATATAACGNGCGTGTTCGATTTTGAGACAACGGTCCATCACGACGTCGAGGCCGGCGTCGGCGGCGAAGGCGGCCCCTTCATCACTGATGACTCCAAACTGAAGCCACAAAGCTTTGGCGCCAATGGCTACGGCTTCTCTAGCTAGNGCNGGNACNGCGGAGGGATCTCGGAAAACGTTGACGACGTCGACCNCATCGCCGACGNCGGNCAANGAGTTAAAACATGGCTNGCCGAGGANNTCTTCTTCTCGNGGATTAACNGGGATGATTCGGTAGCCATGNCNTTGCGCGTAATAGCCCACAAAGTGACTGGCACGCAANGTGTTGGCCGACAAACCGACGACGGCGACGGAGCGGCTGGTGCGCAACACACGCTGTATTGTGGCTGGGTCCTGATACTTAATCGTTTTAGGCAAAGGCCTGCTCCAAATCCCATTGAAGGTCGTCGATATCCTCGATCCCGATCGAAAGGCGAATTGTCCCGGGCGCGATACCGGCAGCTTGCAGTTCGTCGTTGTTGAGTTGTCGGTGGGTGGTACTGGCGGGGTGGATGATCAGACTCTTTGCGTCCCCAACGTTGGCGAGGTGTGAGAACAGCTGCACCTTGCGGATGAAATTCTGACCCGCGCTGCGACCGCCCTCGAGCTCAAAGCAGAAAACGGCGCCGGCGCCGTTAGGAAGATACTTCTCTAACAGGGCAGCGTTTTCTCTGTAGTGCAGCGCGGGATGGCTGACACTGACGACGTCGGATCGAGCGTCCAACCAATTTGCTATGCCGAGAGCGTTTGATACGTGTCGGTCCATCCGGAGCGGTAACGTTTCTATGCCTTGCAGGAAAAGGAACGCGTTGAAAGGGCTCATGCATCCGCCTAAATCACGCAGTGTCTCGGAGCGTAGTTTCATGAGAAAGCCATACATCCCAAATGTTTCGTGGAAAGCGAGCCCGTGATACGCATCGGATGGTTCGGCGATGACGGCGAACTTGCCATTGGACCAATCGAAATCCCCGGAATCGATCACCACGCCGCCGATGCTAGTTCCGTGTCCACCAAGGAACTTGGTAGCCGAGTGAATAACGATATCAGCCCCCCACTCGATGGGTCGACACAGGTACGGCGTGGCAAAAGTGTTGTCCATAACCAGCGGTATCGAGTGACGGTGTGCGACCTCGGCGATTCGCTCAATGTCCATGACGTTACCACCAGGATTACCGATCGTTTCGCCGAAGAATAGACGCGTCTGTTCAGTCGTAGCGCTATCCCATTCGTCCGGATCGTCCGGATCGACGAACGTTAGCTCGACCGACAATTTCTTGAACAAGTGCTTGAGCTGAGTAATCGATCCGCCGTAGAGCGCTCGTGATGCAACGACATGGTCTCCGGGAGAAAGTAATGTAAAGAACGTGGCGGATTGTGCGGCGAGTCCGCTGGCGAAGGCAACGCCGCCAACGCCGCCTTCGAGGTTCGCAATCCGTTCTTCGAAAGCGGCGACCGTCGGATTCATGATCCGCGAATAGGTATTGCCGTATTCCTGCAAGTTAAAGTAAGCGGCTGCGGATTCGGGATCTTCGAAAACGTAACTGCTCGTTTGAAAGATGGGGACTGCACGAGCACCGGTTTCAGGTTCCGGTCGAGCTCCCGCATGTAACGCTCGCGTCCGAAAACCAAATTGCCGGTCCGGTAAATCTGTCATGCCGGCAACATGACGTTCCTACAGGGCGGTGTCAATTCATCCGGGATGGCCGGAATTGGGTGGGTGCTATGATTAAGCGATGCGGCAACCACCCGTCGATTACATCGAGCGCACGCGTGAGCAGTATGCGGCGCTCGGATATCCACCTTATCAATGGGTACGGAATCAAGAGTCTCTGGCTCTGTCGATCCCGACGAAGCCGATGCACGAGTGGCGTGTCGGACTGATCGCTTCCGGAGGTATATACGTTGCGGGGCAGGTCGCCTTTCATTTCCGCGATGACATTAGCTATCGCGAAATTTCTTTTGATACGCCAACGGATCGGATTAGAACGACGCACTTCGCGTACGACCTAACCGATTCGCGCCGCGACCCCAATGTCGTTTTTCCAATGGACACGCTGCGTGGTCTGGTACGAGAAGGTACCGTCGGTGAGCTTTCACACTGCGCATATACTTTTATGGGCGGAATTTACTCGGCCCGAAAAGTCCGTGAAGTGCTGGCACCAGCGCTCGTGACCAGGCTGCTGCAAGATAAAGTTGACGTCGCCTTGATGGTTCCGGTCTGACCCGTTTGCCACCAGTCCGTCGGACTGATCGCCCGTGAAGCAGAAAGCCGGGGCATTCCGTCGGTGAGCCTCTCTAGTGCCTGGTCGATTAGTCGGTTAGTGAACCCTCCTCGGATGGTTTACCTAGACTTTCCGCTCGGTCATACCGCGGGTCGCGCCCACGACGTTCAATCTCAAAAGGCGGTCGTGATGGCGGCGCTCAGATTGCTGGAAGAGGCAAGGGATCCGGGGAGTACCACGACGCTCTCCCAGCGATGGTCTACCGACGATGCGTGGAAGGATGCTGTCATGCGACCCAAGATCAAAGCGGGTCGAGATGGGGCGTTTGACGATCGTGTGGAACGCTTTGCTACGCCTCAATACCAGGAATCGGAAGACGCTGATCTCGTGACGGGGGATTGTTCGACGTGTGTTTGGTTAGAAGCGTCGATCGGATAGCCCATTGAGTTTATCGGATCAAATGGCGCAGACTGCTGTTTTTGACACGGCGGATATTGTATGACGGTCGTTCGTCAGAAAGACCTGATTGCCAGCGTTGCCGACGCTCTGCAGTACATCAGCTACTACCACCCGCCAGATTTCGTTCGTGCGATGACTGAAGCCTACGAACGGGAAGAGTCGCCGGCTGCTAAAGCGGCGTTAACGCAGGTGTTGGTGAACTCCCGAATGTGCGCTCTCGGACACCGCCCCATCTGCCAAGATACTGGCATCGTGATCGTGTTTCTTGAGGTTGGCATGGATGTCCAATGGGAATCGGAGCTGTCTGTTGAAGAAATGATCAACGAAGGCGTACGGCAAGCCTATATGGATGCTTCGAATCCGCTGCGCGCATCGGTACTTTGGGATCCCGAAGGCGACCGGACCAACACCCTCGATAATACGCCGGCGGTGATACATACCCGGATCGTTCCGGGAGCCGAGCTCAGAGTTGAAATTGCAGCAAAAGGCGGCGGTAGCGAGGCAAAAGCGAAGTTCACAATGTTGAATCCGTCAGACTCGGTGGCCGACTGGATTCTTGACGTCGTCCCAACGATGGGTGCTGGATGGTGCCCGCCGGGAATCCTTGGGGTCGGGATTGGCGGAACCCCTGAAAAGGCGATGCTGCTGGCGAAAGAGGCGATGATGGAGCCGATCGACATCCACGAACTGAAAGAGCGTGGCGCACAAAATAGAGCCGAAGAGCTTCGTCTTGAGCTGTACGATCGGGTCAATGCGCTCGGTATCGGAGCCCAGGGACTCGGTGGTCTGACAACGGTGCTCGACGTCAAGGTGAAGGACTACCCGACGCACGCGGCCAATAAACCGGTTGCCGTCATCCCGAACTGCACCGCCACCCGGCACGTCCAATTTGTGCTCGATGGGTCTGGTCCAGCAGTCCTTGAACCGCCGGACCTTGACGATTGGCCAGACATTGCCTTCGAGATGGGACCGGACGTAAAACGCGTCAACGTCGATTCAATCACAGCTGAAGATGTTGCTGACTGGAAAGCCGGCGACACCATACTTCTAAGTGGAAAACTATTGACGGGTAGGGATGCCGCGCATCAACGTCTCATGGAGATGTTGCAGAATGGAGAATCGCTACCGGTCGATTTTCGTAATCGGTTTATTTATTACGTGGGCCCGGTCGATCCGGTGGGAGCCGAAGTGGTCGGTCCGGCGGGTCCGACCACGGCAACGCGTATGGATAAATTTGTTGGTGAGATGCTCGACAAGACGGGTCTTCTTGGAATGATCGGTAAAGCGGAGCGTGGTGACGTAGCCATTGAAGCGATTAGAGACTTTGGTGCTGTCTCACTGGTCGCGGTTGGGGGGGCCGCGTACCTCGTTTCCAAAGCCATTGTGGGTGCGCGTCTCCTCGCGTTCGAGGACTTGGGTATGGAAGCGATCTACGAATTTGAAGTTAAAGATATGCCTGTGACCGTAGCGGTTGACCCTCGCGGCGAATCGGTACACAAGACAGGACCTTCCCATTGGCGAGCGGAAATGGCGGGTCGTATCCAAACCGTCGAAGGTTAGGACTGGAGTTCTTCGAGCGACTCGAAATAGTGCAACGTATCTGGATTTGCTAACGCGCTTGAGTTTCTTACAGGACGTCCGTGGACAACCTCCCGCACGGCAATTTCTGCGATTTTTCCGGATAGGGTCCTCGGGATATCAGGGACGGCCACGATCCGGGAGGGGACATGACGAGGCGACGTGTTTTCCCGAACCTTCGTACGAATCATGGCGGCGGTCTCTTGCGTGAAGGATCTACCGTCTTGCATCACGACGAACAGAACTACCCGAGTATCTCCGTCCCATTCTTGGCCGATGCATAGTGCTTCTTTAACGGTATCGATCGATTCGACCTGGCGGTAGATTTCCGCTGTTCCGATTCTAACGCCCCCGGGATTAAGCACGGCGTCGCTCCGACCGTGGATAACGAAACCTCCTGTGACCGATTTTTTTTCAGCGAAATCACCGTGGGCCCAGGTTTGGGGATAGCGATCGAAATAGGCGCTTCGTAGCAAAACGTCACCAGGATCGTTCCAAAATCCGATGGGGGTGCTTGGAAAAGGACGAGTACAAACCAACTCGCCTTTGGTATCGATGATTGAAGAAGCGTCGTCGCTGAACACGTCAACGGCCATTCCTAATCCAGGCGCTTGAATCTCGCCTTCGTAAACGCCGCCCCATGGATTCCCGAGCACGAAGCAAGATATTAAATCGGTACCACCCGAAATGGAGGCAAGCCAAACGTCTGACTTGAAGCTCGTGTATACGTATCGAAAAGATTCATGTGTTAGGGGCGATCCGGTGGAGAAGATGGCACGAAGGGAACTGAGGTCATGGCTAGATTTAGGTTCGATGCCCGCTTTTTCGATACTGGCGATGTATTTAGCACCGACCCCGAATAACGATATTGCCTCCTCGTCGATCAAGTCGATGAGTGCTGTCGAGGTCGGATGAAACGGTGATCCTTCGTATAAAACCAAGGTGCATCCGGTCGCAAGACCAGACACCAGCCAGTTCCACATCATCCAGCCGCAGGTCGTGAAAAAGAACAGCACGTCGTCGCGTTGTAGATCGCAATGCAAGACGTGTTCTTTGGTGTGTTGAATGAGCGTCCCACCGGCACCGTGGACGATGCATTTTGGTTTGCCCGTGGTCCCTGATGAATACATGACGAACAGCGGATGGTCGAACGGGAGACGTCGAAAGTCCGGCATGGTTTCCGTCCGTTTACGAATTTCGCGAAATCCGTCGTTCCGCAATCCCAGTAGCGAACACCAGATCACGTGTTGAATCGACCCAATACTTTTCGCCACGTTATCTACGTTGCCGGTAATGTCGTAGGTTTTGCCGTTGTAGCTGTAGCCGTCGCATGCAACCAGTACTTTCGGCTTAATTTGACCAAATCTATCGAGTGCGCCCTCGACACCGAAATCGGGAGAGCAAGATGACCACACGGCGCCGAGCACAGCGGTCCCGAGCATCGCGATGACCGTTTCAATGACGTTGGGCATCCAGCCAGCGACGCGGTCGCCCGTTTCGACCCCGAGATCTTTGAGTTCAGCGGCGAACTTCGCGACCTCGATACGCAATTCGGTATAGGTCATTGCCACGCGTTTGCCCTGCTCCGTGATGGCAACCAAAGCGACACGGTCATCGTCGTAGCGTAGGAGGTTTTCGGAAAAATTGAGGGATGCTTGGGGAAACCAGCGACTGCCAGGAAAAGTGTCGGGATCGATGATGACGTTGTCGCCGGGATCGCCGACGATGTCACAGAACGACCAGACAGACGACCAAAACGAATCTTGCGAAGTAATCGACCATTCATGCAGCGCTGGAAATTCGTCGGGCGTGAAGCCGTGCTGTTCGGCGAACACGGTCAGATTGCGACGATCGATCTGGTCTTGGTTAGGTTTCCATAGGAGATTTGATGCCATCAAGCCGGTTCAATTTGTTGCGACGTTCAAGCCTAGGAGGATACCTCGTTTCAATTTTGGCGGACGGAATCGTCAATATGATTCGAGCCGAAACGACCACCAGTGAGAGGGTCGGGGAGGCGGCGACGTTGCCGTGGGTCGGCCGCGCCTTTTGTTGGCCCTAGCCTGCCAAGCTCGATCCAGTGTGGCGTCATCAAGTACGCGAACCATTTTGACTGGATATACGGAGTCAAGGATCTTGATACGACCGTACGGTATTTCCATCGCTACCGTGGACCAGTGTTTACCGTCGCAACGAGCGCAACTAACGAACAATTCTGATCGGTCCGCCATGCAGTTGAGATTGATCGAATGGGGGATGAAACCGGAAACCTCGAGTTGGCAGAGAGCGGCGTCATTCGCGAAACTCCAATCCACCACGGTATCGTCGACGACCTCTCCAAACACCCAGGCGCCTGGACTTCGGTCACACGGACACTGAGCCACCCAGACACTGGCAGAAATTACTACGAGTCCCATGACGATACTGACTATTTTTGCCACGCGGACTCCTTAGCGGATTTGCCACGAGTTCATGATGGGGCCGTTGACGTTGGGCGATCGGCGATCAGTCGGGCAATCCAAGGACCCGCTTGGCAATAATGTTGAGCTGCACCTCAGAGCTGCCGCCCGCGATGGTTCCCGCTTTGCCAAAAAGCCAAGACCGTGTGTCGTTGAGGGCATTATCGTCGAATTCATCCCCCTGCCATCCAATCCCCGCCGAGCCGCGCATGCCAATTAACGCTTCCATCCGCCGAGTATCGAGCTCGGTCGCATAGTACTTGAACATTGATGTTGCAAACGTGGGCGTTGAGCCCGAGGTATTCTCCTCGATCGCTCGTCGTTGAGTGAGAGAAAAAGCTTGCCGGTCCATATTGATCCTGGACACCGTCTCCCGACCATTTGCATCGGCGATTCTTGATCCGGTCTTTCCATAAAACGACAGCGCGGATTCCGCCAGCGAGTTGCTGCGACCGCCGCCTCCGAGGGATCCCATCCCCGAAATCATTGAGCGTTCGTGTTGCAAGAGACGTTTCGCTACGCTCCAACCACGGTTCTCTTCGCCGATAAGATCTGTTTTCGGTACTTTGACGTCGTCAAAAAAACACTGACAGAAAGGTGAGTTTCCAGCAATGAGAACGATGGGCTTGATCGAAACGCCGGGATCGTCCATCGAGAATAAAACAAAGCTGATCCCATCGTGTTTAGGTACTTCAGTGTTTGTGCGCACGAGGCAGAAAATCCAGTCGGCAAAGTTGGCCCCCGACGTCCAGATTTTTGAACCGTTGATCAAATAATAGTCGCCTTGATCGACCGCGCGGGTTTGGAGTGAGGCGAGATCCGAGCCAGCGTTGGGTTCTGAATATCCTTGGCACCACCGAACTTTGCCGTTGGCGATACTTCTTAAATGGCGAGACTTTTGGTCGTCGGTACCGTGTTCAAGTAGCGTCGGGCCAATCATCGTCACACCCATGCCGGAGAGAGGTGTAGGCGCGCGGGCCATGGCCATTTCCTGTTGCAACACTTTTGCTTGGGTTGAACTCAGTTCGGCACCACCAAATTCCTTGGGCCACGAGGGTACCGTCCACCCTTGTTCGTAGCACGATTCAAACCAACGTAAGGTGTCCGGATTTTGAACCGTTTCCTTTGTCCCACCTGAGTATTCTTCTCCGCGGGCGACGAGCCCCTCGGGCAGATTTTCCTGGAGCCAAGCTCTCGTGTCGGCTCGAAATTCTGTCAGGTCACTCACCGAATTCCCTCCCACGCATTGCGTTCTTGTGATTCTGGGTCCGTTATTTGACCCGATTCGTCATCAAAAATCATGGTGTTACGAGCTTCGCTCGAATACGAGGCCCAGCCTGGATTGCCATCGCAAATAAACTCGATCC
>PBGU01000010.1 GCA_002719135.1 Gammaproteobacteria bacterium
GCTTGCGGGCGCTTGGGAGTTTGATTGATCCCCCGGAGTCGAACGCGGCCGAACGATATCAACGGGTCCTTGCCACTGATCCTGAGAATGCGATCGCAACGCAGGGGATGTCCGAAATTATTGCGCAAGTTCAACGCCGATTTTACGACTTGTTAAGCCTTCGTGGCTTCGTAGAAATTGATCGATTGATTGATCGTGCTGTCGCCGTCGGACTCGGGGAGGCGTCGGTCGCAGAGTTTAAGTCTCGTTACGCGTTGGAGCGAGAGCGGGTTGATCGGGTAGAAACGCTTATTGCTGGAGCCGAGCAACTGATGGAGCAAGGATTTATCACTGAACCTGCCGATAACAATGCGGTGGCTACCCTCAGGGAGGCTCTTCGCTTGGATCCAGGAAACCGCGATGCCGAGCAACGTTTAATCGAGTCCGCCGAACGGCTTGCCTTGGTCGCCCACGAAGCGCATGACGTTGGTCTTCAGACCGAAGCACGACTGTATTTAGAATTAGCTCTGACCGTACGTCCTGACGTTGGGGAGTGGCGCCAGTTACGAGATCAATGGATAAAGGACATCACAGCGGATGACTAAATTTCGCCGACACAATCGCTTGCGATGGCGAAATCGTATTGCTCGACAGTTCTCTGTTGCCTATGCTTGGCAGTCATTACGCGAGTGGCGAGTGGTATGTCGGTGAGCATTCCTTATGTCCGTGATCTCGAATTTGAGTACGGGCGTTCAGCCCAAATATCTGGGGACATTCGACGTGTCATCGCGAATAACCCCAGTGCGTTTACCTTGTACGGTACAGGTACCTATATTTTGGGGCAGGGCGAGGTTGCCGTTGTCGATCCGGGTCCGGCGGATACAATGCATATCGATGCAATCCTTGAGGCAACAAGGGGTGAAAACATCACTCACATGCTGGTCACTCATACCCATATGGATCACTCGCCAGGTTGCGCATTGTTAGCTGAATATTGCGATGCGGAGACGTACGCGTATGGACCCCATGGTTCGGGTAAACAGGAACAAGGGGTCGTCGTTGAAGAGGGCGGCGATACTGACTTCCGCCCGGATAACGAGATTCGTCATGGCGACATAATCGATGGNCCAACTTGGTCCGTTGAATGTGTCTACACGCCAGGCCACACCTCGAATCACGTTTGTTATGCATTAGCGAGCGAGCGAGCCCTTCTTAGCGGTGACCACGTGATGGGTTGGTCGACGAGCGTCATCTCACCTCCNGACGGCGACATGGAGGCCTACATGGAGAGTCTGCAAATATTACTTGACCGGNAAGACGTTATTTACTGGCCAACTCATGGACCCGCCATCACCCAAACGAATGCGCATGTTGAGTCGTTTATCGCGCATCGTAAGGANCGCGAACACCAGATTATGCAAGCNTTGNANGCTGGCANAACGACTATNCCCGAGATGGTGCCTGGTATGTACAAGGAAGTGCCCGAATANCTTCATGCNGCTGCTGCGAGAAGCGTGCTGGCCTCAATGGAATACTTNGTAAAACGTANGGAGGTTGTCTGCGAGGNCGGTGACGTGTCGATCGGCGCNCACTACCGTCCGGCTTAGGCTGTTTCCGCCGCCTCTGTTTTTTCGAACTTTGGCGGTGCGGGTGGTCGAACGCGATCGAGTGGTAAGCGAACCATGAATGCGACCCCCGAACTATCCGGTAGATCCAGCGCATGCACACTACCCCCGTGATGTTCCGCGATTAGCCGAACCACGTATAACCCGAGACCGAAATGGAGACGACTTTGGCGTCCACGATGGCTAACCATCGACTCAAATAACGATTCTCCTGCACCGCGNGGCAATGCGGGNCCACGATTGGCNACNCTGATCTGAAGATGCTCNCGAAANGTATCTAGTTGGACCTTAATGGGAGATTCAGGACGGTGAAAGTCGATCGCATTGTCGATAATTTTGTCGAGNAGTTGTTCGATGCGATAGTCGGAAACTCNTGCNAAGACTGGCTCNCNAGTCCCGCGAAAAACGAAGCGNTGNTTTTCGTGCGTCAGCTGGAAATTGGCCACATAGTTTTCAATCAGCTTCTCGATATCCAANNTCTCAAGTTCTTCGGTTTCGAGTGATTCCTCTAGATTTGCGGCATCNGCCAANTTTTGAACGATGNCNCCGATCCTAAGAACGCCNCTNTTTGCGCTCTCTAGGTATTTNCTNTTACGTACGGACTCNGANTCGTTTTCAAGGTTCTGGAGCGACGTNGATAACGTATTGAGNGGNTTGTTGATTTCGTGNCGAAGCGTTCGTGGCATGTTCTCGATGAAGGTGTTGTGNTGATTTAAACGCATCAGCATGTTNTCNATGCTNCGGGCTAGGTCGCCGATCTCATCACCNGCNNTAACTTCTGACTGTANAGCGCTTGCTCTTAGGCGACCGTANGGGTCTATCGCAGCGTTGGCTTCACGNCGAAGCCCNCGNATTCGCCACGCCAACCTGACTGAAAAAGCNAGTAGCACGACGAATACGGCTAACAGGGACANAATNGANAACAAAACGATTTGTTCNATNGCNGCTTCCTGNAANGTGAGAATTTCNGCCATGTTTTGTTGAACGANGACNGCNCCTAAGGTTTTGTCCTTTGAAACAATNGGATGCAANGCCACAATAATTTGAGCATCGTNGGTTACCCGACGAAGGACGCCAGGTTGACCGTCGAGCGCAGTGGTNAGCGCTCTATCGAAAATGNTATCCGATTCAGTCTGGGGCTGATCACGCCACTCTTCGCGAATAATNAATTTATGGAGCAGCGGTCGTATNNNCGNGAACCANNNTCGAGTATCTAANANNGCNGGATTGNCNCGNTTTGCCGAATCGATCGTNCCGTAGGAACCAGTTTCCGCACGTGTTCGGCGCTGACTATCGATCACTTGTATTCGAGCACCCGAATACCCGAGTCCTTGGATGATGTTGAGTACTTGNGGCGACCGAAACACCACGAGGTTGAAGCTTTCTTTGTCGCCTTTTGGGAGAGTTTGAACGANGTTCCGAATCTCACGAGATTCCTGATTATCGACGTCGGCGAAGGAGACGGCGAAACCTCTCCTAGAACCCATCATCGAAAGTGGCAATCGAAATTCAACTCCATAACCATTTTCGGTTTCGGNNATNGAGCCCTGGACTTCGTTAGCAGGCGGCGCNCCGGTCGCAGCGAAACGCCAGTCATTGCTCATTCGGTAGGCAGACGCGACACCGGGTTCGTGAAGAGTGAGAGTAATTCTACCGTCGGTACCGTCGGTCTCAAAAAAGTTGATACGGACGTGATCAGCAGTATCGAGCCGCAGGTAGCCTGGACTTCGATAGACTCTTCGATCGTCGATCACGTTGAGGTATATGTACAGCTGATCGTTNCGTTCTGCCATAAGGAGATCGAAAGACCCATCAGCACGGGCGGGGCCAAAGTGTTGGGCCTTTTCTGTGAGGCCTGATCCCCAATCTTCTGGATGGCCGTCGAGTCGGATCGATGTCGTCAGNGGGTGGACGTACAAGGGTTCGTACTCGAGCGGGTAACTCAAAGGGAGATCGTTAAAAAGATCGTCACGGCCATTGAAGAGCGTTGAAATACCCCGCGCGAGAAGTAACTGCACGTTTTCGCGGCTTTGAATAAGTAGTCGTTCCATCTCGATGAGCTGGAGATAGGACAGCCAGGGAATAACCAAAAGGGAAAATCCGAGCAGCATGAGCTTCGTGCCCAAGCGTGGTCCNCGAATGCCAGAAAAAATTTTCAAGNGGACCAGCGATACCCGAANCCGTATTCGCTTTTAATACAGGCGAATTCTTGATCGATTTTCTCGAACTTCTTTCGGATNTTCCGCATGTGGGTATTGATCGTNTTGTTAGTTACGAGCGACTGCATTGTTGCNTTCATGAGGGTGTCGTAACTGACCGCGTGACCGGGAACGCGNACAAGTTTGGCNAGCATNCGGAANTCGGTTCCGGAGAGATCTAGTCTTTGTCCNCGCCAAGAAACTAACANAGCGTCCTGGTCTAGNGTCAGNTCNCCTATTCGCTTTGCAGATGAGTTGTCCGGGTCATCNTCTCCTCGAACTTCNTCGATACGTAGNAAGGACGATATACGTTCAGCGAGATAGTCGAGCGAAATAGGTTTNGGNAGNTAGTCCCAAGCGCCGAGNCNTAAACCAGAGATCTTGTCGATTTCGTCGATGCGCTCTGTAAGAAAAATAACAGGCAGGCTTGGAGCCCGGGATAAGAGATCNCGACAGATCTGGAAACCGCCATCGACATCTTCACCGAGAATGATATCGAGAATCGCGAGATCCGGAAGNTCTCGATCGAAACCCTCAAGTGCCTCNTGGCGACTCGCGTATCCCGTTACGTCATAACCTTTTTTTGTGATCGCGTCGGTGTAGTTGGCGCGTTGATCGGGGTCGTCTTCAACGATCGCGATGTGTTTAGCCATCGCCTATCTACCGTCATTATTTTGTTGATCATACCTTGACCAACGTTCAATTACCGACCGGCCGGCAGACGGAAAGAAGTGTCTCCACCATATCTCCACGATGCTCCCTCCTGTCTGCAGTTTTTTNGGATACAAAGGGCCNATGAAAGTTTTTGTCCCATTCGACGAGTCAGTTCTCGACTGCCTTAAACTCGATCTAGGTATGGGGCTTGTTCCATACCAAGTCGGCTACCGTTCTATCGGTCCACGCGATCTTCGGNCGGGTGATGAACTTGNCATGGAACCAGAGGATGGTTGGTTGGAAGTTGTCGTCGGCTAACCGTTCGTGTAGATCGTGAGCTTGGAACCGAGNTCGCAAANGNCATTGGTTGCATAAGCGAATACTAAGCGGCACGCTGTCCCGGTTTTAAGCGTGGTGTCCCCCGGTGACCGATTTTTTAATCAACGTTGCTAATTACTTCATTTCTAGCCCCTGGGAATTAATCGGTGCGGCGTCGGGACTCCTGTGCGTGTGGCTGATCATCCGTGAAAACATTTGGAATTGGCCCGTTGGCCTGGCGTATGCGTTGGTTTCTTTATTNGTTTTTTACAAGGCGCGACTTTATTCGGACTTGGTACTGCACGTTTTTTACGTTTTTATGAACGGCTATGGCTGGTATTACTGGCTCCGCGGTGCCGGTGCTCGTAGTTCCGGAGGCCGATTGGTGGTCGCCCGGCTNAGNANGCGTAGNGCCTCATTATTAGGTGTTGCGACGGTGATTGGCATCGTTGCGATGGGATGGTTATTCGACTACTACACCGATGCCGATCTCGCCTATTGGGACAGTACGACAACGGTCATGAGTTTTGCGGCTATGTGGATGGCNGCGCATAAATATATTGAAAATTGGATTGTTTGGCTGGTTATCGACGTTCTTGCGACCGGGATTTANATTTTCAAAGGAATATGGCCGTACGCCGTACTTTATGGGTTATACATCCCGATGGCCGTTTGGGGTTGGATGGCTTGGTNGCGGTCCATGTCGTCGAGTATGGTAANGGACCCCGCNCCTTCGTGATCGTTGCCATCGTTGGGACAGAGNGCACGGGTAAGACCACACTTTGTNACTCACTTGCNCAACACTATGACGCTGAGTGGCTACCAGAATACGCGCGTGAGTATTTTTCAATACATGCTGAGAAGCGGCGGCACTACACCGTTCAAGATATAGCTTCCATTGCAACCACGCAGATTTGTCGTGAGCGGAATTTCGTATCCAATCGGAACTCCCTGCGGATTCTCGATACCGACGCGGTGGTACTTTACGTTTGGTGGCTCGACAAATTTGGTCGGCCCCCGATTTGGCTTGTTGAGCACCTTCAAGCAATCGAGGGACGGCATTACCTTTTGATGAAGCCGGACGTTCCATGGGAGATAGACGCGCTTAGAGAGTCACAACACGATCGGGAACGCATACATAACCTTTACACGCGGACCCTAGAAGAATTTGAGTCGCCTTACACTGAAATCGAGGGTCTAGGTGCCTCCCGACTCAGCCGTGCAATCGAAGTTATCGCTACATTGACTTAAAGAAGGTGCTGGACGTTGGCAATTGATTGATCACGCTGCTCGATGATTTCATCGCGGTCGTTGCCGGCACTAATCTGTGAAATCGCCCAGGCGTGTTCTCTTAGTTGAAAGATCGCTTGTGTTTTGCGTAATGTTTCTTCGCTTAAACGTCGACCTAAGTACGTTTCGGCGCACNAAAGAGATTCAGCATCNTCGTAGTCNGAGCCGTAGCAAAAACCGATGACGTCGAAAAGCGGGTCGTTATCGCCCGCCGATTCCCAATCGAGGGTTCGCATGCCGGTCTCTGTGCGGATAATGTTCCATGGATTGAGGTCGTTGTGGCACCCGCGAATCTTATGTTCTTTCCAACGGATACGTTCGAGCCATAGTTGTTCTTTACCGGNTTGTCCGGCCGCTTCGAAGTAACGTGCAATGTGTTCTGTTACGTCGTAACGCGTCACCGAAGAGGGAATGGCATCGTGCAATTCCCGCAAATAACGTGATCCCTCGATTGGGCTGAGCCTATTCGTTGTAAGGACATCACCCTCGACCCAACGAGTAATCATGTGACCGCTGGAGGTGTCAAATGCGATGAGTTCCGGCGCCACGGACAGACTCGCAAAGTATCTTTCAAATGGGCGAGGGGNTGGTGTTCGGACGATCCGGACAACAAAAACCTCGGCGTCGATTCTGAAGCGGAAGTTGTCGTTGCTGTAGCCGCCAGGTAAATANTCCACTGNCTCGATTTGGCCTCGATTTGGCATGAGAGCNGAAATTATTTCGATCGCGTTTTCGTTGGTATTCATGACCATTTAGTGNCNGGCCTGGTTCAAAGTCTGAGTTAGTANGTGGACGGAACCGTTGAGGACTGTTTTAACAGATTTCTTGGCACCGGGGNTCGCCGACCGTATGAATTTGAATTTCGGGGCTCAAGACTGGGGAATGTCCGAAGTTGGACTTTTTTTGTCAAGTTTGATGGTTGTAAATTGCTGGCGTGTGAATACTATGCCGCCCGAAGGAGAGTGGTATGGGCATCGATTACGTTGAGGNCGCGCCGAGAGAAATTCGGCAATTTGGTGATGAGGAATCCGCGTGGGGCGGGATGACTGTTGCGGATGTTCAGCACGTTGCTGAAATCTTCAATACGCCCCTGACAGGTTCGTACAACTGGGATTATCGAGTCGCTGATGATCGTATCCAGCGCTTGTACGAATTGGGTAAAACGCTTAATTGGAACGGGTCGCTTGANGTTCATTGGGATCAAACGCCCGATTGGCATGAACAGACACCGGTAAAACCAGAATTCATCGANGAATTTCTCGCNAATGCAGACTGGAATGGATATCCGCCNTTCGATGCGTTCTCCACGGAGCGCAAGTTGGCGTTTTTCAAACACGACAATGCCTGGTCGTTGTCGCAATTCCTCCATGGGGAGCAGGGCGCATTGCTGGTCGCGTCGCAGCTCGCGAGTTGCGCTCCAAGTTTTAACGCGAAACTCTACGCGGCATCACAAACCTTNGANGAAGCNAGGCATGTCGANGTCTTCAACCGGTATNTNCAGACNAAANTNGGNCTGTCTTATCCGGTCAACCAGGGNCTGAAGTCGCTGTTGGATAANATNNTGACCGANGAGAGGTGGGACCTAAAGTTCATTGGCATGCAAATCGTTTTGGAGGGCTTAGCGCTNGCAGCTTTTCATATCGCNATGAACGATACGGACGATCCTGTGTTGAAAGAGCTTTTGTACCTNGTCATTCGCGATGAAGCCCGGCACGTCACGTTCGGCGTTAATTATCTCGAGGAATTCGTGGCGACATTATCGGAAGAAGAAAAGGAGGACCGGGCTCAGTTTGCTTACGAGGCCTGCATCGTTAGTCGGGATCGTCTAATTCCGACGGATGTGTATAGGCATTTTGGTTGGGACGTCGAAGAGACCCGTCAGGTGTTAGTGGAGCGTGGATTAAACGCCGATTTTCTTAACATGCTATACGCACGCATCATCCCGAATCTCGCTCGCATTGGACTGTTGACCGATCAAATTCGCCCGAAGTTCGAGGAGATGGGCGTGCTCAATTTCGAGAATCTTGCCTCCGATGGGGATATCGACTGGCGTGAACTAGAAAAGCCCTTGGTGGCGTCAGCGGCCGGCCGATAAAAGCGTCGACGGTGGATAGCTCTATTACGGTTGCCTTGTTCTCTTCGGCGTAGGCGCAAATCGAGTCCCATGGACGCCACGTTTGCGCTTCTCGTCAATGCTCTTAGAAACGCAGATATTCGCGTATCGACGGCGGAAACGCTGGACGCATTTGCCGTTCTTTCCCACGTTGGGATCCGGGATAAAACTCTGTTGAGAGATGCGCTCGAATTGACGTTAGCCAAAACGCTGGACGAGAAAAAAAGATTTGATGAAACCTTCGATCGTTTTTTCGAGCAGCTGGCCTTTCGGGTCCCAGCCAAGCGCGCGATGTTGGGCGATGTCGACCGCGAGTCCATCCTCGAAACACTTCGCACCAAGACGTCGAACGACGTTGTCGACGCAGTCGAAAGCGTTTTAGACGACGATAGAGATCGCCTGGCGATGCTGGTTCAAGAAGCTGCCTCACGTCTTAACTTGGGAAATATTCGAACACTCAGAGAAAAATCGTATTACGTTGATCGCATTGCCGACGCACTGTCGGTGAGTGAGCTAGATGATTACATTGGCTCGACTGAAAACGCAGACCCCGCCGTGCGTTATCTGCGCCAGTATTTTCGTCAACAGATACATGATTACGTTGATGCACAGTATCGTTTGCGCGTCGACGCCACGGGAAAACGAGCGCTACTAGCAGCGGCACTCGATTCCAACCTCGATCAAATTCCCCTTGAATACCAACACGAGGTGCGTCGTGTCGTCGAAAAGTTGGCCGATAAGCTCGTACGAGACCATCGACGGCGCTTACGTAAAGCGACTCGAGGAGTACTCGATATCAAAAAGACTTTGCGTCGTAATGTCGCATACGACGGAACAATGTTTGACTTGCGCTGGCGCAGACACAAGCGAGAGAAGTCGACTGTTTATGTTCTGTGTGATGTCAGCAGTTCGGTCGCCCGCGTGGCGCGNTTTCTACTTTTGTTCNTGTACGAATTGACGGANGTATTGCCCAACTTACGAGCTTTCTCGTTTTCCAGTCGTCTCGGAGAGATAACTGATATTTTTCGGTCCAAGGCGTCAGACGAAGCGATCGAAGACGCGTTATTCGTCTGGGGGAAAGGCAACACAGATTACGCGAGGGCATTTATGGATTTCCGCGAGCTTTGTGGAAAGGATCTAAATAACCGCGCTGTCTTAGTGGTCTTAGGTGACGGTCGTAACAATTACTACGACGCTCGGCCTGACGTATTTAAAGAATTGTCGAAACGGGTAAAACAGGTGTTCTGGCTCACTCCCGAAACACCCGATAGTTGGGGTGAAGGCGACTCTGAAATACGTCGTTATGCTCCTCACTGTTTTCGAGTTGCGACGTGCAATCGGATTGAACACATCGAGCGGTTTGCAGAAAGTCTTTTGACCGCCACCCGTTAACAATGGCAACCGTGGTGCTTAGTTGATCCCGACGACGTAACTCAGAGACGGCCCTATTTCTTCGTGAACCGTGACGTCCGCCAAATAATCGAGGGGCGTTTCTTCGCGATTTACGATAGCCAATCCGGCCCCGAGTTGTTTTGCATATTCCGGGAACCCCGCTGCCGGATAGACCACTAAAGATGAGCCGATAACAATGAATAGATCACACGTGCTCGTTTCTGCCCGAGCTCGTTCCATGGCCGTTACTGGCATGGCCTGGCCAAATGAAATGGTTGCCGATTTGATGATGCCGTTGCATTGACCGCATGGGTCGATCCGACCCCGCTTCTTGTATTGATCTTCCAGGTCGTCCAACTCATATCGAGTTTCACATGACAAGCACTTCGCGTACTGAGCATTACCGTGCAATTCGATAATATTCCGATCCTCGACTCCAGAATCCTGGTGTAAGTTGTCCACATTTTGGGTGATCACCGCCGTGGCCTTCCCGGCCTTCACAAGTTGGGCGACTGCTCGGTGACCGTTATTTGGAACGGCGTTCTCCATCGAGCGATCGCCGGAAAAGCGTCTTCTCCAGGACTCTTGTCTAACGTCATCGGACGCGACAAAGTCCTGGAATTCAATGGGTTTGATCTTGTTCCAGAGACCTGTTCCTGGGCTTCGGAAATCGGGTATGCCGGATTCTGTGCTGATTCCAGCGCCAGTGAATATGACGATTCGCTCGGCGGCGTCGATCATTGTACGAAGTTGCTCTACATCATCGCTGCGAACGTTCATCGAGCGGACGCGGCGGTCAGTTGTGGAGGGTTGCCAAGATTTTGATCACCGCTTCCGTTTGTTCGTACTGAAGCATATGACCGGCTTCTTCAATGCTATGCAACGTTGCGGTTGGGATTTCGTTGACGAAATCGTTGCCGTATACGGGGGGGATTAGTCGATCGGATCTTCCCCAAATGACAGCGGTGTGGGCTTTGATCCGATACAGACGATCGCGTAGACCTCGATCAGGAACAGGAAACAATAATTTTCCCGCCGTCCCTAGGCGACGTGCGTTTCCAACGAGAAAATCGGAGAGAAATTCCGGATCGTTGAAGTCTCCGCCGGACGACAAGAGCGCGCCGTTTGTTTCAGGATCGTGCAGTAGAAGCGCTGGCAGCTCGAATGGCAGCTTACTGAAGAGGTCTTCAATGGGGTGTTCGTCCTTCCACAATCCTGCCGGTGCCAAGAGCGCTAGCCGTTGAATCTCCGTGGGCGCGATGGCGGCCATTTCCGCAGCAATCATTCCGCCCATCGAATGGCCCACTACAAGTGGTTGATGCAACGAGAGGGCGTCAAAGACATCAAAAGCATGCAGAGTAAAATCGAGCATGCCGCGTAGGTGGTCGCCGCCTTCCGAGTCTTCGAACCCGGGCAACAATGGAGCATAGACGCGATAATGGTTAGCCAGTGACTCGAGGAAGGGATCATCGGAAAATAGACCGCCAGCCCCATGTAGAAATAGCAGCTCCGGTCCATCGCCTCCTTCGTAGACACGGACGCTGCTTCGGGTCTCGGGATGACCTACCTCAATTAAGCGGGAATCCACATCAGCCTCCTATCGCAGCGGCCGCCGCACGGTTCGCGTGGTCGATCGGCGAAATCCAAAAACGATTATCGTCTTTGTATTCGGGCCACATATCCCGGAGCTGGGGAATTACTTCATCCGCGAATAGCTTTGTCGAACGCATGCATTTGTCTTGGGGCATGTTGCCCACATGGATGAGGCAAAAAATATTACCAACGCGCAGGCTGGTGGCCAGTTCCTTCATCTGATTCGCGACGGTATCGGGACTTCCCGCGATGATGTAGCCGTCGTCGATGAGCTGTTGCCAACTCATGCTAGAAACGTTACCAAATGCTTGCTCAGTCATCTGCGACGTCACGTTCGCTTTAAGGGTCTTGATCGTACGATAGCCGGGTGCATCCGCAAATCCTGGGTAGACGTGCAAACAGCGGTTGTAAAAGTAATCGATGTGTTCTCGATACTCCTTCTCGGCTTCTTCATCTGTTTCCGCGACGACGATGGTTTGTGCGAATCCCGCGCGGTACGGAGATTTATCCTTACCGTATTCTTCGACCCGTTCCCAGTAACCGTCCATCAGCTGTTTCGCGCGTCGATAACCCGTGAAACTCAAATAGCAATACACGTAGTCATTTTCGAGACAGAAATCGTACGTCTCCAAGGAACCGCCGCCGGGGATGAAGATGGGAGGTGGTGACTGGACTGGCTTGGGCCAACAGTTGGCATAACGTAGCTGGGTGTAGCGACCGTTAAATGTAAAAGGTTCGTCTTCCTGCCACGCCCGCTTAATGAGTTCGTGCGCCTCTCGATATTTTTCGCGGGTAAGTGCAGGGATTTGTCCATAACAATAATTGGTGTCCATCGACGTACCGACCGGAAAACCTGCCAAGAGGCGCCCACCGGAGATGACGTCGAGCATGGCAAATTCTTCTGCGACCCGTAGCGGCGGGTTATAAAGCGCGATGGAGTTACCTAGAACCACCAGAGCTGATTTGGATGTTCGCCGAGCTAGGGCTGCGGCCATGAGATTCGGAGAAGGCATGAGGCCGTAACCGTTGGCATGGTGTTCGTTTACCCCGATGCCGTCGAACCCACATTCTTCTGCATATTCGAGTTCGTCGAGATAAACGTTATAGAGTTCGTGCCCGCGTACGGGATCGTAAAGCGAATTAGGTATGTCGACCCAAACGGATCGGTATTTCTCCCGGAAGTCTTCAGGAAGATATGGCCAAGGCATCAAGTTAAACCACGTGAATTTCAATGCCTTCCCCCCATTTGTATGACAAAACGATGGAACGTTCTTTCGAAGGTTCTGTCAACCATATAACCTTGCGTGATATGCGAACTATGGAATTTTTCTTCGATTGCTCAAGTCCGTGGACCTATCTAGCTTTTGAACAAATCCAGCGTTCGATTGAGGGTAAGCCAATCGCGATCGAATGGCGGCCATTTCTCGTCGGTGGGGTATTCAATACGGTAAATCCGAGTGTTTACGCATCCCGCGAAAATCCGGTTCCTGCGAAGGCGAAGTATTACGGCAAGGATCTGGCGGACTGGGCACGATACGTTGGCGTCGATATTGGCTCGCCTCCCGTTTTTCCAGTGAATAGTGTCAAAGCGATGCGTGGTGCATTCGTTGCGATTGAACGAGACGTCTTGATTCCCTATGCGCGCCGCGTATTCGAGGCGTACTGGGGCGAATTACGCGATATTTCTCAAGACGAGGTTCTGGCGGATATCGTGAGGGAGGTGGGTGTGGCGCCAGATGAGTTTTTCGAAAAAATCGGTTCGGACGATTATAAAACGAGGCTACGGGAGAATACGCAGGAGCTTGTGGACCGAGGCGGTTTCGGTTCACCTACGATGTTCCTCGATTACGATGATATGTACTTTGGCAATGACCGCATTCCGTTGATCATGGCGAAGCTTTCCTAGCCACCGAGCTAGTCGTGATGCTCTGGATAGCTTGCGGCGAGTTGTCGAATAGCTGAGGGAGCGGTTTTGTTATTGAGTGCGTCCATGACTTTTAGCGCACACTTCCTTGGCGAATTGTTGGCGGTGTCTACCTCTACGTCGTAGATCATGTGCTCGTGGACCTTCTCGAAGTGCCATGTGGCCGTACCTGGAAAACGCCCCGGGCGTTCGGATTCGCGTTGACGGACAACGTCCAACGGGCAACGTACACCGACGACCGTAACCTCGAATTCAACGAGGACGCGGGCATAATCCGCGACGAAAGATTCTTCAAAAAGAAGATCGTCGATGATGACATTCAAGCCGCCGCGGGCGATGGCGGCTATGGCGCGCCGCATTCCTTTGAGTAGTTTTTGCCCATGATCGCCAAATCGAACGGCCGTGACCGATTCGCCGTTTAGGTCGGTAGGGGCGATATTCAGCCCGTCTGCCCCAGTTGTCCCTTCCGCGGAGTTGAACCCACGATAACGCCCCGGTAAGCCGTCGCGAAATTGATCCAGTGCAACGTGCTGGTATGGGTCGTGGAGGAGTTGCTGCAACATCATGGCGAGCGTCGTCTTCCCCGAACTCGATGAACCGTTTAGTAGAATGATAGATCCAGTATCCATTACGTCATGTTAGCGATGCCAAATCGCTATAACCAGCTCGGTCGTTCGTTCCATGCGGCGATGTATCGCTCAACAAAATTNTCCAANTGATGTTCTTGGGNNCCGAACGACTCNATATTGATACTTGCGACGACGGCGCCGCACCGAACGGCGTCGCGGTANCTGGCTCCNAGCAGTTGAGCNTGGACGTAGCCNGCCCGAAANGCATCGCCACAACCGGTTGGATCGAGCGGTCGAATTGGTACCACCGCNGACTCANTNCCTTCGCTGTCANNNCANNNCCAGCGGGCTCCTNGTGAACCCNCGGTGATAACGAGTTCCNTGATGTTGTCGACGTCGGTGTNNNTTCGTAACGTNTCGTATTCAAATTGATTCATGATTATCCGATTCGATAGTTNNACCAGCGTTTGGCANTCNGTCGCNCTGAAATCAGTGATCCCCTGGCCTGGATCAGTCAAAAAGGNCGTACCACNTCCCTTNAGAATACCCGCAGCGGCGATCATGTTGGCCGGGATATCGGGCGCGATGATAGCGTAATCGATGGCATGCTTTTCGTGGATAACCCGGCGTAGATGCATTTCGAATTCTGGGGTTCTTGTTGGACCGGGGTAAAAACCGGTGAATTGATTGCCTTTGATATCCGTAAAGATGAACGCGTGTGAAGAATGAGGAGCGGTTTCGACCCGGACGATTCCATCTTGATCTATTGCCATTCGCGACAGGTGTGCTTGATAGTCGTCGTCAAGATCACGGCCTGTAAATACGAAAGGAATCGGATCATGGCCTAGGCACTTTAAACTGTACGCGAGGTTCATGGCGCAACCGCCAAAATGTCGGTGGAGGCGATCGAGATGGATCGAAAAATTCAGCCCGCGGTGGCTCGGCAGCTCGTCGAAATCGTTTGCATACGTGGCGACGTAGTCGATAGCAAGGGTACCGGTAATTAATATGCGCGCGATGAGACATCCTCCTTCGAGTAAACTCTAGCCGGTCTATCAACGGATGGCTCTGTGTGCAAGGACTGATTGGTCTCATTGGACTATTGGCGTTCGCGTGGTTGTTTAGCGAGAACCGTGGCGGAGTGCGCGTTAAACAATTAGCGATCGCTCTTTTCATCCAAGTCGTGCTCGCATACGTGCTCTTAAATGTTGGATTTTTTCGCCACGCGCTGCTATCGCTTAACGAGATCGTGTATGCAATGGAAGCGGCGACGCGNGAAGGGACCAGGCTNGTGTTTGGTTTCTTGGGGGGTGACACGAATCTACCGTTNGAATTNACCGGTGATTCGATGCCNTACATTTTCGCNTTCAGGGTNCTACCNCAGATCCTNGTCTTCAGTGTNGTCGTTGCTTTACTTTGGCATTGGCGGGTCCTGCCAATTGTCATCCGTGGGTTTTCCTGGGTATTACGCCGCTCGTTNGGTGTCGGNGGTGCNGTGGGAGTTGCNGCGTCNGCGAGCGTATTNCTNGGGATGGTGGAAGCCCCGTTAATTATCCGAGCTTATCTGCGTAACCTGTCGCGTTCTGAATTGTTTGTCGTGATGACCTGCGGNATGTCAACGGTCGCGGGNTCCATCATGGTGTTGTATGCGAACGTGTTGACGCCGGTGATCGATGGGGCCATAGGGCACGTGTTGACGGCGTCCGTCATCAACGTGGTAGGAGCCGTGTTGGTTTCGCGCGTTCTTATNCCGGAAGAGCAGATCACCGAAGGCGGTGATCTGGCTGATGCGCTCAGCTATGAGAGTTCCATGGACGCGGTGGCCCGCGGCACCATGGATGGTGTGAGGCTGGTGGTCAATGTTGGCGCTATGGTGATCGTCTTGATGAGCTTGGTTGGCCTCGTTAACTACATGCTCGGGAACTTTATGGTCTCCGGTGAGCCTTTGACGTTGCANTGGNTNGTGGGATGGGTCTTCGCTCCTATNGCGTGGATCATGGGCGTTGATTGGGTAGATGCGCAAACTGCNGGGGCCCTTTTGGGAACCAAGTTAATCTTGAACGAATTGGTAGCCTATCTTGAATTTGGCGCGCTGGGAGATTCTTTACTACCGAATACACGACTCATCCTTACGTATGCACTGTGTGGTTTCACCAACTTTGGTAGCTTGGGCATTCTGATAGGCGGCGTGAGTGCATTGGTTCCGGAACGACGCAAAGACTTGTTAACGCTTGGTCCCAAAACGCTGCTTTCGGGTACGTTGGTGGCATGTTTGACGGGAACCATTGTTGGAATCGTTGGATAGGTTCTAAAGTGCGTTGAGCACGAATTCGATGTCGTTTCGGGTGATATCGAGGTGTACCACCCATCTTGACCCNGAGGTCAATACATCGTTTCGCGCGAGCCTCGCACGGACGTCGTCAAGCTGTGGCACATCAACAAATACCATGTTGGTTGCTTGTTTGATTGAAGCCCCTACTTTTTCTCGAAGTCCATGGGCCAGGCTAGTCGCATGCTCGTGGTCTTCGGCGAGGCGGTCGACGTGGTGTTCAAGTGCATATAAGCCTGCTGCAGCAAGGATACCTGCTTGACGCATGCCGCCGCCAAGCATCTTGCGCCAACGCCGGGCAGCGTGAATAAACTCGTGCGACCCGACAAGAACGGAACCGGCNGGCGCACCAAGACCCTTAGAAAGNCANACGGAGACGGAATCGACNAGGGAACCGTATGCNGCGNCGGATACGCCTTGGTCGACAGCTGCATTGAATAAGCGAGCACCGTCGAGATGCAGATTGAGTCCACGACGGCGACAAACATCGGCTGCTTGCGCGACGTATTCGACGCTCAAAGGCTTGCCGGCTTGCGTGTTTTCGAGACACAAAAGTCGCGTNCGCGCGAAATGATAATCGTCGGGTTTAATTGCCGCGATTACGGCATCGAGGGCTAATGTGCCGTCGGCCTCAAATGGCAGGGGCTGGGGTTGAATTCCACCCAATACGGCGGCTCCACCTGCTTCAAATCGATAGGTATGAGCGGTTTCTCCAGCAATGTACTCATCACCTCGGCCGCAGTGGCTTAACAAGGCGCACAAGTTAGATTGAGTTCCGGTTGCCANAAATAAACCGTCCTCGGCACCGAGGAGATCGGCAACGAACCGCTCTAGGTTGTTGACCGTAGGATCCTCTCCGTAAACATCGTCGCCAACTGGCGCTCGTGCCATGGCTTCACGCATCGCTTCGGTCGGCTGCGTAACCGTGTCGGACCGGAGATCTATCGACATGTTAGAACGTAGGCTCGGAGTCCTGGTGAGGCTGTTAGTTAGCCGCTGCTAACGAGACGTTGTAGACACCAGCCTGCCGTGCGGAGTCCATGACGAGAATCATAGTCTCCGTTTTCGAGTCTTTGTGNGGCTGGATGATAACGGGTGCTTCGGGATTTTCAGCATGCAATCGCTCTATGTTTGCACGAACAGAGCGCGCGTCCACGTCGCGTTGCGCGATCATGATGCGATCGCGGTTACTAATACGAACGACGATACTCTTCTTGTCCGGATCGACTGTTTTTGGCTTATCGTCTTCGGGTTGGTTTACATCGAGACCGATTTCTTTAACGAAAGTCGCCGTCACGATGAAGAAGATGAGCATGATGAACACCACGTCCAACATCGGTGTCAAATTGATCTTCTCGTCGTCTTCGTTTTCGCTACTAGATCCGAAGCCTTTACGCACGGGATATCCTCAACTTTCGCGAGCGGCCGCTATGTTAACGCTAATCACGCGGATTTCCACCGCGACGAAGGTCATTTGCGATTCTCACGACAGGAATCGTCCAAACGATTAAACAAACCGTGACAAGCGTCGCGCTCAGCGGCGATTGGAAAAAAATGGTTAACGAACCCTCAGAGAGATAGAGCGTGCGTCGCAAATTCTCCTCCAGCATTCCGCTCAGAATAAATCCGAGCAACAACGGTGCTAAAGGAAAACCGGCAGANCGAAGTAGAAAAGCNGCCAAACCGATACCGAGCATGAGGAAGATGTCGAATGGATTCATGGTCGTCAGATACACACCGAGCATGGAAAAGGCGATGACAAAGGGAATGAGGATTTTTCGAGATAAGTAGATGACCCGTGAGATATACGGGATCAACGGCAAATTTAGTGCCAGCAAAATGAGATTGCCGATATACATCGACACGATGACNCCCCAGAAAACACCAGGTTCCGTTTCNAGTAGCCTTGGTCCGGGCTGAATGCCATAACTGAGCATTACGCCGAGCAATATCGCGGTCGTGCCTGAACCCGGTATGCCGAGGGTTAACAGAGGAACGAATGAACCGGTACATGCCGCGTTATTTGCGGATTCGGGTGCGGCAATTCCCCGTACGCGGTTTGCCTTTTTGTGGAGACGGCGTTCNGTATCGTAGGCGATGAAACTTGCCANCGTCGCACCAGCGCCGGGCAAAACGCCGATCAAGAAACCCAGCACAGAACTTCGCGAAACGGTTGGTACCATATCTCGAGCGTCGCCGGGNAAAAGGCGTACGTTATTTTTGCCAGGCGAGGGGATTGGCCCTTCCGATCGATCTGTCGTCATCCGGAATGCTTCGGCGAGTGCGAATGTCGCCATGGCGAGCAGAATGAAGGGTATGCCGTCCAATAGGTCGAGTTGGCCAAAAGTAAATCGCTGCACCCCGGCGGAAGGATCGGTCCCGATAGTCCCTAACATAAGTCCAATTACGGCGGCAATTAGCGACGTGAGAATTTGGCCNCGATCGGCGAAAGCGGCAACGCTGCTTANAGCAATCACGAGAATGAGNGCATAGTCGGGAGACTGAAATTGGATGGCTATCGCCGCTAACGAAGANGCGAACAGTAATAGTGCGATAGCGCCCAANGACCCGCCAACAAATGAGGAGTAGGCNGCTATAGCAAGCNCCCGTCCTGCTTGGCCTGCGCGAGCCATCGGATAACCGTCAAAAGACGTAGCGACCGTCGAGGTCACGCCCGGCGCATTGATCAAAATGGATGAA
>PBGU01000011.1 GCA_002719135.1 Gammaproteobacteria bacterium
GTCGCGCACAACGGTTCGGTTTGGCGCCAATTAGGAACTACTGAAGAATCCACTGAACCGCCATCCAACCCGTAATCCCCATCGTTATTGTGTACGGTAATGCCATGAACACCATACGTCCGTACGAGAGTCTGATGAGTGGTGCCAACGACGACGTGAGGAGAAACAAAAAAGCGGCCTGGCCATTCGGTGTTGCAACGCTAGGGATGTTTGTACCGGTATTAATGGCTACTCCGAGCAGGTCAAATTGTTGGCGTGTTAAATCGCCGGCGACGTAAGCGGCTTCAACCTCTTTGATATAAACAGTGGCAACAAAGACGTTGTCGCTAATCGCGGAGAGGACCCCGTTCGCGATATAGAACATGCCCGGCTGCAGGTGCGGTTCGAGCGTGAGTACGTAGTCGATTACCGGAGTAAACAGGTGCTGATCGTGGATGACGGCGACGACGGCAAAAAATACGGCGAGCAATGCGGTAAAGGGTAGGGCTTCTTCGAAAGCGTGTCCTAGCTGATGTTCTTCAACGATACCGTTCAGAGCGGTCTGTAAGACGATCACCGACAGTCCAACCAAGCCAACCTCGGCGAGTTGAAATGCAAGAGCGCACATCAAAAAGACTCCTGCCACGGCTTGCATAATGAGGCGCGCATTATCGCGTCCTGTCCGACTCTCCGTTTCCTCCCTGTCGTATTCTTTGAGTACCGTTAGGACATTCTCCGGAATTCTCGTACCGTACCCAAACCACCCAGTCCATTCGAGCACGAGACAAGTGAACAGTCCGACAGCGAGTACCGGTAAGGTCACGGGTGCCATCACCATGAAAAACTCGATGAACTCCCATTCCATTACTTTAGAGATAAGGAGATTTTGCGGTTCGCCTACAGTTGTAGTTACGCCACCGAGCGCGGTCCCAACGGCGGCGTGCATCATCAAATTTCTTAAAAACGAACGAAACTGATCGAGGTCTTGGCGATGAAGCTCGGGGACCTCTTCGTCATGATCTCCGCTTTCGGAGGCAAAGCGGTGATAAACAGAATAGAAACCGACAGCGACACTAATAACGACGGCGGTAACGGTAAGCGCGTCAAGGAATGCAGACAGGAACGCGGCGACGAAGCAGAAAAGGAACGATAACAAAGCTTTAGAACGAACGCGCAGCAGAATCTTTGTGAATATGAACAACAACAGATCCTTCATGAAGTAAATGCCAGCCACCATAAAGATGAGTAGCAGAATCACTGGAAAGGCACTCTCCAGTTCGTGCAGTACTGTGTCGGGACTGGACAATTGCAAGGCGATGGCTTCCAACGCAAGTAAGCCGCCGGGTTGTAGTGGATAACATTTAAGTGCCATAGCCAGCGTGAAAATAAATTCTAAGACGAGGGCCCATCCAGCGATGTAATGGCCTTGGGGTAAGAGTAAGAGCAGTGGATTTAGGATAAGGAAGCCAACGATGGCGCGTTTGTACCATTCGGGCGCGTTTCCGAGGAAGTTGTCCCAGAATGAATCGAAGCTAATTCGTCCACGCCTGCTTGAAGTTGTCTCAGCCACTACGACACTCCGCACTCAAGTAAACGATGCAAGATACAGGCGCGGCGCGGCGCGCTCAATACGGCGTCGCCACTCTTAAGCCCTTACGTACTGATATCTTGGTTCATTGGTATCATCGTTCGCGTTGTACGCGAAGCGGGAAAGGTATGTGGCCGTTTGAACCCGACGGATTCGAATCAATCAGCAAGGAACCGCAAGGGGCACACACTGACGAATCGCTTTATTTCGTTTTTGTCGGCGGGGAAGTGCTTTCTCTCAGTGAACACGGCATTCCCCGGCCGGTGACGGCGGATGAGTTTCGTTGGGTAGATCTCGAAGTGGTTGCGCGACTTTACGTGGGTGAATGGCGCGGAACGTCTTGTTACGCGTTGGAAGCAAAGGGCCGTGCGCCCGAAGGTTACGCTTTGACTGGACTTCGGTCTTGGCTCGGTCGGGTCGAGTCCGCGATGTTTTATCTTGCGGGACGAGCAAAACAGATCGTCGAGTGGCATCGGGACCACGTCTTTTGCGGGCGGTGTGGAGCGGAAACGGAAGATCACGCTGCGGACCGAGCTCGGGTATGTCCGTCCTGCCAATTGATCAGTTATCCACGTCTGAGTCCGAGCATTATCGTGTTGGTTCGACGTGATCAAGATATGCTACTTGCGCGAAACGCCTCGTGGCCGACGGGCATGTTCAGTACCTTGGCCGGCTTTGTGGAGCCGGGAGAGTCGATTGAACAGACCGTGCATCGGGAGGTGTATGAAGAAGTTGGTATCAAGGTCGAAAATCTTCGGTATTTGGGTAGTCAGTCGTGGCCGTTTCCAAACTCGCTGATGCTTGGATTTCACGCGGACTACGTTTCGGGTGACATTGTTTGTCGCGATGGGGAAATTGCGGAGGCCAGCTGGTTTAGGTACGACCAATCACCCAATGTGCCCGGCGGTACAGCTATTTCAGGATGGTTGATTCGCGCGTTCGTCGATGAAATGCAGGCAACGTTCAATCCGGAATCTGAGGACGGTTTGGGGACCTAAATATCGCTAAAACGAGGAACAACAGAGTCAGATAGCCGTCGGACCGGAATTGTCCAGCCATAAAAGCCCCGATGGGGTCCATGTCACCCAGAAGCAATCCCCGAACCGCATCCCAGCTCTTAAATGAGAAGTTTACGTCGGGGGGGCGTGTGACGAAATTGATTCCCTCTCCTGAAACGTGGCAACAAAGTTGTTGGTCTTGGACCGTAAGACCAATGAAGACATCGTATTCTGTAGCGGCTGCCGGGAAAAAATTTCTCCGAAGCTCTTCGCGACATTCGTCCTTTGTCACTGGCGTCCCTTTTCTTGTTCACGCGAGAAACGGCGAAGAATATCGATTAGTTGTCCCTTGTGCGATGAAAATAGAGCCGGGACGTTGTGGGTGGACGCTTCCGGGAAAGAACAGGTAATCTCTCGTACTCCCCTCTGAAGTACTTTTTGATGGACTTTTTGTTCGAATACCTAGGTTTTTTGGCGAATACCGTGACAATTGTGATCGCTGTGGTCGTTGTGTTGATGACCCTCGGCGCCATGGGTCGTGGTCGACAAGCACCCTCNCGAGGATANCTTGAGGTTCATCGGGTGAATGACCGATTGCAAGAATTGCGCGACGCGATGGATCAGAGCGTGATGCCNGCNGCGCAGTTCAAGAAGTCCACGAANNAAAGTCGCAAAGAACGCAAGAAATTAGCGAAAAAGCCTGAACCGAANCCCCGCGTTTTCGTGCTTGATTTTAAAGGCGACGTGAACGCTTCTAACGTTGAAAAGCTNCGGAACGAGGTGACGGCGGTACTTTTNCGNGCNGGGAATGACGACGAGGTCGTTATCAANATCGAGAGNCCTGGAGGCCTNGTTCATGCGTACGGACTTGCTGCTTCGCAGCTGGTTCGAGTGCGGCANGCGGGAATTCGNCTTACGGTTGCCGTTGACCGATTAGCAGCAAGCGGCGGCTATATGATGGCNGTTGTTGCCGATCAGATTGTTGCNGCNCCATTTGCGCTTGTTGGGTCCATCGGAGTTGTNGCNGAAGTCCCNAATGTTCATCGGTTNCTNAANAAATATGACGTCGATTACGACGTGATCACCGCGGGNAAGAGCAAGCGCACGTTGACNATGTTCGGAGAGAACACNGAGGAAAATCGANCNAAGTTTATTGAAGAGTTAGAAGACGCCCATGCACTATTCCGNGANTTTGTNGCGACGTATCGTCAAGNTCTCGACGTNGAAGCNGTTGCGACNGGTGAAGCTTGGTATGGAGAAAGGGCNCAAAAGAGAAACCTGGTNGATGTGNTGTCGACCAGCGACGAATACGTGGTGAGCGCGTGTGATCGAGCCGATGTATATGCGGTGCAATGGGTNATTCCCCAAAAGCCNGTGGAACGNTTGTTANGNAATCTCGCCGAATTCACAGAANCGACCTTCGATCGAATCGTGAGGAGACAAAGATGACAACGTTTCGAGCTTTTTTGGTNGAAAAAAATGAGGANNGGACGTTCACTCGATCTGTCGTNGACCGAGAACTTGACGATCTGCCNGCNGGAGAGTTGTTGATCGATGTGAAGTTCTCGTCGNTGAATTATAAGGACGCCCTCTCCGCGACCGGTAACCCCGGCGTGACGAGGAGTTACCCCCATACCCCNGGGATCGATGCNGCTGGAACGATTCTCGANTCTACGGTCGCGAACTTTANCGCTGGCGACGAGGTCGTGGTGATCGGTTTTGATCTTGGTATGAATACGTCNGGNGGCTTNGGTGAGCGAGTTCGNGTGCCGGCGGCTTGGGCGGTTCCCTTNCCTCAGGGTTTGAGNCTTGAGGAAGCNATGATTCTAGGGACGGCNGGATTCACCGCNGCTCTGTCAATCCACAAACTTGANCGGNCAGGTATGAGTCCCGAAGGGGGACCCATACTCGTTAGTGGAGCGACNGGTGGNGTGGGCAGTGTCGCGATTAAGCTCCTTGATCAATTGGGGTACGAACCGCACGCNGTGACGGGGAAAGAGGANCAACANGAATTTCTGAAATCGATTGGNGCGCGNGAAATCTTGTCGCGNGAAGANCTTGAAGCCGGANGCGATCGNCCGCTGCTAAAGGAACNGTGGGGTGGGGTTGTGGATACNGTTGGTGGNGGTATGTTGTTTAACGCGATTAAAGGATTGCGGTACGGGCAAAGTGCGGCAGCGTGTGGNTTGGTTANTTCNCCGAATATTCCTGCGNCGGTNCTGCCTTTCATACTTCGNCANGTGAATTTACTCGGGATCGATTCGGTCGAGNNNCCGCTNNCNGAGAAAATTGAGATTTGGGACAAATTNGCCGGTGNNTGGAAACTCACCGGNTTGACCGAACTCAAGAAATCAACTTTAAGTTTGNATACGTTGTCGGAAGCTATCGAGACGATATTGGNTGGGGAGATGGTTGGACGTGGCGTGGTTGACCTTAGTCTGTGAGTCGACGATCTCAAATGTGGGTTCGATCGCCCGATCTACGATTCGTTAACGTTATTCCTAATCGCTCGATCGTCGAAATCTTGGGCGTGGTTGAATCACGGATCCTTGGTAGTGATCGGTCATCCGTTGCATACAAGCGATAGCGGTCTCAGCTGCCCGCGAATCTGGTAATTCGAAAGTATCGAATCCAGATCTCAACATGTATGGCGTCCAGTCCGGTAGTACATCTCCGACGGCCCTCAACTCGCCTCGGTAGTCGTATCGTGATCGCAACAGGACCGCGAGCGACAGTCCTCTACCATCAGCGAACCCCGCGAAGGATATAGCGATGAGCGCAGCACGCTTGACTTGATCGATAACGTCTTCGATCTCGACTGAGCCATCTAAGCGTACCCCGTGTAGCTCGCCGGCATGCTGTTTCGTGAAGTCTTCCATATTCAGGATCGAGCCGGCTTCCGGGCTACTTGCGTTGGCAACATCGTATGTCCAAGCATCCTCAGTGATCTTGCCGTTTCTAACCAGGGTTGGCATAGACCCTTTCCTTGAATCGCTGCATGCCGATACGTCGATAGCAATCGAGAAATGTTTCGTCTTGCACTCTTGATTGGATATACACGTCAAGAATTTTAACTATCGAACCTGTTACATCAGCTCGTGAAAACGAAGGACCGATTATTTCTCCTAACGACGCGTTTTTGCCTGCATGACCGCCCAATGAAATTTGGTAGAACTCGGCCCCCTTCTTATCAACTCCAAGAATGCCGATATGTCCCACGTGATGGTGCCCGCACGCGTTCATGCATCCGGAAATATTTAGATCGAGGGGTCCCAGATCATGAAGGTAGTCGTAATCGTCGAATTGCCGTTGAATTTCTTCAGCGACCGGAATCGATTTGGCATTGGCGAGAGAACAATAATCACCGCCAGGACAGCAAATGACGTCTGTCAAGAGACCGACGTTTGCCGCGCCTAATGCGTGCTTTTCTGCAGTAACAAATAGTTCGAGGAGATCGGACTGACGCACGTCTGGAAGAACAAAATTTTGCTCGTGACTGATCCGAATTTCTCCGTATCCGTATTTGTCTGACCAATCCGCTACTGCATCCATTTGTATGTCGGTGACGTCTCCTGGTGGAACCCCCGGTATTTTGGTTGACAGGGTGACGATTGCGTATCCTGTTTGTTTATGGGCATCGACATTGTTCTCGACCCAGGCATCGAAGTGACGATTTTTGAGGCGTTGCAGTCCTAACAGCGATTCTTCGTTATTGAGGTCGGCATACGTTGGTGGCACGAAGCTGTTTTTGACACGGAGAATTTCTTCGTCCGTTAATGCTCCTGGTCCATCGTGTAGGTGCTCCCACTCGGCGTCCACCTTTTCCCGAAAGATATTGGGCGTCATTGCCCTGACAAGAATTTTGATCCTGGCTTTGTATTTATTGTCTCGTCGTCCGTAGCGGTTATAAACGCGAAGTATTGCTTCTACGTAGGTCAGAAGATCCCGCTCCGCCAGTCCAGTACGTATCAAACTTCCGATCACGGGTGTTCGACCGAGTCCTCCACCGACGTAGACATCGAGGACCACGTCGCCCGAAGGTATTTTCCGCGCTTCGATGCCGATGTCGTGAACTGCAGTCGCCGCGCGATCGCTGCTAGACCCGTTAAGGGCTATTTTGAATTTTCGTGGCAGCCAATCAAACTCAGGGTGGTACGTGGACCACTGGCGCAAAAGTTCGCAATAGGGCCGCGCGTCCACTTCCTCGTCTGCGGATACTCCAGCAAAGTGATCTGTCGTAACGTTACGAACACAGCTGCCGCTGGTCTGAATTGCATGCATCCCTACCTCGGCAAGATCAGCGAGGATATCGGGTACCTCTTCAAGCTCAGGCCAATTGAGTTGGATATTTTGTCTGGTACTTAAATGCCCGTAGCCTTTATCGTAATTTCTTGAAATTTCTGCGATTACTTTAAGCTGGCGTGAAGATATCGTGCCGTAAGGAACCGCGATACGGAGCATGGGTGCAAGTCGCTGGATGTAAAGACCGTTTCTGAGGCGCAATTGCTGAAAAGCATCGTCGCTGATTTCTCCGGCTAAGTACCGGGCCGTTTGGTCTCGATACTGATCCACGCGCTCTTGAATAAACTGCTGATCGAATTGGTTGTATCGGTACATGCAGTAACCTTATACGGCGGTCGGGGACCTTATCAGCCGCGACTGAATCAAGAAACTATCCAGTGCATCTATAGATATATCGGTATGTTTTAAAGTGCAGTCTATATTTCGACCGCAAAACTCAACCATTTTGATGCTTCATCGCGTTCTAGTCCTTTGCGCAACGCGTAATCATGCAATTGGTCGTCACCGATTTTCCCGATGCCAAAATATCTCGATTGAGGATGGGAAAAATACCAGCCGGCAATCGTGGCTGCTGGCCACATTGCATAATTTTCAGTAAGCGAGGCACCCGTCACCTCGGACGCTCCCAGGAGCTCAAACAGAACTTCTTTTTCTGAATGGTCTGGACACGATGGATAGCCTGGAGCTGGACGGATACCTCGGTAGGCTTCGCCGATTCGCTGCGCATTGGTCAATGCTTCGTCCGCGGCGTAGCCCCAGAATTCTTTGCGAACGCGTTCGTGGAGATGCTCAGCAAAAGCTTCCACCAATCTGTCNGCGAGAGNCTTCACCANAATTTCGTTGTAGTCGTCTCCTTGGAAACGTTTAAGTGCATCCTCGATTTCTGGACCGACGGTAACGACGAAGCCNCCGACGTAGTCCTCGCGAGTCGCGGGCGCNANGTAATCCGANAGGCAGAGACACGTATCCANNGCCGCANTTTGTTGTCTGAGNTGATGCAGCACGACCAAAGGTTCGTTTCGCGAACNGTCGNGCCACAATTGGATGTCGTCGCCACGTCGGTTGGCGTGCCAAAAGCCGATCACACCATTTGCCGTTAACCANGAGCCGTCGATAATCTTGTCTAGCATGTCCNNGGCATCACGAAAGAGATCGGCAGCGGCCGTTCCNACTATAGGATCGTCAAGNATNTCAGGATATTTCCCTGCNAGGTCCCAGGTTCGGAAGAAGGGCGTCCAGTCGATGTACTCGACNAGTNNATCTAATGCATAGCTTTCAAGCGGTTGAANACGTANGGCGTTTGGTTGGGGCGCCGTGTAACTCTCCCAATTCCAATCCAATCTACGCTCGCGCGCGAGCGCGAGGGGCCGTTTCTCTCGGTTTCCCTGGGCGGCTTCTCTACGTGTTCGAACGTTGGCGTAGTCCGCACTGATTTCTTCAACGAATGAGTCACGCGTTTCAGGGGAAAGCAACGTCGAGACGATGCCAACGCTGCGCGATGCATCGGTAACGTAAATGGTGGAACCGCTGTANGCGGGCTCGATTTTGACCGCTGTATGGGCTTTGGAGGTCGTTGCGCCNCCNATNAGCAAAGGCTGNGTATACCCGCGNCGCTCCATTTCTTCCGCGACGCGNACCATTTCGTTGAGCGATGGCGTGATCAATCCCGAAAGCCCAATAAGNTCGGCNTNCAAGGCTTCTGCNGTGTCCAATATCTTTTCNGCNGGCACCATAACNCCAAGATCTTCNATGTCGTATCCATTGCACTGCAGNACNACGCCAACAATGTTTTTACCAATGTCGTGGACGTCGCCTTTCACGGTCGCCATGACNATACGCCCTTTGCTTGCTGGAACGTCGTCATCGGNNTGCNGCGCTTCNATGAANGGTACAAGGTGNGCCACNGCCTGCTTCATGACGCGNGCGCTCTTGACNACTTGCGGTAGAAACATTTTTCCGGCGCCAAAAAGATCGCCGACGATGTCCATCCCTTGCATTAGGGGNCCTTCGATGACCTCAATCGGTCTCGTGCTCAGTAATCGAGCTTCTTCGGTGTCTTCCACGATGAANCGTGAAATACCGTGTACTAGTGCGTGCGATAGCCGNTCNGAGACNGGTTCGTNNCGCCANNCAAGNTCCTCTTCTNNGTCTGANGGACTGTGCCCGGCAAANNGNCTGGCGATTTCGACTAGGTTTTCCGTAGCGTCTTCGTTTCGATTCANGACGGCNTCTTCGNCTGCATCTCGGAGGTCGGNGGGGAGATCTTGGTAGATACCTAGCTGNCCNGCATTCACGATNCCCATNCTGAGNCCAGCGTTAATGGCGTGGTAAAGGAATACNGTATGGATNGCTTCTCGAACCNGATCNTTTCCTCGGAAAGAAAACGAAACATTGCTGATTCCACCCGANGTGTGACAACGAGGGAATTCTGAATTGATCCANGAACATGCCTCAATAAAATCGACTCCGTAATTGCTGTGTTCGTCGATACCCGTCGCGAGCGCGAAGACGTTTGGATCGAAGATGATGTCGTCTGGAGGAAAACCGACATCGTTGATTAAGAGGTGGTAGCAGCGCTGAACAATGCTTTTGCGGCGATCCAGTGTATCGGCCTGTCCATTCTCATCGAACGCCATGACGATCACGGCGGCGCCGTAATCGCGACATTTGCGNGCGCGCTCAAGAAATAAATCTTCACCGTCTTTGAGGCTGATTGAATTGACGATGCTCTTGCCTTGNACGCTGCGCAAACCGGTTTCAATCACTTCCCAGTCGCTTGAATCGATCATGATCGGGACCCGNGCGATATCGGGTTCTGTCATNACTAAATCGAGAAAGNGCTGCATTGTTGCGNCACCGTCGAGCATCCCCTCGTCCATNTTGACGTCAATAATTTGNGCNCCGTTGGTGACCTGCTGAATCGCAACCTCCAGCGCGTCACCAAACGCGGACGATTTGATTAGTTTGCGAAAACGCGCTGAGCCAGTAACGTTGGTTCGTTCNCCAACGTTNACGAACAGCGAATCGTTNTCGACGGTTGNGGCCTCCAGACCTGACAGCGTGAGGCAAGAAGGTCTCTCTATCGGNTTNCGGGGGNCGGCNCCGGCTAAACAATCCGCNAATGCTTCGATGTGTTCGGGCGTTGTCCCACAACATCCGCCGACNAGGTTGACGAGCCCNCGATCNACGAAATCCTTGATCGTGCCNGCCATTTGATCTGGACTTTCGTCGTACTCNCCGAANTCATTGGGTAGTCCTGCATTGGGATGGACGCTCGTATACGTCCACGCGGTCGANGCCANNGCTTCAACGTGGGGCCGTAATGCTTCAGCNCCGAGGGCGCAGTTCAAGCCAACCACCAATGGCTCGGCATGAGCGACTGAGTACCAGAATGCCTCGCAGGTTTGTCCGGATAGGGTTCGGCCGCTGGCGTCGGTGATGGTGCCCGAGATTATGATGGGCACACGTCGGCATCCAGAGCTAAATGCCTGTCGGATGGCAAATATNGCCGCCTTNGCNTTGAGNGTNTCGAANACGGTNTCGATCATNAGNAGATCGACACCGCCTTCCAACANTCCGGAGGCGGATTCAGCATAATTTTCGACAAGTTCTGGAAATCGGATACTTCGTGATGCGGGGTTCTCGACGTCTGGNGAAATACTTGCGGCACGTGTNGTGGGCCCGAGGANGCCGGCGACGAAACGTGGTTTCGTTGAGGTTGTGTACTGATCTGCNGCTTGTCTTGCGATCGTTGCNGCTTGAACGTTCATCTCCCGGGTTTTTTCTTCTAGACCATAGTCCCCNTGCGANATTCGGTTNGCGGTGAAGGTGTTGGTTTCGATTATGTCGGCGCCCGCCTGNAGGTAGGCATTGTGAATTTGCCGCACAATCGCAGGTTGCGTGAGNGAGAGGATATCGCCGTTGCCCTGTAGNTCGANGGNGTGATCGTTGAATTCCTTGCCGCGGAAATCGNNTTCGGNNAGANNTANNCGCTGTTGCATGGTTCCGGTTGCACCGTCCAACAGGAGAACGCGTTCTTGGAGTGAAGATTGAAGGNTNTTCGACATAACGAGCAGGCTAAATTTNGCGTTGCAATACTAGAANAANTGTTTTGGACCTAGGTTGAGNTNTTGGGTCGGAANGCGTGAGNCGATGTCATATAGAGTGTGGNGGCNGATTNGATTATTATACCCGAGTNTTTTGGTCGGGATTGNGCGGCATGGTNGAAATTTCTTCGGCNGCACAGAAATACCTTNGCGAGCTGCTATCGAAGCAGGACGAAAGTTNCGGNATCCGTGTTTTCGTCGCTCAGCCTGGGNCNNCNAACGCNGAAACCTGCATCGCTTATTGCCGCGTTGGTGAAGAACAAGAGGATGATATGCCGATTGAATATGAAGGATTCACGGCNTGGTTCGAAGAGAAAAGTAAGCCGTATCTTGTGGACGCNACGGTGGATTTTCAGGAAGACCGCATGGGCGGGCAATTAACCATCAAAGCGCCTAANGCCAGGGTTCCGAACGTGGGTCCCGATTCGCCGTTGGAAGACCGGATTAATTACGTTCTGTACAACGAGATCAATCCTGGATTGGCGGCCCATGGCGGCGTCGTCTCGCTNGTGGAGATCGTGGAAGATAATACCGCCGTTCTCGAATTCGGTGGCGGATGCCAGGGATGCGCCGCNGTCGACATCACNCTGAAACAAGGCGTGGAAACNACGTTACTGGAGCAGNTNCCAGACTTAGCCGCTNTTCGNGATGTGACNGANCACACGGTGACNGACAACGCNTACTACCAATAGNNNNATTAATCGCCGTNNTCCGAGATTTCAACCAGTTGTGGTATAGCGGTTAAGTANANCGCCTTTCGAATGNTTCGCTGATCCANGGNTTCGANTATNCGAGCGTATCNGCGCAACTGNTTNGCGTATCGGGCGACTTGATTTTCGATGAAGACAACGATTGNTACGTCGGGNACAGCAGTTTTGTAGTCGATTAGCCACCGATNGCCACTNNNGTCGATGAACGATCGATCAATCGCAACATTCGTAAANTGAGNNTCTTGATANGTGGTCAACATCCACTCGNNANGGCTNTCCANNTGGTTGGNATTCAAGATCCATANACCNGTGTCGTCNGCNAGAACNGAACNAATTTGTTNNTGCGCGTGTTNNATGACCCAATCNACTTCAGNTTTGTATAGCCCNAGATGAATCANTCTTTCNNGCCAGGGATCNAGATTGCNNGGGGTGGCCNGGNTCGANCCGGCGAGTAACCGAAGNTCNTNGTGTACAACATTGCCGAGNGCGACNTCTTNTCGATNGGCGATGGGNGTAGACACGTTTATNGAGGGTNACGTNNGGAAAGAGGAAGGNGNTAATGGNGGTGCAAANGGTTCNNGCCAGGTGTAANAGGATTTTAGCCGTTTCAACGGCGGTCGAGACGGGGGCGTAGCTTCTGTTGATCTTGGGGTGGCTCGGTCAAGGGGTTGAAGAGAAATCAAGGGCTCTAATAACGCCAAAAAGGAACCGCGCGGTGGATTGGAATCTTTGGTTAGACAGCCGTATAGCGATAACGAATCCTTTGCCCGTGTCGCTGCAACGTACAAAAGGCGTTTCAGTTCTTGTGAATCCTTTTCCGCTTCCTCGTATCGCAGCCAGTTGTATAGGGAGTTCGTCTTCGAATCATCGCGCGTCGCCATCAGCAAAGAATTAGCTTCGGGCCGCCAAAGCAGCATGGGCCTTATGTTCGACTGCGTCCCTCTATCAAGTCCTGGAATAATGATGTGATTAAACTCCAGACCTTTGGCCCGATGAATGGTCATGATCTCGACGTCCACTGGATCAATCGATGTCGAGGCAAATAATCGTTGAGTTTGCTCGAGCAATTGGTCCGCAAAAATACGATTGGTCGGTTGATTTTCCAGGGCTTCTAGATAGCGATCGGCGGAATCGAAGGACGCCGCTGCTCCGTCTGCGTCTGCGTCGGCGTAGGCGTCAGCGCCACCCATGGCGAGCCAAAATCGTTCGACCCTGGATCGAATCGAATGACCAAGTGTCGCGATTTCCAGCGCTTGTGCAACTAGGTCCAATCGCGCGCGCGCGTCGAGGCTTGGCTTTGTGTCCGCGATCATGTTGTCCACGGACTGGTGGCGTGCGACGACCTCTAGATCGTGCAATCTGATTCCGACCAAAGGCGATCGAAAAATCGATAACCAGGCGAGTCGATTACGCTCGTCCATTAATGCCAGTGTGATGGCATAGAGGTCTCTGACGACGGGTACATTTGCTAATGGCTCGAGATCGATACCGCGCCAACGAAGTTTAGATTCTTGCAGCGCGTTGATAATTGACGGGAGGACGTTGCGGCTGCGTACTAGGATGGCGATGGTATCGTTTGGGTGATTCGAACGGATCGCGTCAACGCGNTCNGCNANGCTTTNGGCTTNCTTCTCNGGATCGTCGGCNGNAAATGCNTGGATGNGCCCCGNTTCTTTTCGNGCGGCAATCGCNGGGTTAAATGTNACGGCACCGGTAAGTGCGTCGTTGGGGGNCGNAAAAAGCGTACCGAATATNNNGTTTGACCANNCNACAAGCGAGGCAGCNGAACGAAAGTTGCTCGTAAGTTTNACGGCGTCTAAGGGGATNGANGGCAANCCNTCGCTAAACGNCGTCTGATAAAGATCNACGTCGGCGTCACGGAANCGATAGATCGATTGCATCGGATCNCCGACNGCGAANAANGTATTNCCATCACCCGGTTGCCAGCTTTGNACCAGACTCGTAAGCAATTTGTATTGTGCTAGGGAGGTATCTTGGAATTCGTCGACGAGGATGTGTGATNTNCGGTAGTCGAGCATCAGNGCTAGATCGGTNGGNGTCTCGNCGCGGGATAGCGCGTTCNNGGCNGAAATAGTTATTTCAGAGAAGTCGANNAGTTGGTGAAGCCGGAAGACTTCGATNAGTTCGACCGCNCCCAGGGTAAGAACGATNGANAAAGTGATGAGTTTCTCNCGTTCTTCTACGGGNNTTTTTTCGACNGGGATGTGTTGAAGGTTCGCGATCGTTTTNGTGAGNCCGAGGCTNGCNAACGATCGCATTGCNTCGGTGAACCGNGCTTTTTCGGATCGTGCTTTGGCNGGNAAACCTTCNCGTACNGTGATGCGNTGNCGAAACGANCGGTTCNTCGTGGTCGCNATANGGGAAAAAAAACGCCAGTCGCGGAAATCTGACAGNTGNGAAAAAGGNTGCTNNAGGTTGTANGCGGAAAAAGCGCANAGCTCTNTGATCTCGTCGAACAATGATTGNGGAATGGAAGCGGTAAGCATATTNGTGGNTCTATCTNCGANGCTTTTGATTGCCGACTCGATNAGNTGAATGAATTGACCCGGATCNTTGGTGATTNTTTCTCGAGCCACGTTAGATACGGGATCGAGCCACTGATCTCGTCGACCTAGCATGTCTGCGATTAGATTTCGTGCNAGGTCGAAGTCNTTCCCGACNAGGGCAACNAAGCGACTAATGTCNGCNNTTAAAGGNTCTTTATCGTTTGTTTTCTCGAGTAACCGATCGGCCGCTTCCNGGTAAAGCCAACGNGCATCTTCAGCNAACCNATANNNATGNCCGAANCGGGNGGAAAANGGCTGCTGTTGAAGAATGCCNAGGGCAAAGCTATCNATNGTCTGGATCCGNANGCGTTGNGGGTTATCNAGGAGNTGCCAGNCACGTTCANNGGCNCGCACGCGTGCGGGNTTGGCGGCNGCTGTTNTACTNCNTANTTGTTCAATCACTCGTTGNCGCATNTCGGCTGCGGCTTTACGCGTGAAAGTGATNGCGAGAACGTGTTCCGGTTCTTCAACTCGTCCGAGCAGTTTTAAGTAACGATNNACTANAAGGGTCGTTTTACCNGAGCCGGCTGGGGCTTGGACNATGACCGAACGCTCGGGATCGATAGCGNGNGCGCGCGCGNCGTCATCGTTATNGTGACTAATTGTCGCCATCAAATACCCGACACAGACCTTGGAGATGACAACGGCGGCAAATCGTTTTNTCGATGGGNTCGACGGCGGCNTANCCATTGACGAACGATGTTGCGGTNTCTTTNAGGNAACTATTCCANGCGTTGGCCAGGTCNTTGAAGGTTTCAAAACCAAAATCCTGNCTATTCGATAAACCGTNGATTTCGTGCTCTCCGACACCNATNAAGGTNGAGCGTTCTTCCGATATCTGCATNAGCGCGATGCCCGAGNCATTNTCAACGGTNGACGCGTACAGNGGGAGTTGCGGNTCCGAAAGNCGTGGTAGACGCCANCCTGNGGTGNTTGCGNTGCCACTTTTGTAGTCGATAANGAGTTGACTACCGTCTTCCATTTGGTCGATGCGATCTAGACGAAGATCAAGTTGTAACTGGCCGATCCGAANGCTTTTGTCGGTNTCNACGGCGACNACTTGGTAGGGCGATCTCGATTTCTCAAAATCTAACCANNGCGTAAGAATTTCGNGGANNCGNCGATGTTCGTGTTNGAGTACNGCCTGCGAAAGATTTGGCCTAAATTTCGTCAGCGCACNNTCAATGATTTCGTNAAGCCTTGNNGGNTCGATTTCGATGACATCTTCTNGGNCNTTGCAGGAGTNNAGAGCNGCATGTAAAACGTCGTGTATNAAGGANCCNCGGTCTAAAGCGTCTGGAAATCGATGTGGAACGCGTGGGTCGGNCAGCTCGAGTCGATGCCGNGCCCAACCTTTAAAAGGACATAGAGATTGGTCACGCAGNACNGCACTACCACCGTAGGTTAGNNGATCNGANGGAACGGTNGATCCNNNNTCGTCTTGTAGCACTTCGACGGCGTGGNACGANTGCGGTNGGGCCCAGATGTGTCCNTGGGCGGCGAGGGNCGGNGTTCGTAGGATCTGACTTAACGCGGATTCAGTTAGAANNGGGAGCAANCNACTAGGNGCACAGANGGAATCACCATCGGCCCGCGCNTAGCTAAATACGANTTGAGNNGCGGACGANAGCCACGAATGNGTNCGTTCTTGGGCTTTGCGAAGCNGTTGAGTATGCGATGCCGAGGGTATCCCAGCGGCCCGTTGTGTCGATATTGGGATAAAAGGGTTGGGGCGGAACGGTCCCGGCCAGTTCGTATCGCTGGCGTTGGCGACCCATAGCGCATCGAATCTAAGTCCGTCAGCTTCTCCTTGGCTTAACACCTGGATATGAGCGGGTGGCGACTGCGCCGCAAAGCGTTGATGATCTGACAGGAAACAAATAGATCGGACAGCTTCCGACCAGGACAGTTCGCCAAACTGCGTGCTCGATGTCAACGTGTCGAGGATCTCTGACAGTGTTTGCGCGGCTTGAAAATCGTTCGAGTCGGGTTCATCGCCGGGCCATCCCGCAATGTCGAGGATAGTTCGTGCCTTCTCAGCCCACGTCCTTGGTGAACTCCACGCAGGCGTCTTGAGCAAAGCGTGCATGCGTTCGCTCCAGGGAAGTTTTACGCGGTGCGCAAAGTCCGGGAGATCGAGCCGGTGGGGGAGCCAAGAGGCGAGTCCTTCGGTGGCGTTGATTGATGGCAAGTACGCCGAGCGTCGGAGTTGTTCTATGAGGAGGAAGCTCAAGGGTTGAATAGTCCATCGGAGCAAATCGAGAGCGTCGCGACACACCGGTTCGTCGCTTAATCGCAAGCCGCTTCCAATGTTTACGATTTGGACCAGCTCACCGACATCTGGGAATACGGCTTCGAACTGCCGGCGGATGACGGCGTATTCGCGCGTCAAGTTTGCGACGATGATGGCGATCCGAGCGTTGGGTTGAGCCGATAGAATTTCCCTTGACCACACGGCATACGCGGCACGTTCTTGGTTCGATGTTTCAAAACTTGTCAGCGCTGGTTGAGCTTCCGTATTTTCTCGGCTGGCGTGGTGTTGCACGCGGCATCCGGACGTGAACAGGGCATTGAACAGTGTTTCCTGCGCCGGCGCTCTGTCATCCAGTCCGAACGAATGTACGGTCGTCGGTACAAAATTCCCCGCCTGCGCAGCGTCTTCCAGCAAGGGGTACAACTGGATCTCTGAGATGGTGTGTCGACGCTTCAGGAATTCGGATAGATTGTTGATCCAACGGTGGAACAGTCTACCGTTGTCCGTGGTGTCCAGGTCGGTGGGTTGGATTTGCCAAAGCCAATAGTGGTGCCATGCGTCAAGAAAAAGCGATGTGTGGGTTTCGAAGTCGCTGTCGGGTGCGGTCAGCTTTGCTGCTAGCAATAGGCTTTGTGGCGACACGACCGTCAGCGCACTATCGGACTCATCTTCTCGATATAGCGAGGCGTAGTTTTTTTGAAGCCAATGGTCTATGGAGACGACGTTAGCCGTCGGCCAAGTCACTAGCCCGAGTTGCTTCTGGTGATGGTCGAACGCGTACTTTAGTTCGCGGACTTGGCGCTCGTTGGCGGTAACGACTTGATCTTCGCTCAGGGCAGAAAGAAGTTCCGGGTCAAGAGGAATCAGTGGATCGCGCACAAGAAGAATTCTACACGGACATCTGTCCGGACGGCCGTTAAAAACGATGGGTGTCGCTGAACGTACGTTGCGCGCATACCACGCGACGTCGACATTATTCCTCCATCAAGAATTTCTTTGCGGCGTTGAGTTCGGCGGCAAGAAAACTGGAACCTCCACGATCGGGGTGCATGCGTTGGATCAGGCGTCGATGGGCTACCACAATCTCGTCCTTGGTCGCGCCAGTGGACAGTCCAAGAACTTTGAGCGCTCGCCCGTGCGTCATCTCCGGCGAGACAGCGCTAGAATCCTCGGGCTTGGGGCCCAATATTTTTGGATGGTACCGATCGGCATAAGCTTCCATGAGTCGTCGTGACTCGGTTTCCTTAAGAGCGAGGTAGAGCTCTTTGATTTCGATCGGAGATAGGTCTGAGAGCGCACGTCCCTCGTGGCGTCCTACGAGTACCTCCCCGTATATGTCGCCAGATTCGTGGTCCAAACGCATCCGAAGCTCCTGGGTGCTTGTTTCGGTTTGTTGCGAACCAGATGTATTGGGGTTGGCGTGTGCGGTCGGCCACATGGACATGAGACGCGCAAGATAAGGCAGGTAGCGGAGGAGAGAGAAACCGCGACGAAGAAACGGAAGGACCGCGGCGCCGACCGCTGCGATCCAGTGCATCCTACCGCTAGCGGCGAGGATACCTAGGGCAATTAAGAGGGTGACGGCGGACGCTAGAATCTTAGTCGACAGGTTCTTAGGTTGTTTACCGGCCCATAACGACTGCATCAGAAACACGAATGCGATCGTTGCGAGAAGGGCCGCAATTACTAATAGAGTCATGGGGGCAATTGTTTAAGCAGACGGCGGGCTTCTGCCGTAGCGAGCTGGGAAACCGCATCTTTTCCTTTGGTCGCGTATGCGACCGCGGCCCCTAATAAGGCAGCCAGTTCCTTTGCAGATCCGGGCGCAAAGCGAGCGTATGCACCGCGAGAGCGTTTCGCGATCTGTTGAAATACCTGTTTCGCGTAAGGATCGTGTCCTTCTTGAAAGACGAATACAGGCAATCGGAAAAGACCAAGCTCGCCCGCACAGGCATAAAGTTCAGTGGGTGACTCCTCGCAGCAGTCGCCCACAAATACAATGGCCTCTGTTTTTTCATTGGAGATTTGTCGACGGGCATGTTGGAGAACCCTGAGGATTTGCGTACGACCGCCCCGACAACGAACGTTCTGCATTTCGTGTAGGAGGGTGCGCGGTTCTTTGTTCCAACCGGACACATAAAAATCGTCCAGACCACGGTAATAAACCAACTGAACGTCAAGACGAGTTGCACTCGCAATGTTGAAAAGTTCGGCATGTAAACTGGTGGCTAAGTCCCACGTCGGCTCGCGACTCGCCGTGGCATCCATGGCGAAGACCAAACGGGCCGACGTCGTGTTTGTCATGGCCTGATCTTGGGCCCTGCGAAGAAAGGTGTTCACGGAAGTCTTGATTGATGGCGGTTTTGGCATTGATTTCCATACCGGGCAATACAAGTGTCGAGTGATTTCTGTTACTCGTCTATGATGACACGTAACGCATAACGGGTCGTAGTCGTATAGCTACAAGTGGACGAGGAAGAGACCAATCGTTGGCTAGAAGAGCTTAAGTCAGAGCATCGCGATCTCGACGACGTAATCCACTACTTGATCGATACTCATCATCCGAACACCATGAGGATTCAACGGCTGAAGAAGCGAAAACTAAAGTTGAAAGATATGATCGATCGTCTCGAAAGCGGTTTAATTCCTGACTTAGATGCCTGAATCGTTTCTAACCGTTGCCATATCTTCCCGGGCGCTTTTCGACCTAGATGAAAGTAACTTGGTGTTCGAAGAACATGGCCTGGAAGCGTATCGGCGTTATCAAATCGAACGTGAGGATCGAGTTCTGGATCCGGGCGACGCCTATCAATTTGTAAAAAAACTATTAAATATTAATGACTTAACCGAATATCCCCGTGTCGAGGTGATCCTTCTTTCTCGAAATTCGGCGGATACGGGACTCCGTATATTCAATTCGATTCGGTCCCACGAGTTAGAGATCACTCGTGCCGCTTTTAGCGGCGGCTTCAGCCCATACCGATATGTACGAGCATTCAATTGCGACCTGTTCCTTTCGACGCATCCGCAGGACGTTCGAGATGCGATTGATAACCACCTTGCGGCCGCGACGCTCGTGGGGGGTGTTTCGCCGAGCGCCAGCCACGAGGATCTCCGGATAGCATTTGATGGGGACGCNGTGTTGTTTTCAGATGAGGCCGAGCGCATTTATNGGGATGGTGGACTCGATGCGTTTTCGGATAGCGAAGCGTTGGCTGCCGATGAACCTCTTAACGGCGGTCCCTTTAAGCCGTTCCTTAAAGGGCTCCACCGGCTTCAGTGCGAGTTTGATGAGACCGCTTGTCCAATTCGAACCGCGCTTGTCACCGCCCGCGCAGCCCCCGCTCATGAGCGCGTCATCAAAACCTTGCGCGCATGGGACGTTCGTTTGGATGAAAGCTTATTTCTNGGCGGACGCGAAAAAACTGAGTTTCTTCGGGCATTTGGTGCCGATGTGTTTTTTGATGACCAGGCAGGCAATTGTGAACTTGCGAGTACTGCTGTGGCCTCGGGTCATGTACCGCATGGGGTAACTAACGAAACCACTTGATATTTCAATATGAAATAAAGATGATTGTATCTGTTCATTCTGGTTATAAGGGTGGTGGTGATGAAACTCCAGCAATTCCGGTACATCTGGGAAGTTGCGCACCATAATCTCAATGTGTCTGCGACTGCGCAAAGTCTNTATACGTCGCAGCCTGGGATCAGCAAGCAGATTCGCCTTCTCGAAGATGAATTGGGTGTCGAGGTCTTCGAACGTAGCGGTAAGCACTTAACCCGAATTACGCCGGCGGGACAAAAAATCGTCTCGGTGGCCGGAGAAATTCTTCAACGCGTCGAAAGTGTAAAGCGCGTGGCGCAAGAGTTTAGCGACGAACGTCAAGGAAGCCTTTCGATCGCGACTACCCACACNCAGGCGCGCTACGCGCTGCCGGAAGTCATACAGTCGTTTAGAGCAGAGTATCCGNACGTTGTTCTACAAATGAACCAAGGCACCCCCGACCAGATCGCGGAATTAGCCGCGAACGGCGAGGTCGATTTTGCCATTGCCACTGAAGGTATGGAGCATTTCAAGGATCTTGTGATGATGCCGTGCTACAAATGGAACCGCTCNATTGTGCTCCCAAAGGGACATCCTTTGGCTGAGAAAGAAGAGTTGACGCTAGAGGATGTCGCGANGCAGCCATTAGTAACCTATGTCTTTGGCTTTACCGGNAGATCCAGGCTCGACGATGCCTTTGAAGCGGGTGGTCATGTACCCAACGTGGTTTTTACGGCGACAGATACCGACGTGATAAAAACGTACGTCCGCCTTGGATTTGGTATTGGAATTATTGCGTCGATGGCGTTTGACCCGGTCACCGATACGGATCTGGTGGCGCGGGACGCAAGTCACCTGTTTTCAAATAGCGTCACGCATATCGGATGCCGCAAAGGCACTTTTTTGCGCAAGTTTATGCTCGATTTTATCGAACGGTTTGCTCCTCATTTGACGACGGATCTGGTGCACGAGGCCTTTGCGACCGGCAGCAGGAGTGAGCGGGAGGAGCTGTTCAGCCACATTTCACTTCCTGTGAAGTGATTTGTAGTCAGATCAGATTGGATAGAGATCCGGATTGGCACCCAAGATTTCTTCTGCTTCTTGTCGGGNTTCTNTGTTGATTGCTTTCCCAAGTACGTTCTGTAGGAATTCTTAATCGCTGGCGTCGGGTTGAACTCGACGTCAAGCCTTTGTGTGTTTTTCGATGACTCGTACAGGTTGAGCATCAACGTTTTGTGCGTGCAGACCGCACTCTTTGTCTTCCTCGTCTTCCCACCACCAACGCCCGGCTCGTTCGGGCTGAAACCTTGAGATGGAGCGTGTACACGGTTCGCAACCGATTGACGCAAACCCTTGATCGTGCAGTGGATTGTAGGGAACGCCGTTCGTTTGGATGTAACGCCAGACATCGGCCGANGNCCACGACGCTATCGGGTTGAATTTTGCGATGGGGTGATCCGGCGTTGAGAAGGCACGGTCCTGTTGTTCCTGCGGAAGTTCAGTTCTTGTGACGTTTTGATCGCGGCGCTGTCCGGTGACCCATGCGTCCAGGTGGCTTAATTTTTTCTTTAATGGGTGTATTTTTCGAATGGCGCAACACTCTTGATGCCCGTCTTGATAAAAACTAAAGAGGCCTTTTTCCCTCACGAGTTGCTCTAGGTTGGTTGGGTCTGGAGACAACATATCGATCGAAATACCGTAATGTTTCCGAACTTGGTCGATGTAACGATAGGTTTCGGGATGCAGTCTTCCGGTGTCAAGGCTAAAAACNGGCACTTTATTTCCAAGTAATTGATACGCCATTTCAATGAGGACAACGTCTTCGGCGCCACTAAAGGAAATCGAGATCTNGCTTTGCTCGAAGCGATTAAATGCGTCGGCAAGTACATCNANGGGCGAAACGTCCGAATCGACTTTTCTGAATTGAGTGTTGNTCGATACCATCGAGTTTCGGTAGGCGTGAACGAGTCGACATTGAGAAGACGCGACTGTAGCAGCGACCCGTTAGCCGAAAAAATAATTCTTCGTCATATGCTTACAACGCATTGGCCCGTTTCCGCATGCATGTACACTCGCCCACTAGGCTTGAGGCGGGTGCTCCCGTAAGATACGCGCCCCTCGGAGAGAGCCCAATGAACGTACTTTGTCTGGACTTAGAAGGTGTTCTCGTGCCGGAGATCTGGGAGGTGATTGCCGATGTAGTCGGTGTCGAAGAGTTACGGCTCACTACACGAGACGTCGTCGATTACGATGAATTGATGACCCATCGATTGACAGTGTTGGAACGTCACGACGTTAGTTACAGCTCCATCTGCCAGGCTATTGAGGGGATCGAGCCCTTTGAAGATGCTGCTGCTTTCCTCGACGACATGCGTAGTTGTTTCCAGTTGGCGATTCTTTCCGATACTTTTTATGAGTTTGCGTTGCCCTTGATGGCGAAATTAGGGAACCCCTTTCTACTGTGTCATCGAATGAAGGTCGTTGAAGATCGTGTTGTTGGTTACCAATTGCGTCAAGATGACCCCAAAACACAAGCAGTTCGTTCGTTGCAGTCCCTGAATTTGCGTGTAATGGCTGCGGGTGATTCCTTTAACGACGTTGGTATGCTGAAACAGGCAAATAAAGGTTTTTTCTTTAATGCACCGGCTTCGATATCGGATCGTTTTCCAACGATTGAGACTGTGTCGACTTATGCTGGTTTGAAAGAGAGGCTTAGCGAATTCAGTGACTGAGGAGAACATGGCTGTGTCGACTGCAGGCGAAAGATTTCGGGAGGCACTGGTCCAGGAACAGCCATTGCAGATCGTTGGTGCAATCAATGCTTATGCGGCCTTGATGGCGGAGCAGGTTGGTTTTCGCTGCCTATACCTTTCTGGTGGAGGTGTTGCAGCTGCATCGTACGCTTTACCCGATTTAGGGATCACCGCGATGCAGGACGTGATCACGGATGCGCTGCGCATAACGGGTGCAACCGACACCCCTTTGCTCGTCGACATTGACACGGGTTGGGGAGGCGCTTTCAGTATCGCCCGGACAATACGGGAAATGGAAAAGGCGGCGGTGGGAGCTGTCCACATTGAAGATCAGGTTTCGCAGAAACGTTGTGGTCACAGACCCAATAAGGCGATCGTTTCGGCGGAAGAAATGTGTGACCGAATCAAGGCAGCCGTTGATGCGAGAACTGATCCGTCGTTTATTTTGATGGCGCGTACTGACGCGCTTGCCGTCGACGGTTTCAACGCGGTGTTGGATCGTACGCAAGCGTATGTCGAAGCAGGTGCCGATGCGATCTTCGCGGAGGCGATGACGGACATTTCGATGTATGGGGAAATCGTGGATAGTGTGGACGTTCCTATACTCGCAAACCTCACAGAATTTGGCGCGACACCGCTATATAGTGTCGACGAGCTTCGTCGGGTTGGAGTGCACATGGTGTTGTACCCGCTGTCGGCGTTTCGTGCGATGAACCTGGCGGCATTGAACGTTTATAAGGAAATAAGGACCAAGGGGACGCAACGGGGTGTCGTTGCAGCCATGCAGACGCGGGATCAGCTATACGAATTCCTGGGCTATCACGCATTCGAGCAGAAGCTCGACGAATTATTTAGGGAGGACTCGGACGATGGTGGATAAGAAACTTAGCGGTGCCGGCTTGCGAGGTCAGTCAGCCGGTGATACGGCGCTCTGTACTGTCGGAAAGACAGGGTCCGGTTTGACCTACCGGGGTTACGATATCTCAGAACTCGCCGAGTATGCGACGTTCGAAGAGGTCGCCTATTTGATTCTATACGGCGAATTGCCGAATCAAACGACGCTTGATGCCTACCGGAAAAAATTGAAGTCGCTTCGTGGATTACCCGAGGCTCTAAAGGAGGTTCTTGAACGGATTCCCTCAACCACTCATCCCATGGACGTGATGCGTACGGGATGTTCGATGCTAGGCAATCTCGAACCCGAAACCGACTTTGATCAACAACAGGAAGTCGCAGATCGGCTATTGGGCGCTCTGCCGTCGATCATTAATTATTGGTATCGCTTTAGCCACGATGGTGTGCGAATTGAGGAGCAAACGGATGCAGATTCGATTGCGGAGCATTTTCTCGAAACCTTATTAGGGGATGCGTCGAATGAAACGTTTTGTCGTGTCATGGATGTGTCGTTGATTCTGTACGCCGAGCACGAATTTAATGCGTCGACGTTCACGGGCCGAGTGTGTGCGTCCACGTTATCGGATATGTTCTCGTGCATTACTGGAGCTATCGGTTCGCTGCGGGGCCCACTCCACGGTGGTGCGAACGAGGCAGCGATGGCCCTGATTGACCAATACGAGACGCCAGAACAAGCTGAACGGGGCGTCCGAGAAATGCTCGAACGTAAAGAAGTAATCATGGGTTTTGGGCATGCGATTTATCGAACGTCTGATCCAAGAAACACAGTGATTAAGGGTTGGGCGGAGAAACTCGCGGACATCGTTGGGGACCAGCGTTATTACCCTGTTTCCTGCGCTGTGGAAAAAGTGATGTGGGATGAGAAAGAGCTATTCGCCAATGCCGATTTTTTTCACGCGGCCGCGTACCACTTCATGGGCATCCCGACAAAATTATTTACGCCAATTTTCGTCTGTTCGAGACTCTCGGGGTGGGCTGCTCATGTCATGGAACAACGTTCAAATAATCGAATCATTCGACCCAGTGCTGATTACATTGGCCCCGAGCCAAGGACGCTTGAGCCGATAAGTAATCGCTGAAGGTTGTAACTGGTCGTATGAGAGTAAATTCTGAAGTCAACGTCCGACCCGACCCCGATGGAGAGTTGATTGATATTGCAGATTACGTAATGGATTACGTGATCGATAGCGTCGAAGCTCGCGAAACAGCGCGGAACTGTTTAATGGATACCCTTGGATGCGGGTTCCTTGCACAGACATTCCCAGATTGTCTAAAACATCTAGGTCCATTGGTCCCGGGTACGGAAGTTCGTAACGGCGTGCGCGTTCCCGGAACTTCGTTTGAGCTCGATCCAGTGAAGGCCGCTTGGGATATAGGGTGCATGGTTCGCTGGCTGGACTTCAATGACACCTGGTTAGCCGCGGAATGGGGACACCCGTCGGACAATCTCGGTGCAATCTTGTCGGTTGCAGATTATGTGAGTCGAAATTCGTTGGCGTCAGGTGGAGCGCCGTTGCTGATGAAAGACGTCATCGATTCAATGATAAAAGCTCACGAGATTCAGGGTTGCTTGGCTCTTGAAAATAGTTTCAACCGTGTTGGTCTCGACCACGTCCTCCTGGTCCGTGTCGCGTCGACGGCGGTGGCCGCAGCGATGCTTGGTGGGACCCGTGATCAAGTTGTCGACGCACTTTCTCACGCATTTATTGATGGCTCTAGCCTACGGACCTATCGACATGCTCCCAACGCAGGGCCTCGTAAGTCGTGGGCTGCGGGGGACGCAACCAGTCGGGCGGTGCGGTTGGCGATGCTGGTCCTCAAAGGCGAGATTGGTTACCCGAGCGCGCTCAGTGCTCCGACGTGGGGNTTTTACGACGTTTCATTTCAGGGCAAGCCGTTTCAATTTCAGCGACCCTATGGCACGTACGTGATGGAGAATGTCTTATTTAAGATCTCCTACCCGGCAGAATTTCACGCGCAGACGGCGGTGGAGGCTGCTGTGGCTTTGCATCCAGAGGTATTGCCACGACTTCAAGAAGTCGACAAGGTTGTGCTTACAACCCACGAATCTGCCATCCGGATCATTAGTAAAACTGGGGCACTGAACAATCCAGCTGATCGGGATCATTGTTTGCAGTACATGGTGGCAGTTGGTCTTCTGAAAGGCGATTTGGTGGCAGCGGATTATGAAGATAGTGTCGCGTCAGATTCTCGACTCGATCGGATACGGGAGTCGATGGTGGTAGAGGAGGACGTTCGGTTTAGTGAGGAATACCACCAACCGGNGAAACGTTCGATCGCGAACGCCGTGCAAGTTTTTTTTCGCGACGGCACTGCTACCGAGAAAGTGACTGTTGAATACCCTCTAGGTCATCGACGCCGTCGCAAGGAAGGTATCCCATTGCTCGAGGATAAATTTCGGCGCAACCTAAGCGCGCGTTTTCCAGCGCCACACGCGAACGAAATTGAGACGCTCTGTATGGATCAGGACGCGCTGGAGTCGACGCCGGTCGATGAATTTATGGGCCTCCTTGTTGTTCCGAGCTAGAGATATACGGAATTGCCCGCATCGCCAGAACCCCAATATTGGCGAGGCTCGCGGAAGGCACCGGTTAATTGAAATAGTCAGATGTCATGTGAAGGTGACCAAGGACGTTATCTGATAGACCTTTAACGGTCTTCGATAGAACGTGTCATTGAGCGGTGTGGAATGCCCGCTTCTTCGAACTCTAGCCCATCTATTCTAAAGCCTGCTTTTAGGTAGAACTCCAGTGCATAAGACTGTGCGTGCAAGAATACCTCTTTCATGCCGGATCGACTTGCGCTGCGGATTGCCATATCCAGCATTCGTCGTCCAATCCCATTACCACGGTAGGGGATCAAGATCGCCATACGTCCGATCTGCCCCGAAGGCATAAGCCGAGCCGCTCCGATCACGTCGCCGTCACTCGTTTGTGCGATGAAGTGGATGCTGGTTTCGTCCATGCCATCCCATTCGAGTTCCCGCGGGACATTCTGTTCCTCGATGAATACAGCGTTCCTTACGGCTCGTAACTCAGTTTGATGGCTTTCCCAGCTGACTTCGTGGACGCGTACGTTCAATCTTCATCCGGCTTAGAAGATTTTCTACTAATGATCCTCGACGCGGTCTGGTGCGCGAGGCTTGATGCGAGGCCGATGTATGTTGTTGGCGTAAGTGCTTCGAGCTCCTTCAATGCTTCGGCAGGCAATTCGAGTCGGCTCAAAATATCCCGATAGACGGTCTCGTCGAAATGGCGACCTCGGGTCCATTGTTTTAGCCGCTCGTAGGGCTCTTTAATTCCGTGTTTACGCATCGTCGTTTGTATAGCCTCAGTAAGAACTTCCCAAGAGACTTCTAGGTCTTTTGCGATGACGTTGTTGTTCAGATCGAGTTTATGAATACCGCGGAGGGTGCTGGAATAAGCCACCATGCAGTGCGCGAAGGCTGTTCCCACGCTGCGTAAGGCAGTTGAATCAGACAAGTCACGCTGCCACCGAGACACGGTCAATTTTGCAGCGAGATGGTTGAGAAGCGCTCCTGCTAGCCCTATTTGACCTTCTGCATTTTCGAAATCAATTGGATTCACCTTGTGGGGCATGGTCGAACTGCCTACTTCGTTTTCGATGAGGCGCTGCTTAAAGTAACCAATCGATATATAGCCCCACACGTCCCGATTGAAATCCAGCAATACCTGATTGATGGCTTGAAGTTCTTGGAATAGCTTTGCCATGTAATCGTGGGGCTCGATTTGGGTGGTCATGGGGTTAAACGCGAGTCCCAGCGACGAGACGAAATCCTCGCTCAAGCTGGTCCAATTGACGTGTGGGTACGCGATGAAGTGGGCGTTGTAGTTACCTACAGCGCCGTTCATTTTGCCGTAAATGGGGCAGTTCTCAAAATCGTTAAGGCAAACTTCCATGCGAGCAACAAAGTTTGCCAATTCTTTGCCGACCGTTGTCGGTGATGCAGGTTGGCCGTGTGTTCGAGAAAGCATCGGTATTTCGGCGTATTCTTGGGCCAGGGTAGCAATCGCTTGCAGCACACCTTCGATAGCGGGCAGCAAACACGTTTGGCGACTGCGTCTCAGCAATAGACCGTATGCCAGATTGTTGACGTCTTCGGAAGTGCAAGCGAAGTGCACAAATTCGATACATTCCTCTAACCCCAGATCTTGCAACTTGTTCTTGACAAAGTATTCCACCGCTTTGACATCGTGATTGATCTCTAACTCGATGGCTTGAACGGTCCGTGCATCATCGATATTGAAGTGGCGCCATATGTCGCGACATTGATCCTCGGTTGCTGGATCGAGTTTGGTCGTGTTTTCGATAGATGGCTCGTTTGCAAGATGAATGAACCACCGGATCATGACTTCGACCCGCAAACGGATCAGTCCGAACTCGCTGACCAAGTCCGAAAGATCGCCAGTACGCGCGCGGTAGCGGCCATCGAGAGGCGAAATTGCCGTCAGTGACTCGAGTGTCATCGCGACCTTGGTCCCGTAATTTTGTAATTTAGACAAAACAAACTGGCGGGAATCTTATTCATCTGCGCTAGTACCTGCCATAGTCGACTCGATTTGCGCGCCTCCCAAACACTGAGTCCCGTTGTAAAACGCGATGTACTGACCGGGAGTGACGGCGCGTTGTGGCAAGTCGAACGCGACTTCGACGTGCGTTCCAATGATGCGGAATCGGCAACTTTGGTCGGCCTGCCCGTAACGTGTTTTTGCTGTGCAGTTGGCGTTGGTTTCTGGCGAATCGACGAGCCAGTTGGCGTTAGTCGCGATAAGACCATTGGTCATGAGATCCGCATCCAATTGTGTGACAACGAGGGTGTTGTTCACGGGGAGTTTTTCCATAACGTACCAAGGACCAGGGTCTGCGCCTCGGCGTCCACCAATACCGAGTCCCTGACGTTGGCCAAGGGTGAAAAAAGCCAGTCCATCGTGTTGGCCGATTTCGTTTCCAAGGCTGTCAACGATTGGTCCGGGCTCGCATTTGAGGTAACGGCCTAGGAACTCCTTAAAACGCCGTTCGCCGATGAAACAAATACCGGTGCTGTCTTTCTTTTCGTGGACACTAAGCCCGGCGGTTTTCGCTATGTTGCGGACGTCTTTCTTGTACAGATGGGATAAAGGAAACAACACCTTTGCGAGACAATCCTTATGAATGCCCTGCAAGAAATAGGTTTGGTCTTTGTTGAGATCCTTTGCCTTATGAAGTGCGTAAGAGCCCTCGCACTGCGTCACACGGGCGTAGTGGCCGGTTGCCACTTTCTCCGCACCGATTTGAAGGGCGTAGCGAATAAGAAGGTCAAACTTAATTTCTCGGTTGCAGAGGATGTCTGGGTTGGGTGTCCGAGCGTTTTGATATTCGGCAAGAAATTCTTCAAAAACACACTCCCAATATTCGGCGGCAAAGTTGGCCGGTAGGAGTTCAATGC
>PBGU01000012.1 GCA_002719135.1 Gammaproteobacteria bacterium
CATGATTGCACCTCTTTCAATCGTGGCAAGTTGTGGTCCGTGTAATACGCCAAAATCTGTTCGTGTATCGTATCCGCAGAGATTGAGAAGCCGCCGTAATAGAGAACGGATATAAATCGAGTGGGATCGATTTCCAGTTCGTTGACAAGTAGCGTACGCATTTGGGCGTCGCGATTTTGTTCAGCAATGAAAAGAATTTCATGTTGATCAATAAAAGCTTCGACCGCTTCGCCGAACGGAAATGCCCGTAATCGCATCGTGTCTAGATGAATTCCATCGTCGCTCAATCGATCTAGTGCTTCCCCCATGGGCATTGCGGTTGTCCCGTAGTAGATAATTCCCGCTGGTGCATCGCCATCAACAATTTCGGGTGATGGTACGATCGTTTTTGCGGTATCCCACTTCTTTAGGAGACGATCCATGTTGGCGGTGTAGGCTTCCGGGGATTCCGTATAGACCGCGTACTCATCGCGAGACGTACCACGTGTAAAGAAAGCGCCTTTTGTTGGATGAGTTCCGGGAAGCGTCCTGTAACCGATTCCGTCGCCATCAATATCGAGATAACGTCCGAATTCACTGATCTCTTCTAGACTTTCGTGGTCTAGTACTTTCCCTCGGTCGTAGCACCGTTCATCGTCCCACGTCAAAGGTTCGGACAAGTTGTCATTCATGCCGAGTTCAAGATCGCTCAGCACAATGATGGGGGTCTGTAGTCGGTCGGCTAGATCCAGGGATGACGCAGCAAAATCAAAGCATTCTTTCGGTGACGCGGGAAAAAGCAGAGGGTGTCGAGTATCTCCATGCGATGCATACGCGGCGGATAGAAGGTCCGCTTGTTGCGTTCGAGTTGGCATTCCGGTTGAAGGACCTGCCCGTTGGATATCGAAAAGAACGGCGGGGATCTCCGCGAAATATGCAAGACCGAGAAATTCCGTCATGAGTGAGACGCCAGGGCCCGATGTAGCTGTGAAAGCCCGGGCACCGTTCCAATTTGCACCGATAACGATCCCCATCGCAGCCAGTTCGTCTTCGGCTTGGATCACCGCGTAATTCTTTCGATTGGTGACAGGATCCACTCGGAGCCTGGAGGCGTGTTGTTCAAACGCTTCCGCCATCGACGTCGACGGCGTGATCGGATACCAAGCACAAATGGTTGCGCCTCCGTAGATCGCCCCAAGCGCTGCGGCGGCATTGCCATCAATTAAGATTCGATCCCCTACCCCCTTAGATGCTCGGACTTGGATTGGTAACGGCGAATCCATGTAATCGTGCGCGTAGCTCCGTCCAATTTCCATTGCCGTAATATTTGGCTGAATTAGGTCGTCTTTACCTTTGTACTGAGCAGAAACCATTCCCGTGATGATTTCGAAATCGATGTTCAACAGAGCAGACAAGGCACCGAGATAGACAATATTCTTGAAGAGCTGGCGCTGTTTGGGATCTTCAAATTCGGATTGGACGAGCTTCGATAATGGTATGCCCAAGTCGTTAATATCGTTTCGGCTTAAGCGGCGATCTCCACCTTGGGAGTTGTCGTGCAACAAAAATCCGCCTGGAACAATGGATGCGAGGTCTTCTTCGTACGTTTCCGCATTCATGGCGACCATGATGTCGATCCCTTCCCGACGCCCGAGATACCCCTTTTCCGAAACTCGCACCTCGAACCATGTGGGTAAGCCTTGGATGTTTGATGGAAATATATTCCTGGTGGCGACGGGAATGCCCATCCGGAAGAGGGCTTTGGCAAACATGCCGTTTGCGCTTGCCGAGCCTGATCCGTTTACGTTGGCGAACCGGATAACAAAATCGTTATACGTTGTCATTCCGCATATGAACCCATTTGTGGGACATGTATCACAGACTTTTGCATATCCCAGGCGTTTGTGGGACACCGCTCTGCGCAGAGTCCACAGTGAAGACAGACGTCTTCATCTTTAACCATGACGCGGCCCGTTTCGAGATGTCCCGACACATAGAGATCTTGCTCGAGATTTGTTGCGGGAGCCATGAGCGCTGGTCGCATCGAACTTTCCTCGGCATTTTCGGTGAAGCTAATGCAGTCCATCGGGCATATATCCACACAAGCATCGCACTCGATGCAAAGCTGGTCGGTGAACACGGTTTGCACATCGCAATTTAGGCAACGTTGTGCCTCGTCGAGTCCGAGTTTTTCGTCGAAACCTAACTCGACCTCCACCTTTATGTTCTTCAAAGAGGCTTCTTTACGGGCGTGTGGAACAATGTGACGGATTGACGGGTCGTGTTCGGCATCGTAACTCCATTCGTGGATCCCCATTTTTTGGCTGAGCAGGTTAACGCCCTCCGGTGGGCGCTCCTCTTTAACGTTTTTTCCCTGACAAAACAGGTGCATGGAGATTGCGGCTTTGTGTGCGTGAGCGGATGCCCAGATGATGTTCTCGGGGCCCAAGGCCGAGTCACCTCCGAAAAATATTTCGGGGTTGGTCGATTGAAGCGTGTCGTCGTCGAGTATGGGGCAATCCCACTTGTCGAATTCAATGCCGATGTCACGCTCAATCCAGGGGCAGTGGTTCTCTTGCCCAATCGCCATGAGGATATGGTCGGCCTCTATAAAGACATCGGGTTCATCACTGGGGACGTACTTCAGACGGCCGTTCTCTTCGATGGGCGTAACACATTCAAACAATACGCCCTTCAACTTGCCGTTTTCATGAATAAACTCTTTCGGAGGCCTGTTGTTAATGATCGGGATGTCTTCGTTTATCGCTTCCTCTTTTTCCCAATCGCTGGCTTTCATCACCTCGAACGCGCTGCGGACAACGACGGTTACCGATTCCGCGCCTAATCGAGCCGACGTTCGGCAACAGTCCATCGCCGTGTTACCGCCTCCCATGACGATAACTTTTCCTGAAATACTTGTCGTATGACCGAACGCGACGCTGGATAACCAATCGATGCCAATAGAGATGTGCTCGTCAACCTCGGTTCGACCAGGTATGTCTAAATCGCGTCCCCGGGGTGCGCCAGTACCGACAAAATAAGCGTCATAATTCATGTCGAGCATGGCTCGCATACTTGTTATCTCGTAATCGAAGTGGGTGTTTACTCCCATGTTAAGAATGAGATCGACTTCTTCGTCTAAAACGTCGGCTGGTAGTCTGAAAGCGGGTATCTGACTACGCATCATTCCGCCGCCGGCCGAATCCCGATCGAACATGTCGATCTCGTACCCAAACGGTAGCATGTCCCGGGCCACCGCCAGTGACGCAGGGCCTGCTCCAAGCAGCGCAATCTTTTTGCCGTTTTTCTCTACCGGCACCCTCGGTAGGAACGCAGTTATGTCACCTTTGTGATCTGCTGCAACTCGTTTTAGGCGGCATATTGCGACAGGTTTTTCCTCTGTCCTAACACGTCGACATACTGGTTCGCAGGGCCGATCGCACGTTCTTCCCAGTATCCCTGGGAAGACGTTCGAATCCCAATTGATCATGTAAGCTTCGGTATAGCGTTGCTGGGCGATGAGCCGGATGTATTCGGGTACCGGGGTATGAGCGGGACAGGCCCACTGACAGTCGACTACCTTGTGGAAGTAGTTGGGATCCAGAATGTTGGTGGCTTTCATTCGAATACAGGCTGCGCGGACTATGCAACCGCAAAGGAAGGTTAGAATCCCCTCTTCAAAACGCGGACTTTAGTCTTTCTTTTGGTTTGCTACCAGAAGAATCGAATGTAATCGCTGAGCATGTAGATATCACTCGAAGTTATATCGATGGAACTAGAGAGCCTCATTAAACAAGTGCGAGTACCGGCGCGTCACCTGGTTCATAACTGGCAGGGAGACGCTGGCTGTGCTGACTCGTGTCTATTGGCGCGACTAATTTCTAACTCGGATCAGTTTTTCGTTTATGTGGCCTCAGGATCGGAAGAAGTTGAACGAGTGGCGAATGAGCTTCGGTTCTTCGGCCAACCAGAATCAGATGTTCTTACTTTTCCTGAGTGGGAAACTCTACCTTACGATGCTTTTTCTCCCCACGATGATTTGATATCGGAACGGCTTTCAACTTCGTTTGAACTACTTCGTGCAAATAAGGGCGCGTTAGTGGTTTCAGTACGTAGTTTGTTGCAGTGCATGCCACCAAGTCGGTTCGTTAGATCGCAATCGTTTCTTTTTAAATCCGGTCAGCATTTTGACATCCAGCTAGAGCGTCAACGACTGATACAAACGGGCTACCGGCATGTGGAACTGGTGATGGAGCGTGGGGAATTTGCGGTTCGTGGATCGATTATGGATATCTTTCCTATGGGTAGTGATCGACCGATCCGTGTCGATCTCGATGACGATTTGATCGACGGAATCCGGAAATTTGATCCAGACTCGCAACGAACCATCGCGACACTCGACGTTGTCAGATTATTGCCGGCCAAAGAGTTTCCGCTCGATCAGAGCGCTATTGCTCGCTTTCGAGAAAAGTGGCTCGACGTTTTTGATGTGGATGTTCGCCACTGCCCGATATACCAGGAGGTCACCGACGGGGTCGCGGCACAAGGACTTGAGTACTACTTGCCTCTTTTTTTCGACAGTACAGAAACGCTATTTGATTACCTCCCTGAGGATTGTGCATTCGTGGTTTCCGACAAAGCCGAAGAGTCAGCAAAGCATTTTTGGAAAGAACTGGATGCCCGCTATGAGAGCCTACGCCACGACATAGAGCGACCCATACTTCCTCCCGCAAGGCTCTTTCAACAATGGTCGGCTGTGTCAAAACTACTGAAACAGCATGGCGTAATTCAACTAGATCCCACCCATAAGAAAAAACGGCACGTGGTTGCACTTGGCGCTCTTTCAAGGCCCGATGTTCGCGCGGAATTAACGCGTAGCAATCCCGGCGCGGCTCTGCGTCGATACATAGAGACTACTTCCAGCCGTGTGTTGTTCACGGCCGAATCAGCGGGGCGTCTCGCGCATCTGGATGAGTTCTTACGTCGTAGTGCGATCGTCGCGATCGAAACTCAAAGTTTCTCTCATTGGTTGAATTCTGGGGCTTCTCCTGGGCTTGTGATCGCACCGATTGATCGTGGTTTTGCGTTTGATGACGTCGTCGTGATTAGTGAAGCTCAAATATTCGGTCGCGAGTTCGAAGGTCGGAGCAAGAATTCGCGGCGTCCGATTGATCCCGAATTGGTTATAAGAAACCTGACGGAACTAAGCCTCGGCACTCCCGTGGTTCACGTTGAACACGGGATCGGGAGATACAGAGGTTTAGAGATACTGGTTATCGATGGACATCCGGCGGAGTTCTTGACGTTGGAGTATGCCGAGCGCGCACGGTTATATGTGCCTGTCGCGTCGCTAGACTTAATTTCACGATATGCCGGAGCGGACCACGAATCTGCTCCGCTTCATACGCTGGGTACTGACAAATGGGCGAAGGAGAAGCAGCGGGCTGCCGAGAAAGTCCGTGATGTTGCGGCAGAGCTACTAGATGTATATGCGCGTCGCGAAATTGCAGAGGGCTTCGCGTTTCCGCGACCGGATGCGGATTACGAGAGGTTTTGCAATGAGTTTCCTTTTGAACTGACGTTGGATCAACGAAACGCCGTTGATGCAATGATTGAAGATCTAACCCGAGTTCGTTCGGCGGATCGTCTAATTTGTGGTGACGTTGGATTTGGCAAGACGGAAGTCGCCATGAGGGCTGCGTACATCGCATCTCAAGCCGGCAAACAGGTCGCGGTATTAGTTCCCACGACTCTCTTAGCGCAACAACACTACGAGACTTTTTGCGATCGATTTTCTCAATGGCCACATCAAATCGAAGTCGTTTCTCGAATGCGCCAAGATGGAGAGGTAAAACGCCTTAAGGAAAAACTATCCGCAGGGACGGTGGATATCGTCATTGGGACTCATCGATTGTTGACGCCGGATTTTGACTTCAAAGATCTTGGGTTAATCATTATCGACGAGGAGCACAGATTCGGGGTTCGGCAGAAGGAACGCCTGAAAAGTGTGCGCGAGTCGGCGGATGTCCTCGCGTTGACGGCGACACCGATCCCACGCACCCTAAATATGGCCATCAGTGGTATGCGTGACCTGTCCATCATTGCAACGCCGCCGGCCAAACGACTAGCTATCAAGACGTTTGTGATAAGGAAGAGCCAGCTGCTCATACGCGAGGCCATAGACCGCGAACTCTCACGTGGCGGACAGGTTTTTTATTTACACAACGACGTCAGGACAATCGAACAGGCAGCCGAAGACCTGTTGGAGCTATACCCCGAGGCACGTATTGCAGTGGCTCATGGACAAATGCCGAAGCGTCGGCTTGAAAAGGCGATGGCGGACTTTTACCACCGCAGATGTAACCTTCTCGTCTGCAGTACGATCATTGAGAACGGCATTGACGTTCCTAATGCGAACACGATCGTGATTGAGCGTGCAGACAAATTTGGCCTGGCGCAGTTGCATCAGCTCCGGGGACGCGTGGGTCGATCCACTAGGCAAGCATACGCATACCTGTTAACACCGCATCCGAAGGCCGTGTCTCGTGATGCAAGGAAAAGGCTCGACGCGATCGAGGCTTCTGGAGAGCTGGGGATTGGCTTCACGTTGTCAACGTACGATCTGGAAATTCGAGGCGCGGGCGAGCTATTAGGTGATGACCAATCAGGCCAGATTGAGACCGTCGGTTACACAATGTACATGGAGATGTTGGAAAGGGCTGTGGCGGCTATTCGAGCGGGGAAAATCCCCCATTTGGATGTGCCTCTCCCGGACGTCCACGAGGTGAATTTACATGCACTTGCTCTCATACCGGAAGAGTATGTTCGAGATGTTGATATGCGCTTGATTCTTTATAAGCGCATTGCGGGTGCAGTTACGGATAGAGAACTAATTGAGTTGAAGATAGAAATGGTGGATCGTTTTGGCAATATGCCGGTTGCGCTAGCGAACCTGTTTCTTTCAACACAAATCAAACTTTCTGCCTTAGCGCTCGGCATCAAACGAATTGATTTAGGACCTGCCAAAGGTCGAGTTGAATTTGCAAACGACACTTCCGTCGATCCTCATGCGCTCATAAAACTCGTGCAGGAATCGCCAGAAACTTATGAGTTGATTGATGGCAATCGGTTGAAGATAAATCGCGATTTAGAAACCGAGGCGGCTAGATTTAGATTCGTCGAAAAATTCTTAGAAACCCTGCGTCGGGAAGACCTGTCGCCCGAGAAGAGTGCGTGAGGAAACTGTTTCTGATATCGATGTTCGGACTGTCGGTGACGTCAACGGCAGCAACGGATATAGATCCTTTTGCAGATAATTGGTATTGCGTCGAGGCCATGATTTTCTCGAGCACCCAAGCACAATCATCCGAGCCGGAGGACGACCCTTTTGTCGAACAAATTGCCGTTAACGATCGCAGGACCTATTCTCGAATCCTGTTGTCGATTCAACCCGACTGGGTGGGCTCTAGCACGAATCTTTTTGATTACGTGTCGGAAGAGACGGCAGGATGGTGGATGACAGACGCTCAGGCGAGATCGAGCGACACGGGAACGCTGTGGCAATTTCCTTTAACAAAAAGAAACGCTTCACCGGTTGGACAAGATACTTCAGTCACAATAGACAACTTGCAGTCGACGGACGTTGAACTTGACGGTTTTGTCACCACCAGAGGGCTGTATGTAGGGCCACCAACGGTTGCCCGGGATAGCCATGAAAGTCCTTTAATTCAGCTGGGTAGATGGTTAGCGTCTTCTAGTTTTATCTGGCATACCGAGAAACTTGGTTTCGTATCAACGGCGACTCGTTTGCGGAGGGGCGGATACCAAATTGTAGGTCACGGTATGTGGCTTCAGCCCGTTCCTGATCGGGGCGCAGCAATTTCGCTATTACTGCAACTGGGAGAGCGGGACGACAGTGGGTTGTATGAAGTTGAAGGCACGATAGCCGTGACCCGCGGTCGATATTTGCATATTGATGTCCAATTGTGGAAGAACGACTTGGGACCGTTAATTGGAGAGAGACATAGTTTTATCGAGCTCCGAGAGAGCAGACGAATGCGTAGTCGCGAGGTTCATTACCTTGACCACCCCGTCCTCGGNATGNTNGTTAAGATCGTGCCCGCTGACGTTACGGAATTAGCNGAGGNTNTCTCNGAGCGCTCGGGCCGCGCGNCCGACGATNTCGAGGAGGTTCGCGGAGTTNNGNGNAANAGNGAGGCNGATCTCTTGATGNCGGATTGGTCCNTCGCNACGACCTGCAGCGGCATTTACGATTAAACANATCCCACCAAANGGGATATTNAGTTCCCTNGCGAGTGCCGCTTCGGGCATNGCNGTCATTCCAACGAGATCGCAACCGTCNCTTCTCAATCGCTCGATCTCTGCGGATGTTTCNAGCCGAGGCCCTTGAGTNCAGCCNTACGTTGCNGTGNTATGAACNGAATGTCCGGATTCCTTTGCTGAGGATANNAGGTGCTGCCGAACGACGGNGTTAAANGGTTCGCTGAAGTCGAAGTGNTTNAGGCCNAACTTCGCANTGAAGGAACCTTCTCGCCCCCAGGTNTAGTCGATGATCTGATCNGGTATCACNATGTCNCCNATCNCGAGATCGTTTCNNATAGCACCAACGGCATANATCGCGANGATGGCCGAAACCGAGGCTTCGTATAAGGNCCAAAGATTTGCGCGGTAATTGATGTCATGGGGCGCAATGGCATGCGGANGTCCNTGCCGGGCCATGAAGGCCACGTTNGCCNNCCCNATGTCNAAGTTCTGCAGCGCTGCCGAGGGCTCGCCAAAGGGAGTTGNCGNCGAANCTGCGGTTTNANTGNGNTNGGTNTCCTCGGTGGTAANTGTTCCACCAAGAACGCCGATTAAAAAGGGNGTNTCGTTNTGATCGCTTNGTTTCATGGATCGACNTGANNGATTCGATCAANCGACGCGCGCGTAAATTCCGGGAAGGTTTCGATATAAACCGTCTAAATCCATCCCNCGCCCGATCAGAAACCGAGTNGGTGCTGTTAGAGCGACNAAGTCTGGTTCAAGNGTCCGACAATCNNCGCTAANNGACNGNTCGGNCTTGTCAACCAAAACCGCNGTCCATACTGCAGCGGCANCTCCCTNAAANTCNTTGACNANAGCNTGCATGGTTACNCCNTGATCGATNACGTCGTCGACNANNACGACGTTACGATCTCGTAAATTTGTTCGAGGCCGCGTATGAATCNGAACNTCTCCNCCNTCCATNCCGCCGTATCGTGTCGCGTACAAGAAATCCATTNCCANNGGAAAGTTCAACCTTTTTGTTAGATCCCACATGAACGGGAGACCGCCATTCATGNTGCANACGAAAACAGGNAGCGCATCTGNAAGCTCCAGGGCGATTCGAACAGCGATTTGGTCGACGGCGTGTTCAACCGTGGCTGCGTCGAACAAGAGCTCGTANTCCTCGGGTATNGNCGTCACGACAAACTCTGTTGTTCTCGCGGTTCTANGTTCGACTCGGATNCNTCGACGTGAAGTGTTTGTGTTGGGAACGCGATTTCNGCCCCATGCCGCTCGATGATACTTGCGATCTCGAAGAGGATGGANTCTTTGATTTCGTGAAATTCAGTCCATCCNTTTGTTTTNGTNAACGTGTAGATCCAAAAATCAACNGACGAGGAACCGAANGAGAGTAGATTCACCATNAATGTTTGGTCCGTGTCGATGGCGTCGTGGTTANGGAGCAGATGACGGATATCCTCAAGGATGCCNGGTAAGACGTTGATGTCGTCGTAACGTACGCCGATTGTCTCCTTGATCCGTCGGTTATCCATTTGGCNAGGGTTTTCCACGATNAGATTAGTGAAAACGGAATTTGGGATGTGCAGCGGACGTTTATCGAAGGTTCTAATTCTTGTAGTGAGGACCATGATTTCTTCAACGGTACCCTCAATTTCCCGNTCAGGGGAACTAATCCAGTCGCCCTCNTTGAANGGNTGNTTAAANAGGATCATTAAGAAACCAAAGTAATTTGCGAGGAGATCCTGTGCCGCGAAGCCGATAGCCAGTCCCCCAATGCCGCCAAAGGCTAACACGCCGCTGACGCTGATCCCCAAGGATTGAAGTACGACGAGGGCGGTAGCGATGATGATGGAAACTCTAACTAATCTGCCAATGCCGTTTGCGATGGAGGCATCCCACGGATGGTCCTGGTATCGGGCATCTTGCATGCTGTTTTGAATGTTGCTCACGATGCGCGTNGCAAACCACGCGAGNAACACGATGACGCCTACTTNCCTAATTGGATCGACNAACTGGAANANGTCAGANGGTTCGTCGCCACCCACGACCTCTGCNGCCCANAGAANGCCAAGCAGCACAANGCCCCAGCGTACGGGTTTACGCGCGGATTCCAGGAGCGCGTCGTCCCACAANTTNCGAGTGTTTTCGAGTCTTCGTGCTATACGATTAAAGATCAAGCGCAATACGGCATCCAAAACAAAGGTCAGTAATACGATCCCGAGGACCTGCCATAAGGTGCCCTCAATTGTGGTGACCCGATCAATCCACGTATCAATCATCTTGATCCCCGTAGGCGGTTAATTTTTGCAAAGTGCTACAAGTAACAATTTAGACCAAGTCGATCGTCTAAATCTTCGTTTTCTTACATGTGGAGAGATTCTGAAACGTCTTTCCAAAGATAAACAATACTGTATATAATCACAGGCACTGTATATTTGGACAGGTAACTGGGTGTGCGCACGATGTATACCTAGGAGACGCAGAGGACTCTTATGGAAAAGCTAACCAGCCGACAAGTCGAAGTTCTGGACGTTATCCGATCCCACATTTCAGATACCGGTTATCCGCCAACGCGTGCCGACATTGCAAGCGAGCTCGGATTTAAGTCGCCAAATGCCGCCGAGGAACACTTGAAGGCTCTTGCTCGTAAAGGCGCGATTGAGATGATCCCAGGCACCTCCAGAGGTATAAGGCTTCCCGAAAGCGACGGACTACCGATTGTTGGACGCGTTGCGGCGGGTAATCCGATTCTCGCTGAAGAAAATATTGAGGACACTTGCGANGTTCCCGCATCNTTATTTCGTCCTCGCGCNGATTTTTTNNTGCGGGTACGNGGCGANAGNATGATTAANGCNGGCATCTTGAATAACGATTTANTAGCNGTNCANAAGACCCCNGAAGCCCATGACGGTCAGATTGTGGTGGCTCGAATCGACGACGANGTGACGGTAAAACGGCTNCGNCGTACAAAGTCAAAACGCNCCGTGTGGTTGATGCCCGAGAATGACGACTATCAGCCGATCGAGNTNGANCTAACNAGACAGTTCTGCNCNATCGAAGGCGTNAGTGTGGGTGTGATACGGAGNTAATNGTGGATCCGGGCAATCCNACTTTGNCGGGTTTNCGAACGTATNAGCGAAACGATATGAACTNNTCTACGCNGCNGTTTTGGGGCGTTTCTTCGTAGNCTTCTTATCTTGGTNNTGCCATTGACCGTTGCGATAGTGAGCCNTCCATCCTGTCGCTTTACCGTCTTNTTCGGATGCGANGAACTGNTCTTTATTCTTGCGTGAATATTTGACCANGGTCGCGTTACCGTCNGGATCTGTATCGGGCGCGGACAACAGGAATCGGTATTTCGGGTCAAGCTCGTTACCGTGGGCTTGGATTTCTGAAATCAACGGAGCACGCGTTTCCCGGTGTTTAGGAAACGCACTGGCAGCAAGGAAAATCCCTGCCGCCCCATCCCGNAGGACGTAGTGGTCNTCAACGTTGCGACATTTTAGCTCTGGCATNGAGATAGGGTCGGCTTTGGGNGGGGCNGCCTCTCCNTTTCTNAACAACTTGCGGGTATTGCTGCACTTCTCANTGGTACAGCCGAAATACTTCCCGAANCGACCGCTTTTNAGTTGCATTTCNGCGCCGCACTTNTCGCAATCGAGGANGGGTCCCTCNTAGCCCTTTANNCGAAATTCCCCANTCTCGACNATGAAACCNGAACAATCGGGGNTGTTGCCGCATAGGTGCAAGCGNCGCTTTTCGTCGATCAGGTAACTGTCCATGACCGTTGCNCACTCNNCGCATCGGCTTTTCATGCGNAGAANTTTGCTCTCACCTTCTTCATCAACATCAATGTCTACTANTTCNTCGCCGGGCGTTAGATTAAGNGTGTAAGTGCANCGTTCTTTCGGTTTGAGCGAATATCCGGAACATCCTAAAAACACACCGGTACTTGCCGTCCGGACCTGCATCGGTCGGCCGCACTTGCCACATTCGATATTCGTCTCGGTTGGTGCATTCGGACGCATGCCCCCGTCAGGATTGGATGCAATCTCAATTTTCTCAGAGAAGTCTTTATAAAACGTATCAAGGACGTTCTTCCAGTCGGTCGAGCCTGCGGCGATTTGGTCGAGTTGTTCTTCCATGCTCGCGGTGAAGGAGTAGTCGAGAAGTTCTTCAAAGCTCTCGATTAAGCGATCGGTGACGAGCTCACCGATCTTTTCTGAGTGGAATCGACGGCTTTTAAGGGTCGCATAGCCACGATCCTGAATGGTGGAGATGATTGCCGCATAGGTCGACGGCCGACCAATGCCGAGTTTTTCTAGTTCTTTCACTAGGCTGGCCTCACCGAATCGCGGCGTCGGTTTGGTAAAGTGTTGCACCGCTTCGGTATCAGCGCAGTCAAGCCCATCGCCGACCTTAAGATCGGGAAGATCGATTTCGTCTTCCTTTCTAGATGCTGTTGGCAGGACGCGAGTGAATCCGTCGAATTTCAGGATGCGACCTCTAGCCCGCAATTCAAACGGTCCGGCTTGCACGGTATAAGTTGTGCTCAGGTACTCTGCCGGAGTCATTTGGCTAGCCACGAACTGCGACCGGATAAGTTCGTAGAGCCGCTGCGCGTCAGGTTCTTGCTTCTCGAGATCACTTTGAGTTAGGTCAACGTTTGTTGGGCGAACGGCTTCGTGAGCTTCTTGGGCCCCTGCTTTGCTGGTATAAGTATTCGGTTGATCGGGCAGATATCGTGGTCCGTAGGACGCCACGATATGATCTCGTGCGTCTTTGATCGCTTCTGCCGAGACATTGGTCGAGTCCGTTCGCATATACGTGATGTAACCGCCTTCATACAGTCGTTGCGCCATCGTCATTGTCTTACGGACGCTAAAGTTCAGGCGCGTTGATGCTGCTTGCTGCAATGAAGATGTAATGAAAGGCGCATTGGGCCGGCTGGTGGTTGCTCGGGCGTCTTTGTCAGCGACTGTAAATGGATGCTTGCCCAAGGCCTCAATCGCCTTCTCGGCATCAATATTATTGTCCGGGCGAAACGCGACGTTCGTTTCTCGAACGACTTGGAATCGGTTGAATTCATCGCCCCCGGAAGGTTTGAGATCGGCGAATACTTCCCAGTACTCTTCGGGAACAAAGGCTCTGATTTCGCGTTCTCGCTCAACGATTAGCCTTACGGCTACCGACTGGACACGTCCAGCAGAGAGGCCGCGAGCAACTTTTGACCACAAGAGTGGGGAAACTTCAAATCCGACGACGCGATCAAGGAAACGGCGAGCTTGCTGAGCCTCGACCTGGTTTTCATCGATTTCGCCTGGATGTTCAAAAGCCGCTTGGATCGCATTTCGAGTAATCTCGTTAAATACGACTCGTCGAAAGCGAGCGGGATCGCCACCGATGACTTCGCGAAGGTGCCAAGCGATCGCCTCGCCTTCCCGATCCAGATCGGTCGCCAAATAGATGATGTCAGATTTTTCAGCGAGCGCTTTTAGTTCCTGAACCACTTTTTCTTTTCCAGGAAGAACTTCGTAGTCTGCTCGCCAACCCTGATCCGGATTAACTCCCATGCGGCGGATAAGCTGGGATCGCGCTCGTTTCTTCTGGTGAGCCTGTTTTTGTGCTGGTGATAGCTTACGAGTTTTTGCGGCTTGCTTTGCCCTTTGTTTGGGATCGCTACCCCTACCCCGTGTGGGTAAATCCCTGACGTGGCCAACACTCGATTTGACCACGAACTCCTTACCCAGATACTGATTGATTGTTCGGATTTTTCCGGGTGATTCGACGATAACAAGAGAACGAGCCATGGTGCTTCTACTCGGTCGCGTTGCGGTTTGCTGGGGTCATATTTCTATTTAACGGCCCTAAAAGCGCGCCATATATACGTGTCCGCCTCCGTACATGTCAACTGACGTCACATCGAAATTTACGTTCTCGAAGGTGGAAGTTGGCGTTCTTTATCGATTTGACTATGCAATTTTGCGATTTTTTCGAGCCCAGCCTTAATTTCCACGACGACCTGATCGATGGATTGCCCGTCAAGGCGCTCGAGACCTTGCCAGCTCACTTCGTATGGTGTCGCTCTGACAGCGATGCATGCGCCAGGAAGCGCTTCAACGATCGTACGGACCGTGTTCCAGTATCCGCTGTCCGAAATAGATATGTGGTGGACCGCGCCAATACGTCCCCAACCGGCAATCAAAACGTTATCCGTTTCAGAGCGTGCAAGATGCCAACCAGGTGCTTCTTGCATCTGTTTAGGGAGAACCAAGGTGTAGGTTGTGCATTTGATCCTAGCGTCGCGTTTTTTCCCGCCCGCGGAGACTTTGTCGCTCCCTGTTGCGTTAAGATTAGGTATGTAGCTGATGTCCACTGCCAAGCCAGATACACGGGCGCGAGCTCTAAGAGCGGCTAATTGCTTATCCCGTTTCGATGGTATGACGTAAAGCACTGGTCCGATGGCGACCAGCAGTACCCCAATGATGATGACCCAGGCCACCTAAAAGCCGTCCGTTTCAGACTGAAATAACCATTCAGTTGGATATTGAGACATGCAAATGTGTGGAGTATGGTCGCGGCATCGCGACTGCGAAAGTGACATGGGCGCATATTCCCGAATCCTTCTTGCCGTTGATCTTACTGAAGATTGCAGGCACGTTGCCGAACGGGCAACGGCAATCGCTGGTGGATCGGACGCGGAGCTACATATCATTCATGTGATCGAACCGCTGAGCCTTGCGTACGGTGGCGATATTCCTATGGATCTATCGTCAGTGCAGGATCAGATTCACGAACAGGCGAAATCGCATTTGGCGGAGTTTTCGTCGGAAATTGGGATTCCGGAACAACAGCGACATTTGGTATTCGGCCGACCTGACAGTGAAATACATCGAATCGCAATCGAGGAGGGAGTAGACGTCATCGTTGTTGGCAGTCACGGACGTCACGGTCTTGCGCTGCTGTTAGGTTCGACGGCCAACGGCGTATTGCATGGTGCGACATGCGATGTTCTTGCGGTTCGCGTCGGTGACGACGCCCGTCACGACTGATCGCTCTAGTGGTGCTGCGAACCTGGCTTTGGCTAGTACTTTCCCTTTGTGTCGGTTGTCCCTCGGTCTTGGGAGATACTTATGAAGATCGACGAGCGTATAAGCGCGCAGTCTTCGCTATCGAAACAGGCCGTCTTCGAGAATTTGGGCGCCTTCGCGAAGAGCTCGGGGACTATGTTCTCAAACCATACCTTGATTTTTTCGAGGCCAAGAGGCGCATTTCTTCCCTAGGTATTTCGACTGCAATAAAGCTTCGCGAACAATGGGAAGAAACGCCGATCGAACGGCGTTTTTTTCACCTTTGGCTAGATACTCAGGCGAAGCGAGGTCGCTGGTCGCGCTACCTTGAGCACTACGAGCCGTCTGGCGGCACGGAGGCGCAGTGTTACTACCTCAGGGCGTTATACCGAGATGGTCAGCGCAAAGAAGCTTTGTCCAAGGTTCCGACGCTGTGGAAAGTGGGAACGTCTCAGCCCAAGCCTTGTGATCCATTGTTCAAGGCTTGGATTGATAATGGCGGGGTCACAGATGAAATTGCTTGGGAACGTCTTCAGCTCGCGTTGGAGGCGAATTCTGTCACTCTTGCTAAGTACCTGTTGCGCTTTTTTTCCGATTCGGTGTCGTCGGCCGCTCAAACCTATTACGACGTCCACGTCAGCCCTTCCACGATCCGAAATATCGATAAATTCCGAGATGACCCATATGGCCGCCAAACCATAGTCCATGGTCTGTTGCGGTACGCACGGCGGGATCCTGGCAAAGCGATGGCGATGTGGCAGCGTTACCAAACGCAATTTAGATTTGCTGACTATCAACGCCAATATATCGAAGAAAATCTAGTCATTGAGCTGTCAAAATTTGGGCATGATGTTGCTCCTGAACTGCCCCGATATTCTGCTGAGGTTCTTGAGGTGTTAGCAGACCAAGCGATACGTACTAGGAACTATCGTGATCTCGTGAAATGGATTCGCACCATGCCGGTGTCGTACCGAGACACGCCTAAATGGAGATACTGGTACGGCAAAGCTCTAATTGATTTGGGTGATGCTGAAGGCGCAAATGTTCTAAAAGAACTTGCTAGCGAACGAACTTATTATGGTTTCTTGGCCGCGCTCTTAATGAATTTGGAGCCAGCTTTGAACCAAGAGCAGCTATCAATTGACCCTGCGAACGCTCAGACACTAAAGGCATTACCGAGTGTTCGTCGAATGAGTGAACTCTACGCGGTCGGCGACTTGCCCAATGCTCGACGGGAATACCTGTATCTCTTTGACGGACTCGCAGAAGAATTTCGGCCGGAACTTGTTTTTTACCTCGTCGAAATGGGCTGGTTTGATCAAGCCGTTGTTGCGGCGAACCGTGCCGAATTGCATGACTTCTTGGATGTCCGGTTTCCGATTCCATTCATAGATACCTTCCGTCGACACGCATTTGAAACGTCGATTCCGCTACCGATTCTCTTCGCCATTTCACGGCAAGAAAGTGTATTTGATGCTTCAGCGGTTTCGCTGAAAGGAGCAAGAGGCATCATGCAATTGATGCCAAAAACGGCGCGATCAACCGCGAATAAAATTAGAGAAAAGCAACCTGATTTGGACGCTCTAATGGATCCGTTGATCAATATTCGCTTGGGCGCGCATTACCTTGCCGAGTTGATGACTCGATATGACGCGAACCGAGCAGTCGCGGCGGCTGCGTACAACGCGGGACCGACGCGAGTCGACGAATGGCTACGACAATTTTCTGGAATTGAGACGGTTGCTTGGATTGAACAAATTCCGCTCCGAGAGACAAAAAGTTATGTCAAGAACGTGTTAGCGGGTAGTTACGTCTATTCACAACTACTTGGCAATCCTTTGCCCGTCCTTGCGGCACACGAACGACGGGTTCCCTCGCTCCATGATTGACATCGGGGCCAACCTAACGAATTCAGTATTTACTGACGATTTAGGGGAAGTACTGAATCGAGCAAAGCGCGAGGGCGTGCAACACATTGTTGTGACCGGTACCAACATCCAGGAAAGTCAGGACGCGATCGCTTTAGCTACCAAACATGGGGCGTACTTGTCGGCAACCGTCGGTATACACCCTCATGACGCAGATGACGTTAAATCAGATTGGCTGGATACACTCGAAGAGTTGACTTCGTCTCCTCATGTCGTAGCAGTAGGAGAAATGGGTCTTGATTTTTATCGTGATTATTCGGGGCGCGATGCACAGCGACGCGTATTCGAGGCGCAACTTGATCTTGCGGCCCGGGTTGAACTGCCGGTCTTCGTCCATGATCGCGACACGGACGGTGAAGTGTTGGAGGTGCTTCGGCGTTACGCTCCAACCAAATGTGTCGTGCACTGCTTTACCGGGAATGCCGATGAGCTTGACGGCTATATAGAAGAAGATTTTTACATAGGGGTTACCGGATGGATTTGCGATGAGCGGCGCGGCGAGGAGCTCCGTCGATTAGCCCATAGGATCCCTATTGATCGCTTGCTTGTTGAAACCGATGCGCCCTACCTTCTTTCTCGAACTATGTCGAAAGTACTAGGTACGCGTCGTAACGAGCCGGCATATCTGAAATTCGTTATCGCGGAATTGGCGCGATTTAGGCGTTGTCCCGAGAGCGAGATCCGCGATGCGTCGGTCGAGAACGCGTGTCGATTCTTCGATATTGAGCTTCCTATGTGAACGAACGATGCTCGACGTAATATCTACACAATCGTTTTTCGGTGTAATGTACTCAGCAAGTTGCGGACGGTGCGCTGACGGTTGTGGCGATCAACGTTCCGACCTTGAAGAAACATGGTGAATTAGTGACCGATGGGCAATCTATCCGAACCGTTCGGTCGAACCCGACGTTGCGATAAATCAATCCGGGGTGTCGGCAGAGTTTGTTCCGGGCAGTTTTGAATTAAGCATGAGTAACAAACGCATCTATATTCGGGATGTCCGATCGTCTGATAAGCGCGAAGTCGTAGCGCTCGCAAATGCTGGTGCCGAAATTCATCAGCCTTGGATCTCACCGCCGCTGACGCCGAACATGTTCAAATCCTACCTGCGCCGTTGTCATCGAGACGACCATGAAGGTTTCGCGGTATGTCTCGTTAAAACCGAAGAAATCGTGGGTGTTATCAATATCAATAACATCGTTCGGGGTTCCTTTCTAAGCGCATCGATTGGCTATTACTCTTCCGCGACACATCAAGGCGTCGGGTACATGACAGAAGCGCTCCAACTGGTTTTACGGTTCGCGTTTGATGAACTAGGTTTGCACCGAATCGAGGCGAATATCCAGCCAAATAACTACGCGTCGAGGAATCTTGTTCAGCGTTGCGGATTCATTTTAGAAGGTGAATCGAAAGATTTTCTATTCATCAATGGTCGATGGCGTGATCATGAACGCTGGGTTCGTGTTGATGCTCGTAATCGGCTTACACGCTAAGGCGACTCGATGGACCATTCGCAAACGGAACAAAGTTATGGTGCCTGGCGATCTCCTATCACGGCGACGTTAGTCGCGTCGGGATTAGTTAATTTTTCTGAATTGCGAGACTCCGAACACGGCCTCCTTTGGGTCGAGCAACGTCCCTTCGACAATGGACGGAGCGTTCTCGTACTGGAGACACGAGGCGCTCGTCGAGATCTCACGCCTACGCCATATAGTGTGCGTTCTCGCGTTCACGAGTACGGCGGCGGGGCATACTGTGTCGCTGGCGATGGCGTTTTTTTTGTTAATGCGATCGATCAAAACATCTATTGGTGCTCTTTATTGGATGGTTTGACAGAGATCACCCAGCTGACTGCGGGTAACGAGAACGTCCGATATGCGGATATGACGTGGGATAGCCGACGCGAACACCTGGTCGGTGTTCGTGAGACACATGACGCTGGTTCCGAACCGGTGAATCAACTAGTGGCGATAGATTGCCGGACGGGTGCAGTCGATGTAGTTCATTCGGGTCACGATTTTTACTCGTCTCCTCGTCTGTCGAGTGATGCTGAACGCCTCGCTTTTCTTGTATGGGACCACCCCAATATGCCTTGGGATGGCAACGAGCTCTTTGTCGCAACTTTGGATACGACAGGAAGGATCGTGACCGAAACTTTGGTTGCTGGCGGTGTCGCTGAATCGGTATTTCAACCGGAATGGTTAACTCCCGAACGCTTGGTTTTTGTGTCCGATGCCAATGGTTACTGGAACTTATACAGCTATGACTCGTCTGGTATTTATTGTCTCAACGAAGATGCTGCCGAGTACGGGGCCGCTCAATGGGCCTTTGGGATCCGTACCTATATTCCCATTTCAGACCGCGTTTTGGTTACGAACAGAATCGATAACGGAGTGACTGCTCTAATATTTGTTGACGTTGATACCGGAATGGTTACGCCGCTTGAAGACCGGTTTAGTTCATACGCTAGTTTGAATCGAACAGCGACGGGTATTGCTTTTGTCGCCGGTAAACCCGACGACCTAACCGCGGTAGTTAGAATGGATTTGACAACTACGGAGATAATTAAAGTTGCTACCCAAGGAACCCTCGATATTGATCGAGATTACTTTTCGTTTCCCGAACAACTTGTGTACGACAATCCCGACGGGCTTGAGACATTCGCTAATTTTTACCCTCCCCGACATCCTTTAGCCGTTGGTCCTGTAACGAAGAAACCGCCGCTGTTGGTGATAAGTCATGGCGGCCCTACCGGCCATGCCTCCCGCGATCTGAATTTTCGAATCCAGTACTACACCAGTCGTGGTTGGGCGGTGGTGGACGTCGACTACGGCGGGTCGACGGGATTCGGTCGAGCGTATCGGCAGAGACTAGACGGTCGATGGGGCATCGTCGACGTTGCCGATTGTGTTGCCGCGGTCACGCACTTGATTTCTTCGGATCGCGTTGATCCTTCGCGGGTTGCTATTCGTGGTGGAAGTGCAGGCGGGTATACGACGCTGCGCGCCTTAGTAACATCCCCAATTTTTAAGGTGGGGGCGAGTCATTACGGTATTGGCGACCTTAAAGCGCTAGCGCGTGACACACATAAATTCGAGTCTCGATACCTAGATAAGCTAATTGGAGACGCTATGGACGAACGTTCTCCCCTTCATGAGGTCGAGCGATTTAATTGTCCAGTTGCTTTTTTTCAGGGTACTGAAGATCGGGTTGTACCCCCTAATCAAGCTGAAACTATGGTCGGCGCGTTACGCGACAAAGGCCTAGCCGTCATGTATATGAAATTCGAAGGTGAAGGACATGGATTTCGGAAGGGGTCTAATATCGAGAGGGTGATCGAAGCGGAGTACGCGTTTTTTGCTCGCGTATTCAGGTTTGAGCCAGCCGATGATCTAACGCAAGCTTTTGACGGGGCAGACTTGATGAACTTTTCATGAGCTTGAAAGTTGCAGTTCTCGCGGGAGGCGATTCTGCCGAATCGGCGATCTCTCGTTCTTCGGCAGAGGAGGTTTTACTCAGACTCGGTGAACGTCACTTGGTTGAACTCATCGAGCTCGACGAAAATATCACCAAGAACATTACGGCATTTGGCCCGGATGTCGTGTTCCCGGTATTGCATGGCCCGCCGGGTGAGGACGGTACCGTACAGGGGTATCTGGAAATGTTAGGTCTACCATACGTTGGCAGCGACGTTCGGGGATCGGCCCTAGCGATGGACAAGTACGTGGCGAAAACGTTGTTTCGTGAGGTGGGATTGCCTGTGCTTGACGACTTATTGGTTTCCGTCGTCGATGTTCACGAATCGTCGGCTGCGATTTCAGAGCGTTTTGGGCCACGTGTAGTGATCAAACCGCTCCGGCAAGGATCTGCGCTTGGTGTGACACGGCTACCCAATGGTGGTGATGTGTCCCAATCCATCAAAGATGCTCGAAGCTACGGGGATACAGTCTTGGTCGAACCTTATTTTGAGGGAAAAGAGGTTACCGCCGGAGTTCTTGATCTTGATGGAGAGAATAAGGTTGTGTTTCCTGTCGTCGAAATCGAATTACCGGATGGCGAGTGGTATGACTTTCGCAACCGTTACGAAGTCGGTAGAAGTATCCATAAAATCCCCGCGACGCTGCCGGACCATGTCCTCGAGGACATAGCGAACTATGCGACTAAGGCACACGAATGTTTGGGATTGCGCGATCTCTCTCGTTCGGATTTCCTCGTTTCCTCAACAAACGAAGTCGTTTTGCTTGAGGTCAATACAATGCCGGGAATGACCCCGACCAGTTTATATCCGGATGCGGCCCGAGCCGCTGGATTGTCCTTTGGGGATCTGATGGACAAGCTCGTTGTGAACGCCGTAAGCCGAACCACGAACGTGTCCCATCCTCCCGGCGCATGATTTTCTCAATCTCAAGAATAGGCGACCAGCCCTTTTTGGGTTACCTCAAGAAGATCTTTTGATTGGCAGTGTTGGCGGATACGTTCGAGGGTATCTTTCATCCGCTCCTGACGGACAACGTCAAACCTTTGCCAACGCGTTAGTGGCGCGCAAATTCGAGACGCGACCTGTGGATTAAGCGAATCGAGTTTTAGGATTTCGTTCGCTAGGAACGTATAGCTTTTGCCATCCGGTCGATGAAATTCGCGGTGATTCGCCGTCGCGAAGGTTACAAGCAACGCCCGAGCTCTATTGGGGTTGTGTAGGTTAAATTCAGGGTGGTTTGTGAGTTCGATAATTCTCGACAAGGTCCCAGATACCATGCAACTGGCTTGAGTCGAAAACCATTTGTCTACGACTAGCGGGTTCGTATGAAATCGATCAAAAAAGTCTTGTATCAATAGCGCTTTTTTTTCTGCGAACGAAGCCTCGAGTCGTAGCAGACGCGAGAAAGCGAACAAACGGTCCGTCAAGTTGTCGCATCGCTGGTACAGGTCGTAATACAAGTTCCATGCGGTTTGCGGTTCTCTTATCTGTACGCTGGCACCCAAGTAATCCATGGCGAGATGGTGTAGGGAGCGCCGAGCTATTGATGTGGCATCAGCCTGATAGGGACTATCGTTGCGATTTTGATTAACGATCTGATCCCAACGGTCTTCGAGCGCTGCACCCAATTGGGCGTGTACGAGATCACGACTTTCGTCCAATTCGATGACGTCACGTCCTGGATTCTGATCGAGTACATAGATCGTACTAGGAAGTGTCATGGCGGAAGCCAATAGTGCTTTGGCTTCACCGTCATCTGGAGCAGACATTGCGGAATAGGACAGTGTGTTGAGCAATGCTTCGGCGAGTTGGGTGTTAGATGTTCGTGTAGCGATCACGGACCCAAGGACTGTTTGCGCTGCATCCCATCGTACAAAGCCATCCGTGTCCTTCGAGGCGAGGTGCAGCGAATCGGCGTCGGATCTGGGAAAGTCGATCTTCACCGGCGCAGAGAATCCGCGTAAGAAACTCACCGCTGCTTTTGGCGGGGCACCTTCTATGGTGATGGTTGCCTCCTCGCGGTCGAAATGAAATGTAAGCGTCCCATCGCCGTTCGGATTTTCGAAGTTCATGTTAGTTTGAACCTTAATGTCGAATCCGTTCGACACTCCGGCTTGACCAAGAATGTCTTTACCATCGATTGAAACCAGTCCAATCGCGATGGGGATATGGAAGGCTGACTTCGCTGGTTGATTGGGGCTCGGACCGCAGATCTGTCTCAAATGCAGCTCGATGGTGCTCTGGCGATGGCTTTCTTCCACTTCGACAAGAGGTGTTCCAGCTTGCGAGTACCATTTACGAAATTGATTCAAGTCAAGTCCTGATACTTCCTCCATTGCGACGACGAAGTCTTCTGTGGTCGCCGCGCTTCCATCGTGACGGGCGAAATAAAGATCGGTCGCGGCGCGAAACTTATCCCGTCCCAACATGATCGATAACATACGCACGACTTCCGCGCCTTTCTCGTAGATCGTCGTCGTATAAAAGTTTGAAATTTCGATGTAGGAGCTTGGACGCACCGGATGTGCCAAAGGACTAGCATCCTCGGCGAATTGAACGGTACGAAGAGCATCCACATCCTCGATTCGTTTAACGTCCCGGGAATTCATTGCCGCGCTAAATTCTGAGTCTCGAAAAACGGTGAAACCTTCTTTCAGACTTAGTTGGAACCAGTCTCGGCAGGTGACTCTATTACCGGACCAGTTATGAAAGTACTCGTGGGCGACTACGCCTTCGACGCGCAGATAGGCGGCATCCGTTGCCGTGTTTGGAGAAGCTAGAACGCAACTCGTGTTGAAGACATTGAGGCCCTTATTTTCCATGGCTCCCATGTTGAAATCTTCAACCGCGACGATCATGAAGGTATCGAGGTCGTATTCTCGGCCGAAGGCGATTTCATCCCATGCCATCGCACGTTTGAGCGATTCCATGGCGTGTCTACACTCAGCTATGTTGTGCGATTCAGAATATATACGGAGCGCGACTTCTCGCCCTGAAATCGTCGTGAAGTTGTCCTCAAGTACAGCTAAGTTGCCGGCCACAAGCGCAAATAGATAGCTAGGCTTGTTGAAAGGATCGCTCCAGGTAACGTTTCTCCGGCCATCGGGGGTTATTTCATCGCGGATAAGATTTCCGTTGGCAAGCATGACGTCAAATCGACCCGAGTCGGCGATGAGCGTGGTTGTAAACTTGGATTGGACATCGGGTCTGTCGGGGTAGTACGTGATTTTTCGGAATCCTTCGGCTTCGCACTGAGTGCAGTACAAATCGCCGGATCTATACAAACCTTCAAGCGCTGTATTGGTCTCCGGATGGATNCTTGTTCGAATCGTTACNTTGAATTGNNCTGGTAGGTCGACGATCGANAGCGTCGTTGCATCGACTGAATATTCATTGCTGGTTAAAAGACGGTTGTCGACGGCAACGCTCAACAGCTCCAGGTCAATGCCGTCAAGGCGCAATTCGTTTCGTTCGTCGTCCGTTCGACGGAAGGTGAGTGTTGATTCGACGTCGGTGTGATCTGCACCGATGTCAAATGTCAGATGGGTTGACTTCAGTTCGAAGGGGTAAGGACGATAGTCCTCTAGTCGCACGGTGTTTAAATCGGTAGTCATTTAGCGATTCCGTCGCGTTGGAGGCNTAGACCCTGGCGTGATTGGTGTTTGATAAGTTGCATAGATTAATCATAAATTTAGAGAAGATGGCCTTCCACTCTCAAGACGGCAGCTCGTAAACAATTATCGGTGATAAACTTGCTTTTCATGGTAAGAGAATGCGCTTGAATGCAAGCAGTTGACGAAAAAGTCCTCGCGCGCGTTGTGGAGTGTTTGTCCGAAGGAAAACCGTGCTGGCTCGCGACCGTTGTGGCGACATACGGGTCATCGCCCCGTCCAGTGGGATCGTTGCTCACGTGCAATACCGAGGGCGAAATCGTGGGATCGCTTTCCGGGGGGTGCGTTGAGGATGACTTATTAGAGAAGCTGACGCTCGGACTGCTAGCTCACGAACGTGCACAGTTTTTCCGATACGGTGATGACGAAGAAGAAGCAGAAAAGCTTGGCCTGCCGTGTGGTGGCCACCTCGACATTGTCGTCGAGGCGTTGGAAGTCTCAATGCTGCCTCATTTTGAGAAGATTAAGCGGCGTCTTCAATCGCGCAGTCTTTGCCAGCGGACGGTAGACCTTCGCGATCGCTCGATTGCAACNTTGGACGTTGATCGGTTTGAGGAACTCCGTTACGAGGAAACCGCCCAAACACTCGCGCAAACGTATGGTCCGCGCTACCAACTGTTTCTTATAGGAGCGGGTATGGTCTCGCAGTATGTGGCCGAAATGGCACAGGCGCTCGACTATCGCGTTGTGATCTGTGATCCGCGACAGGAGATTTTGGATGGTTTCCCGGTCGCGGGTGTCGAAAAGATTTGTGATATGCCCGATGACGCCATCAGAGAATCGGCGAACGATTGTCACACGGCGATAATAGCGTTGACGCACGATCCTCGGATTGACGATATGGGGTTGATGGAGGCTCTAAAAACTAGCGCATTTTACGTCGGTGCAATGGGTTCTTCGCGAACATCGGATAGTCGCCGGGAACGACTTCGAGCGCTTGATATAAGTGCCCACGAATTGGAACGATTGCACGCCCCCGTAGGATTGTCGATCGGGAGTAAAACGCCTCCCGAAATCGCACTCTCGATATTGGCTGAGATTACGTCGATTCGAAAACAACGGGAGACCGATAAAACTGATGTTTCGGTTCTCGAGAGATCGGTGGGGCATGAGTCGGAGCCAGCAGTAGCTCGCTCGGGAATTGTTGTCGGTTGACGGATGCACCAGAGCCACGCGGCGCGGCTCTTCTTCTAGCTGCAGGTGGATCCACAAGATTCGGATCAGACAAACGAAAGCTCATATTCAATGAAGAGCCGTTGCTGAGTTATGTGGTTGCTCTATACGAACGAGTGTGCCCGAGGGTGCTTGTTGTAGTGAAACCCGGCGATGAGAGTGTCCAGGGTCTAGTAAATGGGTCCTGCGGGTGGGTCGTAGCGCGGGATGCAAACGTAGGTATCTCTCGAAGCATTGCCGCGGGCATAAGAGCTTTAGGAAGTGCGCCTTGGGTCATCATTGGGCTCGCGGACATGCCGTACGTTTCGCCTGACACAATCTCTCAAATTGCCTGTACGCTGGATGCGGGGGCAGTAATTGCGCGTCCTAGTTCAAGCGGACGAGCAGGTAATCCTGTGGGATTCAACAGTCGATTATTCGGCCCTCTTATGGATCTCAAGGGTGACCGTGGTGCACGGACCTTAATCGACGATTATCTCGGTGATGTCGTCGACGTTGAGGTTCGAGACGAAGGGATTTTTCGGGACATCGATCGTCCTGAAGATCTAACTTAAGGACCGCCCCCAAGTCGGCTTGCCCAGTCGAGTTTGCTGCGGCACGCGTCAAAGAAACTATGTCCGATTGGGTAGGCCAGGTTGAGGGGGTGAGGATGTTTTTCGATTTCGACATGGTCACCCGCTTTAAGCACGAAATCGACTTGGGAATCCGCACTCACCATGGGTGTATCCGCCGCGTTCCCCAACTCAACCCTGATTTTCGAATCGCCACGGACAACCAATGGCCTTGAGGTCAGCGTGTGCGGAAACATTGGGACTACGACGATTGCGTCTAGTCCTGGATGCATGATCGGCCCACCTGCCGACAACGAATAAGCAGTCGAACCCGTCGGAGTTGCGATAATGAGGCCGTCCGAACGTTGTTCATAGACGAATTCATCGTCCACAAAGAGACTGAAATCCATCATGCGGGACATCGTGCCGGCATTGACGACGATGTCATTAAGTGCAGGGCTGGATCCCCCGCTTTTTCCGTTGCTACGGACAATCATGTCGAGCAAGAAATGTTTTTCGACGCGGTATTGGCCCAACAATACTTCGCGCCCCTGACGTTCAATTTGATTTGGGGCAATGTCTGCAAGAAACCCTAATCCTCCACGATTAACGCCGAGAATAGGGACACCTGAATGTGCGAGGTCGCGCGCAACGCCTAAGATACTACCGTCTCCTCCAACCACGACGATTAGATCGCAGTCGCGACCGAGATCGGCACGATTCTCAGTTGCGATATTGTCCACTTCGAGCATCCGAGCGGTATCGTTTTCAACGACATATTCGATCCCGATTTCCTCCAGCAGGGTCCGAACGCGTTGCAGCGAATCAAGTACGTGGGGATTGCCTTGCCTGCCAACAAGACCAACGCGATTGAAGGATTTCGTATTCATCAATATGCTCCGCGGACGAGATTATACGCACGCGAGCTCATCCAAAGGGCCTTGAAACCCAGTTCACGACACTTCACGCTAGGCGAGGCTGGTGTCTTTTGGGATGTGCAATTGCGCGCAGGTCATACAGCAACCTGGTTTGGAGGGTTCTCAACATGACGGGTTCGGTCGAAAAGACAAAAGACGACGTAGCGTTGGTTGAAGGTGTATGGGAGGTGATGCGGTCGGAAGCTGAAGCCAAGGCAGTCGAGGAGCCTATTCTCGGCAGCTATTTCCATGCAACCGTACTGAATCACAAAAGTTTCCGAGCGGCACTCAGTTTTCGATTGGCGAGTAAGCTCGATAATCCGATGCTTCCGACCATGCTCATTCGTGATGTTATCGAAGAAGCGATGAACGATGATGTGGGCATCCTAGCTTCCGCCGAAATCGATGTGGTGGCGATCTACCAACGCGACCCTGCGTGTGAGGACTTATCTACCCCGTTTCTTTATTTCAAGGGTTATCACGCGTTACAGGCCTATCGAATCGCTCATTGGCTGTGGACGCATGGAAGACATACGCTGGCTCAATTTTTCCAAAGTCAGATCAGTGTGGGTTTGGGAGTTGACATCCATCCTGCAGCGACGATCGGACGAGGACTGATGCTCGATCACGCCACGGGGATCGTTGTTGGCGAAACCGCTGTGATCGAAGACGATGTGTCTATTCTGCATTCCGTGACTTTGGGCGGAACGGGGAAACACGCAGGTGATCGACACCCCAAGATTCGACGTGGGGTCTTATTGGGAGCGGGATGTAAAGTGATTGGGAATATAGAGGTCGGCGAGGGAGCGAAAGTGGGTGCGGGAAGTGTTGTTCTCGATCATGTGCCGCCGCACGTGACGGTCGCCGGGGTCCCAGCGAAAATTGTGGGTCGACCATCTGAGGAGAATCCCTCGCTCGGTATGGATCAAACCATCGGTTCCGGTGAATAGGCAGCGTAGATCGGCATGTATTGGTCGGCCACCTAATTCGCGTGGACGACGATTTCGAAAGGCACGATCGCACACGGCTTTCCGATGGACATGAAGTGACTTGTGGATGGCCGAGATATTAACTAGGCCGACGAATTCTACCCAGGGGACGCTTCACGTTTGGCGTTTCGTTGACGGAAAGCTCGGGCATGAGAAGCAGACGCTCGGGCTAACTCAAGCTTTGGCGGAAAAAATATCGGTGGATGTTCGAGACTTTGACGTTCGAACGTCAAACACTTGGGGTGCCGAGATTAAGGCACGTCTTCAGAAACGTACTCACGCGCACTGTCGACCTGATCTCATCGTCGGTGCGGGCCACGCAACGCACTGGCCTATGCTGATGACACGGTTATTCTGTGGTGGACGTACGGTTTTACTCATGAGTCCTTCCCTACCTGTTGGGCTCTTTGATTTGGTATTTGCCCCACATCACGACCGGCGTCGAGGGGCTAACAATGTGATTGAAACGTTAGGCGTAATCGGCCCGACGCACCANTCTGAGAAAGACTCGAATGCTGGGTTGATTTTACTTGGGGGCGTTAATCGTCACTTTGAATGGCGTGATGACGAGGTATTTTGTCAAGTCGAAGCGGTGATGCGGGCCAATCCAGAGCTTAATTGGACAATCTGTGACTCTCGCCGGACGCCCTCCTCCATGAGCAGTACGTTGGGCTTGCTTACCGACGGTATGTTCACGAGATGGCAGGACGCAGCGCCCGATTTTCTTGAATCAAGATTACCCACGGCGACTCAGGTGTGGGTTACGGCTGATAGCGTATCCATGTTGTACGAAGCGCTGTCCGCCGGGGCGGTCGTGGGNGTCATGGAGTTGCCNCTCAAACGACCTAAGAGATCNAANAAACTGGTGCGAGGNTTGTTGAAATTACACGAGAATGGCCAGATACACCTATCCCANGAAAGTCCACGAATGCCCATAAAGGCTGNNACCTCTACGACAATGTCAGAAAGTCGTCGATGTGCTGATATCGTGCTGGAGCGGCTGTTCTTCCTGGCGTAGTCTATAAGCGTTTACGCGAATTACGGGATCTTCCTTCGGAACTTTTGTTAGAATTATGCGCTGGATGGTTCAATTGGTGATTCGGTGACCTCACTCATTTCGGAAATCTACAAGATGAAGATTTTTCTGTTCCTGGCGGCAAGCTTCTTAGCCGCAATGTCGTTTGGTGATGATGTTGTCAAAGTGCATCGGCTATCCGTCGAAGAAAGCCTCGCGGCAATTGAGGTCATTAATGTAACGGCTGAAAAGGTGCTGGATGAGAGCACGTTGGTCGACGTCGATAAAGTCGTAATGGCTGTGCTGGAAGACGCAAAAGAGGCAATCGTCGAAGACGACTAAAATTCTTGGTCGTTTGTCGTTACGTCTTCGGCCGGTTGACATCGTCCGTACTCGACAAAAAGCGACGTGCCATTGTGGCCATCGCCCGCTGCATAGAACGTCCATCCTCCAACCGCACCACGCGTGAAGCGCATTGATTCTGGGTTCAACATAAGGATGTCTGATGGTGGGGAGTTACGACAACTGTAACCAAACGTGTCTCCCGTACCGCGTACAGTGTCGCATTGAAATTCGCTCACGTCGCCGGATTGCTGGTCCGTCATTGTTACGAAAAGGGCAACGTTTTCTTGGTCCAAAAACGTAGCGAACGTCCGGTTTTCGCGCAAAGTAAAACGGGATGCGAAAAAGATTGAAGGCTCATACATTTCGACCGGCTGACTTTGGGCCTCAACGTAATCGTGCAAGCCTACGGTTTTTTCGGCATGGCAATCTAAAGGCAACCACGGTACTGAGGTTGGCGCGCCCATTACCAAGGTTGGCAACAGCGCGAGCAGAGTGCATGCAATCTGTTTCATTCGAGTGAGTTTACGGACCGTCATGGGGCGATGCTACCGTTGCCTTGCGTTCGCGGCGTGCCTGCCGTGCCTTGCCTCGGTTAGTATCGCGGACCATCAATGGTGCCGAATAACGACACCTCATTTTGATCTTGTAACGGATATCGAACCGAACAATGGACTAGAGCTGGCGAGAGCGCTGGAAGACTTTCACCGCATGGCGCAGCAACTTTTGAACACTGACCGAGAACAAGTCAGACCCTTACGCGTCCTCGCTTTCAAAAACAAAGACGACTTTCGAGAGACTTTCGACAACAACCGAATAGCGGGTTTCATGAAGCCATCGTTTCAAGAGCACTTGCTTGTATTTGGTCCAGACGAGGGGGCTCGAGGGCGCTTTCAAGTCGCATTTCATGAATACACCCATTATCTGTTGCGAAGGTATAGCTCATTGAACCTGCCTATCTGGTTTGAGGAAGGCTTTGCCGTTTACCTTTCGACGGCCCAATTTGTCTCACCAACACGTGCTCTCGTGGGCCAACCCGTTGTTACACCAAGTATCCGTCGCATACTCAATCGGCGACCTCGCGTGAGTCAGATTCTTGATGAGAGATATACGGTTGATTGGTCGCGGCATGTTTTACCGGGTGTCTATGAGAAGGCGTGGGCAGTAGTGCACTTTCTTTACCACGGAGAAAATACACAAAAGGAATCNATCGAAAAACACATTGACGACNTGTTGGTGGCAATCGATGCCGGNATGTCCTCTTCCGAAGCGATCAGTGTGTTTACAGGATATAACTCAGACGATTTGATCGTTCCTNTNCGCAGTTATTTCCAGCGCAAGGACCTTCCGATCNGNACGGTTGATTTTGAACCGGGCGACCGTCAACCGTTAGATGTTGATTGCCTAGANCCTTTGGAGGCACGCCTCAGCCTTGCCCGCGTGGTCATGGCGCGAAATCCTCTGCTGGCTGGACGTTTNCTAGAAGACGTTCTTGAGGATGCGCCCAACCACGTGCCGACCTTGGTTAGTTACTCTCAAGCCCTGCGTGGATTGCGTGGAAAGGCACACACAATAGCGGCGCAAGCTCTCCGACTAGATGCTTCTGATCCAGGTGCAAACGTTCGTATGGCGGAGTTAATTGTGTCGCGCTGTATGGAAGATATTGCGGCGCTGTGCAAACGAAACTGGGATGACGCAGCCCAACTATATCGAACCGCGCTCAAGTCGGATCCGGAACGAGTCGACGCTGCTTTCGGACTTGGCGTTGTGTATGTGCACACCGGCAAACCAGGCGACGCGATCAATTATCTGCTCGTTGCCCATCGATTAGCGCCGTGGGCGCCACGTATTAATTACTATTTAGGCGAGGCGTACAGACTCAGTGGCAACGAGGCGTTGGCGAGGCAGCATTTGAAGAAAACTTATCATTGGGACGCGAGCGAAGATTGGCGCAAACGGGCAAGGATTTCGTTGTCACTATTGTCGCTTCCGATTTCGCTTTCATATTGACAAGGAATCTGGATATGCCGGTAGATGGGATGGTCGAAACCGACGGCCACACAACGTTCTATATAGAAGACGGTCCGAAAGACGGTCCTTTGATGATGTTCGTTCACGGTTGGCCGGAGCTGTCGTACAGCTGGCGGCATCAGTTGCCCGCTATGGCTCGGCTAGGATTCCACGCTGTTGCGCCGGATCTTCGTGGTTATGGGGGATCTTCAAAGTACGGTAGTCATGCAGATTATTCCCAAGCAAAAGTGGTTGAAGACTTGCTTGCCCTTATCAGNACCTTCGGTTCACAAACGGCGATATGGGTTGGTCATGATTGGGGCAGTCCGACTGTATGGAATATTGCGAGTCATCACCCAGATCGCTGTCGGGCTGTGGCGAGCCTTTGTGTCCCTTACGCTACTCTCGAGTATGGCGTCGGCCGGGTCATTGAGCTCATCGATCGAAACGTGTACCCGATGGACGAGTATCCTGTTGGACAATGGGATTATCAGCTTTATTACCAAGAATGTTTCGAACAGGCTCAATCAACCATGGAGGCGGATGTCGAAAAAACGCTCACGGCATTATTCCGTGCTGGTGATCCCGATACGGTTGGCAAGCCGGCCTTAACTGCTTCGATCCGGTCTTCGGGTGGCTGGTTTGGAGGCGCGGGGCAAGCGCCAGATTTGCCATTGGATCTTCGGGTAATAAGTGCCAAAGATTTGTCTGTCTATTCAGAAGCGCTTCGCGAATCGGGGTTCTTCGGCGCGAATTCTTATTACATGAATCACGAAGTGAATACGACATACGCGAACACCGCGCTCGATCGGGGACGGCTTGCCATGCCGGCTCTTTTCATAGCGGCTCGATACGATGCAGTTTGTGAATCGGTTAATTCGCCCTTAGGTCGACCGATGAGGGCGAAATGTTCGAACTTAACGGAAGCCATCGTCGATAGCGGGCATTGGATGGCTCAGGAATGTCCTGAAGCCGTCAACGACGTGCTTGAGGCTTGGCTGACCGCGGACGTAGGAACTTTGTGAAGTGGAGGTCGTCCTAATACGGCACGGTCTTCCGATGCGGGTAGAAACGAAAGATGGCGTTGCTGCAGATCCTTCATTGTCGCGTATCGGATTGATGCAGGCGGTCGAGGCGGCCGATTGGCTCGTNGGTATCAAGATAGAGGCCATTTACTCGAGCCCACTGCAAAGGGCACGTGAGACGGCGGAGCCCTTTGCACAGCGTTCGGGATTGGAGATCGTGATCGAGGACGATGTATCAGAGTTCGATCGAGACAGTTCAACTTACATTCCAATGGAAGAGTTGAAGGCTCAAGACTACGAAGCGTGGAAAGCGTTCGTGGACGGAGGCTATGGTGACGANGTCGATATGCTTGCGTTCCAAGCCACAGTTGTTCGAGGCCTCGAATCCATCATCGAACGTCATTCGGGCGAACGGGTTGCAGTGTTTTGTCACGGAGGCGTGGTGAACATGTGGGCATCGCACGTGCTCGACATGCCGCCGCGGCTCTTTACAGATGTCCGTTACGCGAGTGTTAGTCGCTTTTTGTGTGCGTCAACCGGTGAGCGGAGCTTGGTTAGCCTCAACGAAACACAACACCTGACGGGGTAGCTGATAAAGNGAGGCGTTCGGNCCCGGACGTACGCATTCATGGACTCAAACAAAATACTGTGCACTCAGTATCGGTAGCTAGAACACGGGCCCGGTTGGGTCGAGGCCGAGAAAATATTCGCCCACGGTCTGGTANTGGGATTCGCGCCCTTGCACTTGCTGTGTGATGACGTGAGCATCTTGGAATCGACGTTGGATTTTCGTGGAGCCAAATATGGCGCTTGAGCCGCTCAAGTTGTACGCNATGTCGACGACGTCGGCGGATTGTCGAATCGCGTGCGTGCCGGCCATGCGTAGATGAATACGTTCTTCAACGGATATAGATCCCGTTGACTTGACCGACTCCCAGACGGTCCCCATGCATTCGTACAAAAGNGCCTTGGCGGCACGCCAGGTAGCTTCTGCTTTGCCGATCTGACTCTGAACGACGGCGTCGTGGGCAAGCGTCTTACCGTCGAATCGTGGACGTTTATCGCAGGCAAGTTCGATGGTGGCGTCAAGACCCGCACGCGCAACACCGAGCGCGACACAACCGAAACCGCAGGCGAACAAAAGATGTTGCGGAATAACGTAGAGAGGCCCGGCCTCCAGCGGTTCGACGTCGAGTAGCATAGTTCGTGATTCTGGGACAAATAAATCGTTGGCGGTGAAACTAAAGCTACCCGTTCCGCGCAAGCCTTGAACATCCCAAACATCAATGAATTCAACCTCTTCGCGCGTCACGAGATGTAAACGAGGTGGTTGCCCTGATCCCCCGGAGACAGCGGCTATCCAATTCGCGTGTCGACATCCACTTGAAAACGCCCATTTGCCGGTGAGCCGGAAGCCTTGATCGACGGACAACGATTTCGGCCCTTGAGGAGGCCCGTTAGCGACTACGGTCTTTGGGTCTCCCCACACTTCTTCGGCTAAGTGTCTGGGCGCCCTCCCGCTGGTCGTGGCGAAAACAGCCCCCTGGTTTAAGCACCAACCCGCACTGCCGTCCGCGTACGCGATTGTTTCAACAACATCCAAGTAGTCAAGGATGTTTATTTCTTCACCACCGAGGGACGTTGGTACGAGTAGGCGAAAGAGACCAGCGGTCACCATCGCATCAACGATGTCGCGGGGTAGTTCTCTGGTCTCATCGATCTGCNTCGCAAGATCTTCGATGCGTGGCGCAATTGCCCGTGCTCTTGTGAGCGGTGTGTCGGTGCCGTTGATGTGTTGCATAGCGTTATGGCGCGATTCTACTAATTACATCGGAAAATTGCCGGCACGGGGTATCTNGCCTTCCTGGTTATTTCTTTGGTTCTTTGGGCGGAATGACCAGAATGGGAATACGTGTGAAAGAAAGCGTTTTATCTCGCGCCAATCGCGGTGGACATGGAAAAACAGCCCAGAAGGCCNGTATTTACTGGTTTGTANTGAATGAATGAAACATTCATCTGGCTTTTNGGNTACGCNAACGTGACTNNTTATTCCTTTTGGAAATAAANATCATATTTTATATGCGATGAANATTTGGACTAAAGCACGTTTTTTGTTGCTGAGATGTAACAAATTTGCAATAGTTCGCGCCGAAATNCCCCTAGGTACAGGTGAAGACGAGGCTATGAATTCATTTAGGTCTTTNAGANCGGCCGTGTTTGCGGGAGCGCTGGCCGTTNTTTGGACGAATCCNGTTNTTTCGGAAGAGTCCGANNCCGATGCCGATATTGAAGAAGTTATCGTCACCGGGTCCCGAATTGCTCGAAGTAATACAGAGAGCACTGCGCCAATTAAGATTCTCGATAGGTTTGAAATCGAGAAGCTGGGGCAGACGTCCATTGGCGATTTTCTACAAGATTTACCGGAAAACGTTGGTGGTCTCAACGCACAAAATAACAACGGCGGTAACGGATCAACGCAGATTAGTCTGCGGGGCCTCGGCTCAAGCCGTACTCTGGTGTTGGTCAACGGTCGACGGCATGTCGGCTACTCCACCGGTGGCTCCGTTGACTTGAACGCCATTGCGCCGAACACCATCGAGCGCATCGAGGTCTTAAACGATGGTGCCTCCACCATCTACGGATCCGACGCTATCGCCGGGGTGGTCAATGTGATCACACGGCGTGATTTCGAAGGTGTCTCACTCGCTGGGTACAGCGGTGTTTCAGCTGAGAGCGATGGCCAAATCAGCGACATCAATCTCACCATGGGTTCGTCGAGTGACCGCGGCAACGTAACTGTTGCAATCGGCCATTACGAAATGAACGACGTCATGGCAGGTAATCGTGGTTGGTCGACCCAAGATCGTTGGTATGACTGGGATCAAAACAATGGTTATTTCGAGGGCTTGGGTTCCTCGGCAACGCCTGAAGGCACGATCATTGATCGACTCGGAGCTGCAGGTAACGAGGCTTGGGATGCAGTAAATCCATCAGGCCCATACTTGTGGGGCCCCGGAGGTAACAACCCCAGTTCCGTATGGAGTTCGTTTTCGTTTTCGGGTAACTCGGATGTGGGTGAAGGTTCGTACTACAACTACCAGCCCGAGAATTACATCTACACACCTCAAGAGCGGACCAACGTCTTTGCAACGGGCCATTACGAAATTCGTGACGCGCTAACGGCGACGATGGAAATCTCTTACATTAATCGTAAGTCGGATCAGCTCCTTGCGCCGACGCCTCTCTTCATCATCTCTGAAGGGCTGACGATTGAGGCCGCCCAAGCACACAACCCGTTCGGACGAGACTTTATCGACGTGCGACGGCGGATGGTCGAAGCAGGTAGTCGAAACTTCCTCCAGGATATTAGTACCTATCGGTTAGTGGGTGGCCTTGAGTATGAAATCAACGGATGGTCACTCGAAGCGTCCATCAACTACGGTCGTACCGACGGTACGGACACCAACCAAGGTCGGTTCATCCGGAGTCGGGTTCTGGAAGCACTGAGTGGAACGTGCGCTGACCCCTGTGTACCGCTGAATCTATTTGGCGGACCTGGAACGATCAGTCAGGACCAAATTGACTATATCTCTTATACCGGCACGGCCAAGACGACCCAAGAACAGAAAACTGTTCAGGTGAACGTTTCCAACAACAATATCTATGAGCTACCCGCGGGTAACCTAGGTGTAGCAATGGGTTGGGAACACCGGAACGAGCGCGGCTCATACGTTGAGGATCCCCTCACCGAAATGGGCGATACCACCGGAAACAAAGGTGAGAGTACGCGCGGTTCCTATGAGGTTGACGAGGCGTACATTGAATTCCTCGCGCCGGTTTTCGATACCGAAAATTTAGGCGTCCTGGACCTTGAGGCCTCGGTGCGTGGTTCCAGCTACAGTAACTTTGGTCGGACGAGCAACAGTAAGTACGGGTTTCGCTGGGATTTCCGCGATTGGCTCGCGTTCCGGACGACGGTTTCCGAAGCATTTAACGCGCCCTCTATCGCCTCCCTATTCTCAGGTCAATTTGACAGTTTTCCGGCAGCGGTCGATCCCTGTTCGTCGGTGGTTGGTCAATACGGCACAAACGCCAACGTGACGGCGAACTGCGACGCGGACGGCTTTGTCGGCGGAACAACGGATCCGGACACGCAGCTACGGGCTCGTCTCGGCGGTAATCCAAATCTTGGTGCAGAAACGTCGGACGCTTTCCTCTTTGGTTTTGTGATTCGACCTAACTTCATCGAGAACTTGGATATCACCATTGATAGCTGGGAATACGAGATCTCGAACACCATCGGTAGTATCGGTGTCGGAACGATTCTCGGTGGTTGTTATCAAGCCGATCCGAATAACCGACAGTATTGCGACAAGATTGAGCGTAACTCGGTGGGTCGAATCTCCAATGTCTATGCCGCGACGGCTAACATTGGTGAAGTCGAAACCTCCGGAATCGATTTTCAGATTGATTATCGCTGGGATCATGAAAAGGCTGGAAGCTTTGCGATCAGTTGGGATTACACTCAAATCGACGAGTTTAATATCATGACTCCTGGTTCGGACGGCGTTTCGACGAATGTCCAAACCTGTCTTGATATCTATGATTGCGGCGTCACGTTGAGTGATCGATGGATATTGGATGTTGATTGGTCAAAAGGCGCGTACGACGCAAGCATTCGGGTGAATTCTTATAGTGATTTCCGCGAGTGTGAAGATGACTATTGTAACGGTGGTCCCGATGTCGCCAGTCGCAACATCGAACAGGTTCGCTACTTGACGCTTTCCGGTGGTTATGACTTGGGTCAAGGGACGCGGGTACGCCTGGTGGTATCCAACCTCCTGGATGAGGACCCGCCGCGGATCTTTAACGGTTTCTATTCCTCCGCTGATGTCACCTACGACTTCATGGGTCGATATCTCACGTTGGGAGTAAGCCACAACTTCTAGTTCTGAGTAGTTTAGGGGTACTAAGGCGGGCGTAAGCCCGCCTTTTTTTTGCGTGTGACCAACATACGGCTTAACGCAAACTGCTGGTCAAAGTACTATCTCACTAAAGAAAGAAGGCATATTCACGCTATGAATAGAAGATCGCGTAACGAGCAACACCGATGGCCGTTGATTGTCTGCGGCCTTTTATTCTTTTCTGGCGTCGCTTCGGCGGCTTCGCTACCACCGATCGAGCACTTCAGTAAGTTCGATGAGATTTTTTCAGTACGTATATCACCGGGTGGTGAGTACCTCGCTTTCATGACCAAGGTCGATGGGCGAAATCGCGTCATTATTTACGATCGCGCAAAAAAAGACGCGGTCAATCAGATCTTTTTTACCGGCTCTGATGAAGAGGTCGGGGAATATTACTGGTCGAGCAACGAGCGCTTGGTCGTCGGGATTCAGCGGTTTATCCCGTCGATGCGCGAACAACCTTTTGCCGGTGGCGAGCTATTCGCCGTCAATGTCAACGGAAGAAAAGAGAGGCGCATTTTCACGTTCCGTTTACCGCCGGGTAAGAGAAAGTCCCGTTCACCTAACAATGGGGTCGGCTTTGGCGGCTGGGCGAGGATGCTCGATCCCCTTCCTGACGAACCGAATTACATACTGATTCGAACGATCTCATTCAGCGGCGCGCGTTCGGGTGTTTACAAACTCCATACCTTTAATTCGTCAATGCGACGTGTTGCGCAATTGCCATCTGGCGCCGGTGACGTGCTTCTCGATGATGAAGATCGAGTCCGATATGCCTGGGGTATGACCGAGTATTACGAGCAGTTCCTGGCATATAAGGCCCCGGATTCGCTTGA
>PBGU01000013.1 GCA_002719135.1 Gammaproteobacteria bacterium
TGCTGCGTCGGCGACCAGCCGGGCCCGCCAAACTCGACCGGCCACTTGGGCACGTCCCAGCCGCCTTTTGCGGCCGCTTTCTTAAAATAATCCATTCGCCATTGCGAGTAATCGGCGCCGGGTTTGGCCGTGTTTTCCTTAAGAAAGTCGCGGACTTCTTGTCGGAACTCGAAATCTTCAGGGCTTAGGTCTATTTCCATCCGGTAGGTCTCCGAAGCGCTAAGTCAAAAATGAGCTTAGAGAAATAATGGCTCGCGTACTAGGCCTTGGATAGGCATCAAGGGTCTGTTGTAGCGACTTACTCGGTATGCATCAACGCTCGCAGGTGGGTCAGCATGTCGGGTGGAAACGCGTCGTGCTGGTCACGATCCTCGGGGATTTCGTCCCATGGAGCTTTTGATTCGACGTTAATGTGGACCCCAATGTCCGTAGGGGGCTCTTGGTCGAGCGTGTTGATGGCGATGTTGATCAACCCGGGCATCGGTAGGCGGATATACAAGCGGCCGCCGCACGTACCGCAAAAGCAACGAGCACCGTCGGGATTCTCGGGAAAATTGAATTCGCGAACGCTCGCTTCGCCCGATGTGATTGAAAATTGCGATGCCGCGAGAAAGCCGGCGCTTTAAAACGCGGCTCCCGAGGCGCGCCGACAATTGCGACAGTGACAGTGAACGATCTAATCGATAGCGCCTTCGATTTGATACGTTACGGCACCGCAATAGCACTTTCCTGTGGTCATGGCACTTGCTCCGTCGCGTCAGATCTTGGAGAGTAAAGTAACAAGCCGAGCGCACTGTTAACCCCAACAAAGGGAGTCCCCCTATGATTCTAGTGCAGATCTCTGACACCCACGTGGATGCGTCGAATTCACTCGTCTACGGGCGCTTTAACACGAATACCGCGTTAGAGAAGGCCGTGGCCGTGATCAACGCGATGGATCCATTACCGGATCTTGTCCTCCATACGGGCGACATTGCCTCGCGCGGTAACGTGGAGCGCTACGAACGTTTTCGGGAAATCGTCGAACCGTTGCTGGTACCCATCGCACTTATTCCCGGGAACCACGATGAACGAGGTGCGCTCAGGCAAGTTTTTTCTGGATCAACGATGCTGCCGACGGATGGCGAATTCTTGCAGTACGTGATCGATGACTTCCCCGTGCGTTTGATTTGTTGCGATTCCGTGATCGAGGACGAGACGCCGGGAGAGCTGTGCCCGGTCCGACTCAACTGGTTGAGCGACCGTCTGGATGATGCTGGTGATCAACCGACCATCGTGGCTCTGCATCACCCACCGTTTTACAGTGGCATGACGGGTACCACGGCGAAAGGACTACTGCGTGGAGGGGTACAGTTCGACGAACTCCTTAAACAACACACGCAAGTGGTTCGTGTACTTGCGGGCCATATCCACCGTCCGATCACGACCAGTTTTGGTGGCACGATTGCCTCCTCTGGGCCTACCACCTGTTATCCGTTTGGACTCGACATGGGGGCCGACAGGGTACTCAACATCGTTCACGAACCCCCGGCGATCGCGATTCATCTTTGGCTCGAAGATGCGTCTCCTACGGGTCCGGGATTGGTGTCGCATGTTCTACCGATAGGAGATTGGGAAGCGCCGATACCCTTATTGCGAGAAGGAAAACGGGTCGCTTCATAGTTATTTGTAGCCGAATTGACGTAGCTCGCTTCCCGGTGGTCGCCGCTTTTATGAGGGTCGTTCAGATAAAAAACCGTCTATGCCCATAAGACGTCCTTCAAAAACCGTTGTTTTCATCGGCGTTGCGACGGCGTTTTCGTTGCTGGGGGACCAAGTTCTCTATTCGGTCTTGCCCGTCTACTTTGAAGAACTGGGTCTGGCACCGATCGAAGTCGGTCTCATTCTCTCGATCAATCGTTGGATTCGGCTCATAACCAACGACTTTGCGCACCGCATGTCCGGGCGATTTCGATCCGATCTCTTGTTCACTTGCGCGCTCTTGTTGGGCTCTCTCACAACCGCCATGTACGTCTTTACCTCCCTATTCACGGTACTTTTGGCGGCCCGATTAATCTGGGGTTTGGCTTGGTCCTTCATTCGTCACATTGGCGTGCTCGAAGTGATGCGGGACGTGCCAGCTGAGGTCTCGGGAAGGACTATGGGCGTGTACAACGGAATTTCGCGGCTAGGTTCCGTGACTGGGCTGTTTGGAGGTGCGTTTTTGGTCGACCTGGTGGGTTTTTCGACGGCATTGCCCGCTATCGCATGCGCATCCTTGCTTGCGATCCCTATCGCGATGCGCGCAAAGCTTCCAGATCGTCCCTTGCTCGTTAGCGAATCGTCGGCAACGTTCGTGACGAGTGCGGATGTCCGTATATACGCTGTTATCGGATTTATCCTGGGTGCCGTTGGCCCGGGTCTTGTGATGGCCACCTTGGGTGCTGTTCTCGCGGATCGTTTGGGGACCACGGCCTCAGTGATATCGGCGGCGACTCTAACCGGCGCGGTTCTTGCTGCGCGCTATGTACTCGATTCCCTGGCTGCGCCGTGGTTGGGAGGCCTATCGGATCGATTCGGCGTTAGAGCGACCGTCGTCGGGTTTACCTTATTCGGCGGCATGGCGTTGCTGCTGGCTGCGAGTGCTTACAGCGTCTACCTGGTAGCTGTATCAACCGTCCTGTTTTTTGCGTCCGGTACTGCCTTGCAGGCAGGGGTCACGGGTGCCGTAAGCCAGCGGGGCTCGAGGCCTTTTCGTGATTTCATCACGTGCATGGACTTTGGGGCTGCTGCTGGTCCGTTGCTTGGATGGTGGTTACTGGGCGCGTTCGGTTTTGATGCTGCGGGAATCGCATTGGGTGGTGGTATGTACTTGGCGCTCGCTATTCTAGTCGTCAGCGCGCGTTCGAGGTTGTAGTTATAGGGCATGCTTGAACGGAGTCGGTGCGCGGCGCATTAATCGGCGTTGCCGGTCTAATTCGAGCTTCGCGAGGTCATCTACACGTTTCAGCATGCTATGTTGGGCCATGTAGTGGTACGGGTAGAAATGGGCATGCAGCTTGATGACAAAGTCGCCGTGGTGACCGGTGCGGGGCGGGGGATAGGTAAGGCAATCGCGGTCGCCTTCGCGGCAGCCGGCGCGAAAGTGGTCTGTGCAGCGCGCAGCAAAGAAGAAATCGATGCCGTGGCGCAAGAGATAGACGGTCTTGCAGTTCCATGTGACATAGCAGATGAGCAACAGATACGCGACTTGATCGATACCACGGTCGGTGAGCTCGGTCGGATCGATATTCTCGTCAACAATGCCGGTGCTGTTGCGCGATTGCCGGTACACGAGTTACCCACGGCGGATTGGGACTACGTGCTGAACGTCAATTTGCGCGGCGTGTTTCTCTGCTCAAAATACGCGTTACCCACCATGCTCGAACAGGGCAGTGGTTGCATCATCAATATATCTTCAGGCGCGGGCGTTGTGGGTCCGCCCAATCGATCGGCGTACGCGGCCTCGAAGCATGGCGTCATGGGATTTACCAAGACGCTCGTTGCTGAATACCTGATGCAAGGGATCCGGTCGCACGTCATTTTGCCAGATGCGACGGTATCGCAGATGCGAAGCGAAGGATTTCCAACCGAAGATCCCGATTCTCTAATTCAAGCGGAAGACATAGCCGACGCGGCGGTATTCCTGGCCACCCAGCCCGCGACGGCCCACACACTCGAGCTGCGCGTTAGCCAGGGTCTTCGCACCCGGACGCGCTGACCCTGAAGATCTTCCACGACCCGTGCACACGGGTTCTTGGTTGCGCCCTATCTAAGCAATTAACGTCGGTTGGAGGCGTATCCCAGCGATTCACCCCATGTCGACGTAATCAAACCGGTTGCAGCCATGGCGCGCATTTCCTGATTCAGTAATCGATTCTGTTTAGAACGTTCGTCTTCACTACGAAACGGGCCCGGAACGACAGCCTGCATAGGTCGGGTTGTATTGAATTCCAAGCTGTTGGTTTGTAGTGCTCTCAGTACGGCGAGCTCGACCAGCGAATAGGGGTCACCAACCGCACGATCGAATTGCATCGGGTCGTTCAATACCAACGCGGCATTGGCAATGAAACGTGGACGATCAGAAGTGTTCTCACTTACCCGATGAAGGACGTATGGGTGCAATAGCACCATGTCCCCGGCTTCGCCCGTTAGCTCCTCGAAGCGAGAACATTGTTCGATGAGATTTGGAATAACGTAACCGCTTCCCTGCACGCTATCTGCGTGTAAACCCTCGGGATGCTTTGCTAAAAGGCGTGCAACAGGGCCAATGGAATCGGTCGCAATAAACGTACCACCGCTTTGCGGAAGAATGTTGCTGTATATGGGAACCGTAAGAAGACCCTGTTCGGGCGAGTTCAGGAAATGGCGAAAGTGCCAACCGTCTTTATGCCAGCCAGGCTGTCGGGGTTTCGGAGGATGCCAGCCGGTACCAGTACCGAGATTGGCTATGGCCCCATCGCTCCACGCGAGATTGACGCCATTTTTTGGTAGACGCACGCGACCACCAACGGCATCAGCCTGAGCCTGGAACGCGCGAGGTGCTTGGGTTTCAAGTTGAAAATGAGCGTCACTTCCGGTGGTACGAACATAGCCATGCATACCGTGTGGGCCGACAAAAGATCTATCCCAGCTGGTGGGATCGTCTTTAGTTATTTGGTGACGTGTCTTGAGATCTAACCACGCCTGCTTGCGAACACTTTCTGCAATATCGGTCGAAAACGCGGCCTTAACGACGACGTAACCTTTATCAACGAAATGCTCCGCCTCGCTCCGGGAAAGCTCGTGGAATTTGGAGATCGACTCTTCAAATGTCGCGTCGAACGCGGATTGATCAAATGCCGTGATGGTGCCGTTCCCTTGTTATTTGCAAGTGGTGACTTAACGTTTGTTCTCGGGCGACATATTATTTCACGCGAATAGCGAACCAACACACTGGACAACATGGCACACGCCGACCACTTATCCGACGAAGAAAAAGCTCTACTCGTTCGCGACGGTTTCGTGATCCTGAGAAACGCTGTGTCCCGAGACGTACGGGAACGGGCCAAACGCGTCATCAACGAAAATCCGCAAATGATCGTTCATGGCGACAACGATGCGATCAACGGTCTCTACAACGACTCGATTCTTGCAGCGCTACTCGATGAAGCCATGGGGCCGCACACGCGGCCGATCAATGCCCAGGTGGCAGTGACGATGCCCCATTATGCGGACGCAGTGGTGCGAACGCCGATCGACGTTAACAACGTCTATGCACCAGGCGCCCACGTCGATGGAGGTTGGGCGGGACTCTGTCCGGTGGCGCAAAGCGAGATTCTTGCATCGGGGCAGTCCTTACACTCATGGGGCTCTGACGGTGACCCTCAGTCGATGGGTCCTGCGGGGCACGCACCACTTTGGCAGAACCGTGAACGTACCGTGGCGATCGGTAGCTACACCGCATTGGTTGGCATTTGTCTGAATGATCAGACTCGGCCCGGCAAGGGTCAGTTTTCGGTTCGACGAGGCGCACACGAAGCGGTAGAAGCGTTTTTTCGTGGGCAGAGGGACGAGGGAGGACCTATTGGTGGTGGTGGCCCGCGCTGGCCCCGTCTGATCCCAGCCGATGATGATCGTGCAGTGGCCGGAACGATGCCCCGAGCCATGGTCGACACGTATCCAGATACACGTTTTGAGGGCGAGGATTGGCCATGGCCGGAATTGACCCCGACGCTCATGGCTGAAGGCGATGCCGTTCTCGCGCTTCACGCCTTACCACACACAGCGACGCCAAATCTCAGTGACGACCCACGAATGAATGTATTTTTTCGGATCCGACGTTTGCGTCCCGAAAATCCTTACGAAGGCGATCCGCGCATCGGTTGGGGAGTGTCAGATCACCCGGACCGGGCATTGAACGGAGATTTCCTCGAATATCCGGCTAATTACGACCCGTATCAGACCTCGGTCGACAAGATGTGCGACCACTGGAGCGAGTGGAGCGGCATGCAAGACTTCGTTGCCGAGATAAGGCCGATGTCGGCTACCGAGTAGAGTTGATGAAAAAGTTGGTTAGAGGACGAATAGGTCGCGAATCGGCTCGACTAGAAACCAACCGCCGATCAACATCAAAACGACCCCCATGGCGTTGATGACACGACCCAGAAAATTTCGAGTAAAGCGGCCCGAATATCGTCTGATGAGCAACAACAGCAGCGAAAACCAGCCGACGATTCCACCAATCACTCCGATTGCGAAAGGTATAGACGCCCCCGCTCCTTCGCTCATAAATCCCGTACCGTAGAGCGCTGCCGTCGCGGCAGACCACGTAACCAACAACGTAGGGTTAAAAATCGAGATGGCAAATCCCAACGCCAAGGCCCGAGCGTGGCGGGGTTTGGATGTTTTCTCTAGGCCCGCTGACAATTCGCGTCTAGTCAGCACGATACCCACACCAATTAACAAGGTACCGATCACCGCATGAGAAGCCAACACGATGGAAGGGTAGCGCCCAAGCAGCGTGCCCACGCCCCAAAACGCTGCGTAGGCGTATATAGATTCAGCCAATGCCGCACCCAGCGACAAGAAGATTCCGGTTCGAAATCGACCTTCCAAGCCATAAGCAAACACCAACACCGCGATGGGACCAGCCAACGGAACAGAGCCGAAAAAACCAAGAGTAAAACCAATCAAAAGTACGACAACCACGAGCGGATTATGTCGTATCTCAGAACGAGGTGAACCTAACTAAACGAGCGGCTCTTTATAGAATGGCTTTCACTGCTGGCGGTAGTGAGTCCCACTCGTTTTCAGGGATACCGAGGTGCTCCCCCTCCCAGGGCCTTAGCCAAGAGCAGTTGTAGAGCAAGTTAAGCGCTCGGCGCGCTTGGTCCGTCGTGTAATTGGGACCGTGCCCGTGCCAAAGAGCGCCGTTGAATAGCACTATGGATCCAGGCTCCATGATGACCGTAACGTGCTCGGCGGTAGTTGATACTTGGCCGCTCCAGGTATGACTGCCGGGGACCACCCACGTGCCGCCCGTTTCATCGTTGAACGGATCAAGGGCTAGAAGAGAATTGACGATAAGCGGTGGATGCGGATGCGGGATCGGGTAGTTGTCATCGCGATGCAACGCGCGAATGTCTTCGCCTGGTTGAACGTCTTTGATCATGGCGGTGCCGAGCTGGGCGCCTTGTTTCGGGCTGTAGTACGCTGAGCGCCCGTGAGGGTGCAGGATGCCGTTGACGATTGCCATGACGGTTGTGTTCGCGGCAATGTCGTCGAACTCGCGAGTTTTCGCGAAGAGACCCTTGCACATTCGCCCGTCTATCCGTGTGCCGTTCAAGCCCTCGGCCGGGATCGTATGGAGCAGTTTTTCCGCATCTTGTTGCGCTTGGAGAAGGCGAGATGGCGAGATGATTTCTGGGATGATCGTATAACCAACGTCCTCAATTTCTTGGATGGCTTGGTCCGTTGTATTCATCCGCTGCCTCGAATGCTGCGAAAGGCCTATGTTACTTCGGTAGGCGCGTGGTTGGATCGTCAATATGCTTGTAAGTAAGTCGTCGAGTTTCTAGCCAGATCGGTTAGCGAGAGTTGTTAGTATCGGGGGTACTGATCGATCGAGAGGGTTGCGATGAGTGGATTGACTTTGGCGAAGGCACCCACACAAGAACACCTACAAACGTTCGAGCATCGCGGCTTTGTTGTTATCGACGACATGCTCTCCATTGATGAACTTGACCGATACGGCGTGGCGGTTGACGAGGCCGTTGCGAAACGAACGCGATGGGACAAACGCAAGCTCAAGGATCGATCCCGCTATGAGCAATCGTTTCGCCAGTGCATCAACCTTTGGGAGGATGCGCCTACCGTACGACCGCTCACATTCCATCCGAGGATCGGGGGGGTGGCTGCGGCGCTTATACGCGCGGACGCTGTCCGTATCTGGCACGACCAAGCGCTGTACAAGGAGTCGGACGGGCGCGAAACGGATCCGCACCTTGACCATGACTATTGGGCGATCGAAGAGCCACGTACGGTCACGGCTTGGATTCCTTTCGACGGCTCGACCGAAACCACGGGGGCGATGGGCTACGTGCCTGGTTCGCACAAATTCGATATCACGAAAATTGCCAATATCTTCACAGGAAGCGGCTTTGACCTCGAAAACGGTGATGAGGCTCGTGGCGTCGCGCCTGAGTTCATTAACGTGCCCCGCGGATCGGTGGCTTTTCATCACGGGCGTACGATTCACCTCGCGCACCCCAACCAAAGCGATCGGACCCGGCGCGTCCACACCGTAATCTTCTTTGCGGACGGCTGCACACGCAGGGACGCTACACACCCTTCGGTCGATCGCATGGGCGTCCCGGTCGGTGCGCCGATTCGGGGGCCAGTGACGCCGATCGCATGGCCTTTGCCGGACGGTCGTTTCCCCGATCCGCCGCCCCTGCCAGACCCCCTACGTCCGGGTTGGCCCGGCTGGCCAAAGACGTCGCCGGATTGGGAACCAAACAACGTGTCCTGAGGGAAATAAGAGCCGCCTGCTAATCCCAAAGGAATTCGATGATCGCAGCGGAGTCCTCTTGGGAGCGTAGCCGCCGTGGTGACATTTGTTGTTTGTGTTGTTCTTTAAATTTGCAGATCGAAAGTAAAACCCGAAAGGCGAGCTGAGGTCGACGAAAAGTCATCGAGGACACGGCATGGACTGGCCGTAAAAAATCACGACGGCTAATATGGAGGACGTCGGTCTCTTGGGGAGGATCGACGGACGTGGATTGGTAGCCGGCAGGGTCTCAAGTAATTAATGGGGTGATTTTGTGAAGCATTTTGAAGGCAAGACGGCGGTAGTGACTGGGGCCGCAAGTGGTATCGGCTTCGGCTTAGCGGAGCGATTTGCGCAAGAGAATATGCAGGTTGTAATGGCCGATGTGGAAGAGGAAGCGCTGGAAAAGGCGGTGGAACGGCTTGAGCAACGTCAACATCGCGTGACTGGCATCCAGACGGATGTCTTGGTGAAGGAGTCCATCGAGGAACTCTTCGCCAAAGCTCACGACCAGTACGGGAATATTCATATCTTATGCAACAACGCTGGAATCGGAGCTTTTTCGGGAAACAGATCGATTTGGGAGGTCGAGAAGTCAGACTGGAACTGGACCCTGGGAGTCAATTTCTATGGGGTTCTTTATGGCATCCAGACCTTCCTACCTCATATGCAAGAGCACGGCGAAGAAGGGCACGTGGTGACGACGGCTTCTTTAGCCGGTCTAATGCGGGGTTCTGGTACTTACGGGGTGAGTAAGCACGCTGTACGCGCGCTAGCCGAATCGCTAAACGCGGATTTGGTCGCTCGAGGTTCAAAGATTGGTTCCTCGGTTTTGTGCCCTGGTTTCGTTAATACAAATATTGGCAATGCCGAGCGGAATCGACCTGTTAATCTGCAAAAGACCGATTTGCCAGACGTTGACGACGACGCATTTGCTCCGTTCGCAGCGTTGCTCAAAAATGGAAAGGACCCGAGCGAAGTCGCGGACATAGTGATCAATGCCATTAAGGACAATTTGTTTTACATTCTCCCGCATCCGGCCTGGGACGATACTATTCGAGAGCATTTCGACGAGATACTTTCGAGAAAAGAGCTGCGGCCGCCCGGTATGCCAACTTTTATGACGCCAAGGGAAGACGGGGAGAAGTACTAACAGCTAGCGAACACTTCGTCATCACGATATGTGAGCATAAGTGCGCATAACGGATAACTAATCAAGGAGGCTTAATCGTGAATAAAGTTGAAATTAACGAAAAAATCAATCAAGGCGAGAAGTCACAGGCCGTACGCAAGAAACTAGTCGAGAGAACGCGCGAATCGGAGAAGGTTGCTCGCGACGGAAAACTGTCCCTCGCGCAGGAAGTTGTTCAAACCGTTGACTTGCCCCATCAGATATACATTGATTCAGCGGAAGGTCCCTATCTCACCGACATTGATGGTAATCAATATATCGATTTGACCGGTGGGTTTGGCCCTAATGTCCTCGGCAATAAACCGGAAGTCGTTGAACGAGCCCTACAAAGCCAAATTGAAAAGGGCTGGCACTTTGGTATTCCTAGCGCGGGTCAAAAACAATTATCGGCGCTCGTTAAAGCGGCGGACTCTTGCGTAGACCAAGTGGTGTTTTGTAATTCCGGCACGGAGGCAACCATGTACGCGTTTCGTGCTGCAAGGGCGTTTTCTGGCAAACAGGTCGTGGCACTCTTCGATGGTTCTTACCACGGCGTACATGATTATGCGTTGGTCAAAGCCGACATGAAGAGCGATCGATCTCGTCCTAGCCCAACAACACTTGGCACTGGCGTTCCAAGCGTGGTTGCGGATGACCTTATGTTGATGTTGCCGTATCGCAATGAGACCGCCTTTGATTTGATTCGAGANCGCAAGGATGAATTGGCCNTGGTCGTCATCGAACCCGTTCAAAGCTCAAATCCGAGACTCGATAATCAGGANTTTTTCAATAAGTTAAGAGAAGTATGCACAGAGTGCGGCGTGTTGTTGATGTTTGACGAGGTGATTACCGGGTTCCGTATCGCCTACGGTGGTTGTAAGGAGTACTACGGTATCGAGCCAGACCTTGTCACGTACGGAAAAGCAATAGGGGGAGGCTTACCCATTGGTGCTGTCGGTGGTAGGAAGGACATCATGGACACATTCTCCGGTGCCGATGATGCGCCTTTCATATTTACCGGCGGAACGTTCAGTGGCAATCCGCTCACCATGGGCGCTGGCCTCGCGGCACTCGAATATATGAACGAAAACAAGGACGACATATATCCCTATCTGAAAAAGCAGGGCGATAGGCTAAGCCAGGACGTTAATCAATTCTGTAAATCGGAAAACATACCAGCCAAATTAATGAACGCGGCGTCCATGTTTGTTTTGGGCTTTAGTTCAAATGAAATTAACTCTTCCAGAGACATTGATAGCAGTCTGCGCATCGTCGAGCGAGAATTCTATTTACACCTACTCGGCCANGACGTCATTGTGCCAGGCATCCATCTGGCCTTNCTCTCATGGGCGCATTCGGAAGCAATCGTTGACGAAGTCATCAATGCGTTCCAACTTGCNTTTATGGANCTNCGNCATGATGGATTGGTCTAATTTCAGCNCACTATAAAGTCGATGTGCGGAAATCCATGAAGGAAGAATCAGAAACAACGACAACGACAAGACAATGGGCTAAGCATGCTGAATAAAGTAGAACGATTGTGCGATCAGCCTCCATACGCGGATTTCCCAAGGCCTGAATACGATCACCGTATTCAACGCATAAAAGAAGAAATGGCTGATGCGAATATCGACGTATTAGTGATGTGGGATGAACTGAACATTCGGTACTTTACAGGGTTTTACTCAAACCATTGGCCACCGATCACCGTATGTCCGGCGGTATTGCTGATCGCGGTCGACAAAGAGCCCGTTATGGTCGTACCGGACTTTTTTCAGGGCGTTGTCGAAGGTTATACGTTCATCAAAGACATTCGCTGTCATTACGAACCCCACGTCACATCGCATCTTCGCGAGCTGCCAAAATTGGTCGCCGGGTTGACAAAGGAACTTCTGGGCAGCGCATCCGGCAGAGTAGGCATCGAGGGGGGCCTCACTGGTGGCATGACGGTGCCGCGACCCATCAACGATATCGATGAGTTTCGCGGGTCACTTCCGGATGTCGAGTTCGTCTATGCCGCAGACCAGATCTGGAATGTCAGAATGATCAAGTCGAATATGGAAGTGGACGCGATCAGACTTGCCTGCGAGGCTTCTATCAAGTCGTTTCATGANCTCGTGGCCGATTTTGAGTGGGGTTGGGATGAGAAGGACGTCGGTCTGTACATTCGTAAGAAACTCCTTGAATACGCGGACGACTGTAAACCAAATCTATGTATGGGAAGTCGACGCCAGGTGTTTATGGCAGATATCCCAGCATGGGATGACGGTATCCCTCTTATGCCCGGGGATCGCCTGGTGTTAGAGCCGCTGCCTGAAGTCAAAGGCTATTGGGGAAGCTCGGGTCGTACCTTTCAACTCGGTCCGCCAACGGATGCTTCTCAGCATAAAACTCAGATTATGGATCGTGGCCGACAAGTTGCCGCAGAAGTGACCAAGCCCGGCATCACAACGGGCGAGATCATGGATGCGATCATCGACACGTTAACGGAAGGGGGTCTGCACTGTTCGCTTGATCAAGGTGGCCATGGTGTAGGACTCTGCGGTCAAGAGCCACCAGCGATTGCGCTCGGCGAGAAATTCGTGGTGAAACCAGGCATGGTACTGGCCGTCGAGTGTTGGATGTTTGAGACTGGCGATAACTTCCAACCCCCATTTAACGTCTATGGCGGTGAAGACTATGTCTATGTCACGGAAGACGGTTGCGACATCTTCCCTGCATTCCCAACCGATATCGTGAGTTTAGGCAATTAGACCTGCTTTCGGATCTCAGAAATACGAGATTGATATTATGAAAAAAGGCGTATTGGTCTCACCAACCATTCACGAATATTCTGATCCAGAAAATCTATTGGAATTGGCCAAGAGTGCGGAAGCGGCGGACTGGGACGGATTCTTTATCTGCGATCATTTGTTACTGGATCCCGACGGATTCCTGGCTCTGGCTGATCCGAGTGTTATGTTAGGCGCGATCGCTGCCGTTACCGATAAAGTCATCATTGGCTCCATGGTAACGCCAGTGTCGCGGCGTCGTCCGTGGAAACTGGCCAAGGAGTTCGCNAGCGTGGATCAGTTGTCTAAGGGTCGCCTGCGAATTGGGGTTGGCCTAGGCGGGATGGATCAGGAATTTTCGAATTTCGGAGAAGATCCTGACAAACGGGTCTTGGCAAAAAAAACAGACGAAGGACTTGCCATTATGGAAGGACTGCATCGCGGAGATGCGGTCAACTTCGACGGTGAGATATATCAGGTAACAAACGCGCGCCTGCTTCCACGCCCCGTGCAACGTCCGCGCATTCCTGTCTGGGTCGCCGCTATGCTCCCGGCAAAGCCAGGTCAACGCAGGGCGGCACAGTGGGACGGCATCATGCCCCATGTGATGCCGGAGTTTCTNGAAGAAAGTCAAGACATTGGTGACACAGACATGCGCGTTCTGATGGGCCCAAGCCCAGAACAGATTCGCGAGGTGGTTGAGTTCACATCCCAATTGCGNGACACAGATGAGCCCTTCGATNTCATCGCCTCCGGAATCACANCGGGTTTGGACAATCAAACGGCAAAGGATAAGTTACAAGCGTATCGAGACGCTGGCACCACGTGGTGGCTCGAATGGCTGGATTGTGGCAAACCCGGGACTCTTAGGCAGGTGCTTGAGCAAGTCCAGGCCGGTCCACCGGTCGGCTAAAGCAGCACCATGCGTCGCTATAAGTAAGGAGAATCTCATGCCCGTTCTGGCAATGGCAGTTCCGATACCGCCCGGCAAGACCGAGGCGTTAGAACAGCACCTAGCAGACGCAAAAAATCATCCGGATCTCGATGAGACTTTCAAAGGTTTTGGTATCTCTCGCGAGACGTGGCATGTTCAGGAAACCGAACAAGGCGACTTGCTGGTTTTGGTCTTCGACGCCGATGACCCGTTCACTATGCTTCAGGAATTCGCTCGCTCAAACGACGATCTTCCCGTCTGGCAGAGGCAATGTATTAGGGAAATTCTAGGCGTCGACTTGTCGCAAGCGCCGCCCGGTCCGCCTTCAAGGTTGATTTTCGATTGGCCGTAGGAATTAGTTGGTAAGGAAATAGGCCATGGTCTGGAAAGTCATCGAGGATCTAATCGTTCCCAAATGCAGCGGCAAAACGCTGCGAGTCAACAAAGGCCAAGTGTTTCGTGTGATGGAGCATGAGGGGAAACAGGTCTTAGATCTGACTTTCTTGAATGCGCACAACTACAAAGAACATTTCGCGGCTGAATATTCTGCAATGTTGAACAGTATCCAGAAGATCGGAGGGTACTATCGGCTCAGTAAGCTCTATTCCAAGCCGCCTTATGAGAATGTCATGCTGAGCGTAGTCGACGATAAAGTCGGCGACGGAGCTAGGGGCGGAGAGCGGGCCGGGCATTTCATGATGTGCCACTGCTCGAAACGTCTAATCCAACACATGGGAGCACCAGCAGATACACGAACTTGCAGCGATAATTTTGCTGATGCCTTTCGCGAAATTGGCCTAGCACAAGAAGACACCTACGACGAAACGATCTTCAACGTGTGGATGCAGTCGTGGATTACTGAAGACGGTGCCATGAACTTTGCTCCTCCTCTCGCAGAGAAGGGGGAATACATAGACTTCTTGGCGGAAATGGACGTCATTGCAGTCTGCTCGGTGTGCCCGGACGGATCCAGTCCGTGTAACAATTTTGAAGCCAAAGCCCTGAGAATGCAGATATTAGAACCTGATGATGGGACACGCAGTGAAGCTGGACTCTGAAACCACTTTNCTGTCGTCAACAAGGTAAAACCAATGTCGGCAATACCGATCACCGAACTTGTCATACCTAAGTGCACGGGGAAAGCTTTTCGGGTTGAACAAGGCCAATTGCTCCGAGTCATACAACATGAAGGAAAACAAGTCGCCGGGCTCATTTTCTTAAATGCTCATAACTTCAAAGAACAGTTTATGGCTGAGTTTTCCGGCGGTCTTAGTTTCTTTCATCCCGACCATCTTGGTTCTCATTACAGAGCCACCGAGCTCTACTCCAAGGTCCCCTATGAACGGATCATGCTTACGGTAACCGATAATCCGGTTGGCGATCATTTCCTGGGGCCTCACTGCACTAAAACAATGATGGATATTTGGGGGGCGCCCGGTCACCGAAGCTGCAGCGACAATTTTACNGACGCACTCAGCGAGTTTGGTCTGGAACTTGAAGATATATACAGTCCCAGTGTTTTCAACGCCTTTGCTAATGTCTATATCGATCCAAAGGGGGACGGCTCGGTCAACATAGCACCTCCTCGCAGTGTCGAAGGTGATTACATAGAATTTCGCGCGGAAATGGATGTGCTGGCGGTTATATCAGTCTGCCCGGACGACATCTCGCCGATGAACGATCACNCCTGCAAGGCCATCAAGATTCAGATTTTTCGCCCGTAACCGGNAGGTCAGTCAGGGTAGTGCTTTCTACTCGACGGGGACGGTCAGGCCCGAGGTGCCTGGTTTGTCGGAAGTAGNCGGCGCATGCGCAGAGCACACTGCAAAAAAGAAAGACTCTAATTTGAAAATCGATACATGCATGTGTATACGTGATGTTTTCCAGATGAACCGCTGAACAGAGTTATGAAACCCATNAATTATGTCGACGAACTAAATAGTCATTACGGCTCCTTGGGCTTTCCTCCGTACCAGTGGACTGTCAACCAAACAGCTCCCCTGGTGAGGCTCGATAAACCGCTAGATCAATGTACCGTTAGTCTATTGACCTCGGGGGGCATCTCGCATTGNTCGCTTCCAGGATTCGACCCAAATGCCCGCAACGACCATCGCTTGGATACCGTAAAAAACGATGCGGATTCACGCGATTTCGACATTAATGACAGTTACTACGATCACACAGATGCCGAAGCAGATCTAAACTGTGTCTTTCCTATCGATCGACTACGGGAGCTCGCGCAAGACGGAACGATTGGTGGAATCGCCGCTCGCTTCTGGAGCGGGTTTATGGGTCGTATATACAACCGAACCAAAGTCCTTGAAGAATCCGCGCCCGCATTTGTCGAAAAACTAAAAGAAGACGGCGTAGACATTCTTATCGCCGCCCCTGCTTGACCTCTCGACCACCAAACCGTGGGTTTGGTATGTAGAGTTGCAGAGGAAGCGGGTATCGCCACCGTTTGCCTATCTACTGGTCGTGACTTAACCGCTCAGGTGAGGCCACCACGCAGTTTGTTCGTAAATTACCCGATGGGGAACAACTTTGGCGGTCCATCTGACCTGGACTTGCAAACTCGAATATTACGGCGCGCGTTATCGATGATCCACGATGCAGACGTAGCTGGAACCTTAGTCGACTGGGAAGAAGAGTGGCCAAAGACATTTGCCTATTTCCGAGGAAAGTAGCTGATCGAGTTCCTAATTAAAACAATTCCAAAATAGATCAAGGTCTGGCCAATTCCGAAGAATCATTTGCTCACCCGGCATTCCGGAGTCGATGTACCGCAGTACAAACCAACAACCGATTACTACTTCCGAGCGAGTGGATCTAGCCGTTGATGACTACGTCTTGCTACGGCCGACCCAGAGCGAATTGGTGATGCTTCAATTTGGCGATCTGCTGGTCATGAAGGACGGCGAACTGATCGACACCCGGCCGGTCTTTCATCAAACGGGCTGACATTGGTGTAGAAGGTCGCTGAGCTCAGTCGGTACCGACCCGCCGCTCGGACATCCGCTGAAAATGCTCCATGGCGTTGGGCTCGAGGACCGCGCCTCTCTTGCTCCTCAGAGCGACCGCGGGCGATTCCGCTACNGCCAACTGAAGCTCGAAACGCTGGCCCGCCNGGATATCGCAGACTTCGTTGTCACAGGACTGCCAACGGACCTCGCCGGAAACGCTAATTTCTGTTGAGCCACCGCCGAACCCGCCGTTGACGGTGAGCGGCAGACGCAGCTCGAAAACGCCGTCATGCACCTGGAAGGACTCACTCGTGCCCGCCAGAGTATGGGGCGCGCTGGTCGGTCGAACCAGACGGCGCTGAACGAGGCGCTTGTTTTCATCGAGGACTACATCGACGGCCATTGAACCTCGAGGCGCAGGTTCGGCGTAGACGTGTCGGCCTNNCGGAACGCTGAAGCTGACGACAAGATCCTTCTGGACCGTGGACGCGAGGGTATTTCCATCGAGCGCAACGCTCACCTGAATCGCATCCGGTGCGGTCTCGTTGGCCTTTGATTCGAGCATGGGTTCGCCCTGCGCCGCTCGGAGCAACTGCTCGGGGCCTGCGCGCACAGCCAGGTTGTTGTCGAAAAACTTGTGCGTGATCGTGCCTTCCGGATTCACAACATAGGTGCCAGGGTAGGGAATGCCGTACCAGGGGTGATCCGTCGTATCGATCAGGGTGTTCAGGATGCCGAACGAACGGATGACGTCCGAATCCGGATCGGAGAGCAGGGTATAAGTAATACCATGGGCGTCGCGGAAGTCCCTGAGGGCGTCCGCCTCGTCGTAGCTCAACGCGTACACAGCGATGTCCGCTGCATCGAAGTACTTCATCCCTTTCTGCAGCTCGACCAGCTGCGAACGGCAGGGGGGTCACCAGACGGCTGAGCGGAAGAAGATGAACACAGCGGGTCTGTCGCCACGATGCTCCTGCAAATTGAACGATGTCCCNTCCGTNGTGCTGCAGCGCANGTNGGGTATGTGCTCGCCAACGNCGGGCCCGGTGGGAAAGTCGCCCCGGGGGTCGCTCCGCGGTCCCCTGCCTGGCCTAATTGGGCCAATGAAACCGTCGTGATCCTGCCAGCCGTTCTCCGCCTGGGTCCCTCGTGTTTCCAACTCTGGCCGCATTCNGTCCTCCGTGTCCTGAACCTGCCAGTCTACACCTAGGGTCCGAAGTTGGTGGAGGGGTATACCCCAAGTAATATCCAACNCCAGCGCCCCTTGATCCTCTCCTAGAGTGGCAACTAATTTACCTTCGGGTCNCTCGTAGCGAAAAAAATCGTGAGGATTTTTCTGATGAGCAAAGTAAAGGGTAATGTTCTCNTTGATTCGGGGTACAACAGATGTGAGTTGATGTGACATTTTCTCAGTGGCGCGTGAAACATAGCGAATTCAGCGAGAGCAACCGATGGAGGGGAAGATGGTTCTAGAAGATCGACTGAATAATAACGAAATCATCATTCTTGACGGAGCTATTGGCTCTGAAATAGAACGATTGGGTGTAGAAATGGATAACACTGCCTGGTGTGGCGTTGCCAATAAAACCCACCCCGATACTGTATGTAAAGTTCATGAAGAGTACCTGCGAGCGGGTGCGGACGTGATAACAGCCAACACGTTCGGCACCTGTCGGCATGTTCTGGCTGGCGCNGGGCTCGCTGATGAAGCAGCTGAGATCACAGCAAGAGCAGTCAAAATAGCCTACGAGGCAATTGATAAGGTCGCCCCGGATCGTGATGTCGCAGTCGCTGGTTCGATGTCCCTCATGACGGCATGGATTCCAGGCTCCTTCAGCCCTGACCCACGTTTTATTCCGACTCCCGAAGAAGAAGCTGCGAATTACCGAGAATGGGCAGAGGCTCTAGCGTCAGCCGGCGCTGATCTGATTATTCTAGAAATGATGGCTGATATTACCCATGGCGGTATGGTCGCTGAGGCCGCATTAAGCACCGGGTTGCCTGTATGGATTGGCATGAGTTGTTGCCTTACAGCCGAGAAAACTCTGGCCGCCTGGGATATGCATTTGGTCGAGCCACCTGAAGTACTAGACGCCAGCCATGTACCTGGAAAAATTCAACCCATTGCCCCTTTAATTGATGCCATGGCCAACTTTGACCCGCAGGTTATGGGAATGATGCACTCAGCGGTTGACGCGATGGGTCCGGGAATCGAAGCGATAAAAGAACGATGGTCCGGTCCTCTGATGGGATACGCAGAGGCAACTGGCGATCACTATATAGAACCCAATGACTTTGCCCTTCACTGTCGTTCTCTGGCCGAACAAGGTGTCCAAATCATAGGTGGCTGCTGCGGAACTACGATAGAACACATCCGGGCCATGGTGAACGTAATATCAGGAGATATCTCTTACGAACTGGCCGAGACAAAACACGAGGACTAATATCGAAGGCGTAGATCGATTGGGAGGGTCGAGATGCGTATTAAACTTCTAAAAATCGTTGGCATCATCGCAGCAATCTACATCACCTTCGTGGTNCTANTCGAAGCTGTATTCCTCGGNTATTACCAACCCANNCTCGAAAGTANNGGAATTCCAATGCTGGTCGTAACCACNACTGACGAAGCAGGCGAGNCCNGCCCGCGTCGACTCGCACGCATTGAGGCCGATGGCAAGTTCTATGCGTCAGCCCATCATTGGCCGCGCGGGTGGTACCACGAGGCACTCAAGAATCCCCAGGTAAGGGTGGAAATCGATGGGGTCATTGCCGATTACATCGCCGTACCGGTCGAAGGGGAAGAATTCCAGAACGTTGCAACCCAATTTCCGCTCCCGTTTATGGTTCGTTTTTTGATGGGTTTTCCACCCGAGCGAGACATCTTGCGTTTCGATCCCGCCGCTTCAACAGCGGAATAGCGCCGATGCCNTGAAGGCATCGCCTGGGCGGGCGTGGGTATTAGGTGTATGTTGGTGGTTCGTCNGGGCCGGTAGGTGCAGCGCGGCTGCTATGCGCCATTGGTTCGGGCGTGCTCATCTATTGCNGTATGCTCNGGGCATGCGCCGGCTATTTACAAATGCTTGAATCTAACGAACCGCTCTCTTTGGCTGGAACACCGGCGGCACCACCGCTGGGATATTACAGCTGGATGCTAGGGCAGGCNGCACGAGAACCTCTCTACGTCATGGCGGTCATCTATATCTTCTTTCCCTACTTTAGCAATGTTGTGGTGGGGGACCCGGTTCGGGGGCAGACACTCATCGGATTTCTCCAAGCCAGTTCAGGCCTCATCATGGCNCTTACCATTCCATTCCTGGGATCGATTGCGGATAAAGTCGGCCGACGCAAACCTTGGATTATTAGTAGCCACATTGTTATGGGTTTAGTAGCGATCACTTTTTGGTGGATGCTCCCGGAGGAAGGTGGGCTCGGCTTGACCTCGAGTCTCCTGCTGTTACTTGTGTTTCTTATTGCGTTTGGTTATGCCGAAGTTTTTCACAACGCAATGCTCCCAAGCGTTGCTCCTGCGAATAAGGCGGGGTTGCTTTCAGGTATGGCTTTTTCTGCCGGTAACCTGTGTGCGATTACCTTCATGCTCATCATCCTGATCGGTTTCGCACTTCCAGGTACCCAGGACTGGTCCTTTTTACCCGATCAGGCGCTTCTTGGGATTGATCAGTCTACACATGGACACAACAGGATTGTCGGACCCATTGGTGCAACTTGGTTGTTCCTGGCAACGTTGCCGCTTGTGCTATTTACCCCGGATAGCGGAGCCTCAAAANAGTCACTCTCCACCGCGGTGCTACAAGGATTAGGAGATGTNTTGACAACCNTTCGGCAACTGAAACATTACTCCAATATCGCGATCTATCTATTGGCNCGTATGTTTTATAACGATGGCGTTATGGGCGTCGTAATTTTTAGTGGGGTTTATGCATCGGGTACTTTTGGATGGGATGCAACATCGATGTTGCTATTAGGGCTATGCACAACTGCATCTGCAATGTTTGGGGTCTATCTGGGTGGCCTGCTCGATGACAAACTTGGCTCCCTCACCACATTAAAATTAACTGTTGTCCTGGCGACGCTGACTTTACTAGCCCTGGTATCGATGCAGCCNGATACAGTTCTATTCGTCATTTCCGTCAGCACGGAACCGGTCTGGGCATCTCCTTACTTCAAAACAGTAGCCGAGATACTCTACTTCTTGGTGTTCCAATTGTTTGCTGCATTGGCCTTAACGAGTCTTTCTGCATCCCGAACGTTCATGGCGCGGATATGCCCCCCAGAGAAGGCCACCCAATTTTTTGGACTCTACGGCTTAAGTGGAACTGTAACGCTGTTTCTTGGTCCCTTAATGGTGGCAAGTACAACGGACCGGCTCCAGTCTCAGCAACTGGGATTCGCATCACTCATCGTACTGATGGTGGTCGGTACCGTGATACTGTTTAAAGTAAAACAAGAGCAATCAATAATCGCACCAAGCTAGTGCTTGATTGTTCCCCGTTAGCACGGGTTGGCGCTCCTTACTTGGGCTACTGACCGCCTGATCAGAAGAGCGCGTAGTATTGATTGCGGGCAGTGATTTAGGCCCAACGGGCTGAACCTTTAATCTAATTAGAAATATTAGCCTACTCTCAATTTGCACGACCACCGTGCTATGTTGGTGTTGATACAGCTTTGCCAGATTGGGAGGTCCAAAATGAAGCCCGCATTCGGTAGCCCTGAAGAAATAGACGCGCGCCTTGCAGCGGCTGAATCAGCCGGACTCATTAAGTTGGAACCCATATCCGCGAACCTGGGTGTAGAGGTCAACGGGATTGATCTCAAACACAANCTCTCCGCCGAACAGATCGCGGCGGTGTATGANGCGTTAATTCGCCACAAGGTCCTGGTCTTTAAGAAGATCGGTCTGAACCATGAACAACANGTCAGGTTCACCTATGAACTGAGCGAGGCTTCTCCNAATATCGGCGCCCCCACCATCGGNCACACGGTCTTTGGTCATGTAGACAAGNATCCCGCGATCTTTTCTGTCTACCAGGGGGAGAAGTCAAAGCCGAGGAACATGGAACGTTACGAGGCCAGCGCTGCAACAGATCCCTGGACGGGNTACCACTGTGACATCACNGCNTGNGTNAACCCTCCAAGTATCGGGATGCTCCGTGGCGAGATCATCCCGGAGGGCGTTGGGGATACGAACTTCGGAAACTTGGCAGCTGCATATGAAACGCTCGACGAGACCACCAAGAAGCAAGTGGCGACCCTGCAGGCTGAGCATGAGTACAAGTTCGGCAGAACAAAAGGCACCGAAGCCGGTGACTCCATCGCTAGCAGGCGGATGGTGAGCCACCACCCGCTGGTCACCGTGCACCCGGACACAGGGGAGAAGATCCTCTTCAACTCGCCAGCCTTCCTGAAATTCGTAGTCGGGATGAGTGACGAAGACAGCACCGCCTTACTCCACAAGATCTGGCAGCACTCCGTGGAATACACCATTCAACATGTATGGGCCCAAGGGGATCTGGTGGTATGGGACGAGCGTTCCACAACCCACCGTGCGCCAACGGATATTTACTCATCCGGTACCGAGCGGCAGCTGTACCGAACGACGCTGGTGGGTCAGCAGTTG
>PBGU01000014.1 GCA_002719135.1 Gammaproteobacteria bacterium
GCCGGCATCGAAGCTGTCCTGACGTTTCTGTTCGCTAACCGCTTCTTGGGCAGAAGAATTGGGCAGAGACAATCCGAGTGCTTCGATAGCCGACGCCATTGTGTTTGCGGTATACATGCCCGCGCACGAGCCGGGTCCCGGGATCGCAGTTTGTTCAATTTCTCTCAGTTCGATATCTGAAAGTGAACCGTCGGCGTGCGCGCCGACTGCCTCGAACACAGAAACGATGTCGCGGCGATTCGTTCCCGTCTGAATGGTGCCGCCATACACAAAGACGCTAGGTCGATCCAGTCGAGCCATGGCGATGGCGCATGCCGGCATATTCTTGTCGCATCCGCCAATAGCAACGAACCCATCAAACCCTTGGGCGCCAACGACTGTTTCTATGGAGTCGGCGATAACTTCGCGTGATACCAGTGAATAACGCATCCCCGGGGTGCCCATGGAAATGCCATCGGAAACTGTAATTGTGTTGAACAGCACGCTCTTGGCGCCCGCTTGATCGGCGCCTTTTGCCGCCATTTCCGCGAGTTCGTCGATGTGCATATTGCAGGGGGTTACGCGGCTCCACGTCGAGGCAATGCCAATCTGGGGCTTTTTGAAGTCGGCCTCGCTGAAACCGACGGGGTAAAGCATGGCGCGACTGGGCGCTTGTTCGACACCGTCGACAACGATGGATGAGTACGGTCGTTTGTTGCTCATGGTGAGGGTAGGTCTATACGTTCGGTTGAGGTTTGCGATGGTACTGGTATACGCCCAGGTTGGGGAAACTTGTCAGTAGCCGACAAAACACCAACGCATGGAATTCTTAAGAGTTGTTTGCGACTTCGATCACTAGGGCGTCACGTGTACGGCCGGCTTTGTGCCTGGCAACGAAACGCCAAGCCTTGCTCAGGTGCAGTAATGCTGGATGACTTTTTCGAGTGTCTCGCGAGCGGGGGATAACTGATTTAAATCCAGGTACTCGTTCGGTTGATGGGCTTGGTTAATGGACCCGGGGCCAAAGACTACGGTTTCCATGCCGAGGCTTTGCAAAAAAGGCGCTTCGGTGCCAAAAGCCACCGTCCCCGGGGGCCGTCCACATAAGGACGCCAACGTTCTTGCCAGATCGCCATCGCCCGACGTCTGATATGCCGGCACTTCATTGATGCGAGTGATTGAAAGCCTCGTTCCGTGACTCGCTATTGTTTCAACAAGTCGATGTTGAATGGTGGTAGCCAGCTCATCAATCTCCATTCCGGGCATTAGCCTCACGTCAATTTGCAGTTCTGCGGTTTCACAAATTCGATTGGGACTATCACCAGCATGCAAACAACCCAAATTTAGGGTTGGGATGTTGATCTCAAAAGTTGGGTCAGTGTACGTACTGGCCAATTCCTGACGATAGATTAGTAGATCCGCAATTACGGCCTGCATGGTGTCGAGCGCGTTGCAACCGAGGCTTGGATTGGACGCGTGCCCCCCTGAGCCCTCTATAACAATCGAAAGTGCCAGAACGCCTTTGTGCGCGATAATCGGTTGCAGTCCGGTGGGTTCGCCGATGATGGCGAAGTCGGCCTTTGGTCGTCCGTCTCGTAGCAATTGGCGTGCACCAGCCATTGAGGACTCTTCGTCGGAAGTCGCCAATATCGTCAACGGTTTGTTGAGTTTTTCGCTACGGAAAAGTGATGCCGCTTCCAACGCGATTGGAAAGAAACCCTTCATGTCGCAGCTACCTAGTCCATGGACGACAGAGTCTATTTCGGTGAGCGTGTAAGGGTCTGTGTCCCAGTGTTTTTCGTCGCACGGTACCGTATCCGTGTGACCTGACAAAACCAATCCACCCTCACCGGAACCGAGCGTGGCGATCAGGTTCGCTTTCCCGCCTTTGTTGGGAAGAGGTAGAACGTTGACGGCAAACTTCAGACTCTCAAGCCAATTCGCAAGATGATTGATAACCGCCAGATTACTTTGATCTCGTGAGGCAGCAATGGAGCTTGTGGAGGGCTCGCCCACAAGGGTTCGCAACATGGCAATGGTGTTGGGGAGTTTCATTTGACTGGTTGCGCCAAGCGAGGACCGGCATTCTGCACAGTTTCTGTTGGAGCGTCTAACGCTAATTTTCACGCAGGCTAGGTGGACTTCGAGGGGATTTTTTCGGAATGCGTTGTAAGGCTTCGGTGTCTGTAGGGTGCTATTGCGCTAGTCTTATCCGTTGGACTACGGAGCAATCATGGATACTGAAGCAAGCTTCGCGGATCGCGACGGTGCGATCTGGATGAATGGAGACATGGTCGATTGGCGTGACGCCAAAGTGCACGTGCTTACCCATACGTTGCATTATGGAGTTGGCGTGTTCGAAGGCGTCCGTGCCTATGACACATCGAGGGGGCCATGCATCTTCAGACTGCACGATCACACACGACGTCTTTTTGATTCTGCCCAGATCCTGCGGCTCGATATTCCTTTCAGTGAGTCGGATCTAAATGCCGCGCAAAAAGACGTTTTTGCGTTCAACGATTTAGATGAAGGGTACTTGCGTCCGGTCGCATACCTCGGATCTGAGGCTATGGGGCTGCGAGCAGATGGACTAACCGTGAACGTTGCAATCGCTTGCTGGCCGTGGCCGGACTACATGGACCCACAATCTCGGGAACTGGGCATTACCGTCCGGACGTCTTCATACACAAGACATCACGTCAACATCACCATGTGTAAAGCGAAAGCGAATGGAAACTACATTAACTCGATCATGGCTCTTCGAGAGGCAATAGACAGCGGCTGTGATGAGGCGCTTCTGCTCGATAACGAAGGCTATGTTGCAGAAGGGAGTGGAGAAAACTTTTTCCTCGTAAAAAATGGAGTGATCCATACGCCCGAACTAACATCGTGCCTGCCGGGTATTACGCGCGATACCGTGTTGGTGTTCGCTCGAGAACTGAACATCCCGGTAATTGAACGAAGGATTACACGAGACGAAGTCTATATTGCGGACGAAGCGTTTTTCACTGGAACGGCTGCTGAGGTGTTACCAATTCGTGAACTTGACGGACGAGTGATTGGCGACGGCAAACCCGGTTCGGTAACACTTAGACTGCAATCGCTTTATTTTGATCAGGTTCGTGGAAAACGCGACGCACATCCGGATTGGCATGTCTTGGTCACGGATTCTGGCTAAAAAAAACGAACAGGAGCTAATACTTTCGGGCTCCGTCGGGCATGGTCTTAAACCGTCGATGTAGCCATAGGTATTGGGCGGGATGGCTACGGATCTCGCGTTCAATGACTTGATTCATTAGCGTTGCATCGGCGATCTCATCGCCTGTTGGGTAATCCTCGATGCGGCGTAGATGCACGGACCACGAACAGTCTGATTCGTCCCTGAAATGGCTCATAAAAATAACCGGTGAACCAGAAATCTTGGCGAGACGACTGGTCACGTTGATCGTGGCNGCAGGAATCCCAAAAAAAGGCGCGAATACGGAATGTTGACGACCGTTNTCTTGATCAGCGGCGTACCANATCGTTCGCGATTGGCGCAANTGGCGGACTGTGCCGCGCATATCACTNCGTTCAATGACGTGACCGTATAGGGAANTCCTACGGCGTAAGCTGATGTAGTCAATNACCGAATTTCGGCTTGTCCGGTANATACAATCGAAGTCAAAATGAGCGGCCAGAAACGCNCCCCCGAGATCCAATACNGCGAAATGAGCGCCTACCAANAGNACNCCTTTACCTTCGTTTACTGCCGNTTGCAGAACCTCCAATCCATGGAANCGTACNCGCGGAAGCAATGCATCTACGGGNCGCAGCCAAGTGTAAGCGGTCTCAATGANAGCGATCCCAGTGGATTCGAAAACCTGCTTCGTGAGCCGCGCNCTCTCNTGGGCGCTGAGATCTGGAAAACAAAGTTCAATATTTTNAGCGGCGATTCGCGNCCGCCTTCCACCAATGCGTTGAANNAGATTCCCGATCAATCGACCNAACNGAANTTGGTAACGTATGGGTAGNCGGACGACAAANAAGGCCACAGCGATCAGCAACCATGTCGGCCAATGAGCCGGTGACAGCAGTCGAAANGGCATNGCNCGTATTCTAACAGTCTGAATCCCATCGCTTATAGCAGGCTCGAANGGAACGGTGTGCCGGTGTATAACGGCGGCCAGCATGCCGTGATGGNCTTTCTNTGTCGGAATTGATGTACATGGTGTTGTCGCGTGTGGCGCTNCCGTTCGTTTGGNTGCGNCTNTGGATCCGNGGTCGACGTGANCCNGCGTACCGAGAGCGCCGAGGCGAACGCTTAGGATTTGTNCCTGCGNCGNTACCCCGTCAAGNNGTTTGGTTCCATACGGTATCCNCGGGAGAGNCNTTAGGTGCNGTGCCGCTAATTCGNNCTATCAAACGAGNCNTACCNGATGTTCCATTCTTGGTAACGACAACGACACCAAGNGGTTCGGNGGAAGTACGGAAACACTTGGGTNNGGAGGTGGAACACTGTTANTGCCCNTACGACTTCCCGAAGGCCGTGCGACGCTTTATGGATAGCGTCGAACCCAGAGCCTTAGTACTCATGGAAACGGAGTTATGGCCGAACANNATTCGTGAGTGTCGNCGNCGAAACGTTCCGGTCTATCTCGTTAACGCCCGNCTTTCNGAACGTTCAGCGACTGGTTATCAGCGTNTGNCCGCTCTCATGGGNAGTGTTCTAACGAACATGACTCATATTTATTGCCAATACCAAGACACTGCGGANCGNTTTGCTGCATTAGGCGTTGAACGTGAGATCTTGAGCGTGACGGGAAGCGTGAAGTTNGACCTTCAATTNCCCNCCGACATCNATTCGCGACGTGCNGAGTTCGAGAATAACTGGCAATTTGGCAAGAGAATTTGGATCGCAGGTAGTACGCATCCAGGCGAAGAGGAAGTGGTCTTGCAAGCCCATAAACGATTGCTTCAGCAACATCGTGACCTGTCGTTGATTTTGGTGCCCCGTCATCCACCGAGGGCGTCGGAGGTCGTGCGATTGGCGAGGACGTATGGATTCGACGTCGCTGTGTTATCAAGCGATCCAAAGCCTTCTGACGTACTAGTGGGCGACGAAATGGGTACCCTAATTTATCTATATGCCGCGGCCGAAGTTGCTTTCGTAGGCGGTAGTCTTGACGACACGGGTGGTCATAATCCGATTGAAGCGGCAATACACGGTGTGCCTATGATTATGGGTCCGAATCGCATCAATTTTGCCCAGGTCGTGCAACGTTTTGAAGCCGCGGGTTGTTTGCATTTGGCCGATAACGTAGACGAACTAACTAATTGCGTGGACGAGCTACTGAAGGACGCGGGCCAAAGAGAGGTCGAGGGGCACGCTGCGCGTCAGGTGGTATCGAATAATCGGGGTGCGATTGAGCGGGTTTCCAGTGATCTAAGTCGTCGTCTTGCGGGTTAGCGTTGGAATATAGGTCGACGGGCTCAGCGTCCCGATAAGGTCGTAAGTTTCCGTACGGGATTGCTTGTGTCCGTGTAACTGCTGATTTCAAGGATGTCATCTTCCGAAAGGACGCCGGTCGTCTGTTTTAACCGTAGCAGATCGAGAACGTAGTTATATCTTGAGTCTGCATAATCGTATTGCGAAGAAAATAAATTCTGTTGGGCCTGTAGCAACTCAACAATGTTACGTGTTCCGACCTCATACCCGGTTCGGACTGCTTCGAGAGCTGACTCCCGTGATTTAATCGCCTTGACGCGCGCTTCCACACGGGCCACATCCGTCATTACTGCACGGAAAAAATTTCGAGTGTCTCTGGCTGTCGTCAGTTCTCGCTCTCGTAATCGTTCCTTAGACTCCTGCACGCGGTGTCGCTGTTCGGTGAACCGGGAATGCACGACGCCACCTTGAAATATAGGCATGGAAGCAGAGAGCGAATACGTGTTGCCCGAGGTTCGATTTCCATAGAAAGAAAGCCCACCCGAGAAGCTCTCGTTGTAACCCGCTCTAAAGCTCACTGTGGGTAGATGCCCGGAGAGGCGTGCACGCAAGCTGCTCTCCGCCGATCGTAACGCATCGCGAGCGGACTGGAGTTGCGGGTTGCTCGTCAACGCTACGTTGGTCCACTCGTTTTCGTCTCGCGGATCCGGATTGACAATGGGTAAGCTGGTGCTTATTCGATCGATCGTGTCGAAGCTTATTCCTGTAATGGTGGTCAAGCTCTCAAAATAGATGCCCTGATCGCCAGTGAATTGAATTCGATTGACGACGGCATTGTCGTAAGCCGCTGTCGCTTCGAGTACATCTGTGATTGCGACGAGGCCGACGTCAAAGCGTTGTTGGGTTTGCTCAAGTTGACGTTTTACCGCTTCCTCACTCGCCAAGGTTGAATCAAGGCGCGCTTGAGCGCGGAGGACATTGAGATACGCTTCTGCGACCCTCGTGTAGAGAGCCAACTGGGTTGTTTGGTAGTCCGAGTCGGCTTGTAATGAAAGTGCCTTGGCCGACCGCCAGTTAAACCAATTCGCCACATTGATAATCGGTTGTTGCAGGTCGACGGACCAATTATGACCTTCAAAGTCTTCGTCCTCGGGCTGGTACGTCTGTCCAAAGGTCGGGCTCGCCGGATTCATGTCGAGCCGGGATCCATAGGCGCGTGTTTGTTCAGATTTTGACCCCGAGGCCGACACAGTGGGTAATAGTGACGCCCTTGATTGCACCACGGATTGTTTTCGCGCCAAGCGCCCGGCATCCGCCGCACCCAAAACGGGGTCGTTATCCTTGGCGGATCGATACACGTCTTCCAGGCTAGCGCCCTCTGTCAATGGGACGAGCGTCAACAAAATGACGGCAATGAGAGTGGACTTCATATGGCGGACTTCGCGGGGCAAGCGAGTGATATTACCAAATAAGTGGGCGGGTAGTCGTCTAGGTGACAACGGTTGCCCGATCGAACGATGACGAAGGCCACGGATGTTGATTGTGCCATTCATGTATAAGTAATTTGCTCTCTAGAAATGTAACCTATACGTTACATTTACTACAAGCGAATGGTAACGTCAAGGTTACATTTTCTTCCGTAGNTGCTTTCTACTTTCTACCTCGCGAGGCTGCNGTTAGAATCCACGCTTCAAAGACAAAGTTATACGGGTCTGTGAGACAACCCCCTCGCTACAAGATTGATCTCGTTGAACACATGGCCGAGTGTGATCAAAACTATGCGCGAGTGATCAAGTTATTTCCGGACCATGCCNAAGCAGATCATCGCGATCTATTGCTTTGTTTTGGAGAGGAAGTCGTGAACGTTCGCATGAGCGTGCTCGAACGAAGTCGATATACGTCGGTGATTCTGTTGAAACAAGAAGCATCTTTTATGGCACGTTCAAATAGTATTCGTATTCGCGTGTACCACGACGCAAAGTCGGCCGAGGTGATAGAGATTCAGAACCAACGCCGGTTTGAAGCGATTTATGACTACCCCAATCCGAAGATGCGTCAACGAGACGAGAAAAAGCAAATTAATCGGTTCTTAGGTGAATTTCTCGGATTTTGTTTGACGTATGGAGCCTCGAGCGAAATACCCTACGAACGGGCTGTAACGATCCGATAAAGCGAGGCACCTTTAGTAGCTTGATAGGGAATACCTATAAACGAAGAACCGATAGTGGGTGAACCGCTGAAAGTACTGCAGGTAACGGACACCCACTTGTTTCCTACCACGGACGGCACTCTTCTAGGAATTAATACATACGACAGTCTGCGGGCAGTACTCAGCCAAGCGTTTTCGCAGGGNTCCCCGGACGTGTTGATCGGTAGCGGTGACATCGCACAATTCGCGGAACCAGCAACCTATCGGCTGTTCTTAAANCTTGTACACGATTACTTTGATGGACCGATCTTGTGTGTGCCAGGCAATCACGACATTGGAGACACGTTTAGGCAGGAATTGCCGACGGAATCGATAGACCTGCATGGGTGGCACATAGCGGGGATCGACACCCACGTGGATGATGAAGTAGGAGGCCACCTCGACGCAGCCCAGATCGGTTCATTGACCAACGAAATTGCCAACGATTCCGGCCCGGTCCTGATGGTCGGTCATCACGCGCCTATTGAGATTGGGACGGTTTGGCTCGACGTACACCGTATTAGTGGTGGTGACGAACTGGTTGAGACGTTGGTAAACAACGATCGAATCCGCGGTTATGTGTTCGGCCACATTCANCAAGCGTTCGACCGCACNGTGGGCGAGACTCGGTTTTTGGCGACACCGGCCACCTGTTTTCAGTTTGGGTCCGATCCGAAACGATTCTCGGTCGAATCGACAAGTCCTGGCTATCGTTGGCTCGATCTCGATATGCAAGGCTCTATCGAAACGTGGGTCGATCATGCACGTGACTTTGAAATGACCTTGGATCTGAAAGACACGAAACACTGATGGCAAANGTCTATTCTGCTGAGNCCATCCAAGTTTTATCCGGGCTNGAACCGGTNCGCCGTCGACCGGGTATGTACACGGATACGTCACGNCCCAACCACCTCGTACAAGANGTGATCGACAACAGTGTCGACGAAGNCCTGGNNGGTCANGCNCGTGAGATTGAAGTGACNNTATTTGCNGATGGTTCCATTGAGGTNATNGATGATGGTCGAGGCATGCCTGTCGACGTTCACCCAGAACATAANCTTTCGGGGGTCGAGCTCATTTTGACTAAGCTCCATGCCGGNGGGAAGTTTGATAANGAGCATTACAATTTTTCAGGTGGCTTACATGGGGTNGGCGTTTCTGTGGTCAACGCGTTATCNACGTGGCTGATTGCAGAAATCAANCGNGATGGAAAGCTGTACTCGCAGCGGTNTGAANGNGGCAAGCCAAAGGANGTGTTNAAAGAGATCGATACNGTNGGCAAGCGNAATACGGGAACGCGGATTCACTTCCTTCCAGACGAAGCGTATTTCGATACGACACGTATAGCGGAAAATCCTTTACGCCACCTGCTCAATGCGAAGGCCGTGTTGTGTCCAGGCCTCACGGTGAGTTTTTCGGTGGAGGAGAAGGAAGGGCAAGCTGATACCCAAACGTGGTGTTACGAGGATGGACTGCGAACCTATTTGGGATCCGGACTCGAAGGTGAGCGAATCCCGATAGAACCTTTTGTTCACGCTGCTGAAGGCAATCAGGAGGCAGCCGAATGGGCTCTGCAATGGGTGATCGATGGAGGCGAACTCATTACCGAGAGTTACGTGAATTTGATTCCGACACCGTTGGGTGGAACCCACGTCAATGGATTACGCAGTGGACTTGCCGAGGCACTCCGAGAATTTTGTGAATTTCGCGATTTGCTACCTCGAGGGATCAAGCTGACGGGAGAAGATCTGTGGGATCAATGCACCTATGTGCTCTCCACGAAGTTGGCTGAACCTCAGTTTACGGGGCAGACGAAGGAACGTTTGTCATCCCGTCAATCGGCTGTTTTTGTTAACGGCATCGCCAAAGACGCGTTCAGTCTCTGGTTGAACGAGCATCATGGAGATGGCGAGCGAATCGCCGAATTAGCGATCGCCAACGCGCAGCAACGAATTCAAGCAAGCAAGAAGATCGCTCGTAAGAAGATTACCGCGGGCCCCGCGCTGCCGGGAAAACTTAAGGATTGCGCATCACAAGATGCCGACCGCTCGGAGTTGTTTTTGGTTGAGGGAGATTCAGCAGGTGGTTCCGCAACTCAGGCCCGAGACCGCGAGTTCCAAGCGGTGATGCCTTTGAAGGGTAAGATTCTGAATACTTGGGAAGTCGATGGTTCTCAGGTGCTCGCGTCGCAGGAAGTGCACGATATTTCGATCGCGCTGGGTGTGGAGCCGGGCGATGATAATTTAGATGGTTTGCGTTACGGCAAGGTGTGTGTGCTGGCAGATGCAGATTCCGACGGTGCCCATATCGCGACGCTCTTGTGCGCGCTATTTTTAAAGCACTTCAAGGCTTTGGTCGTAGCGGGGCACATCCATATCGCCATGCCGCCGTTGTATCGCATTGATTTGGGAAAAGAAGTCTTCTATGCGCTCGATGAATCTGAAAAAGAAGGGATTCTTGACACGATCGCCGCGGAGAAAAAACGTGGCACCCCCATGGTGCAACGATTCAAGGGACTTGCCGAGATGAACGCCATGCAATTACGCGAAACTACCATGGCCCCGGATACCCGGCGACTGGTGCAGCTCAAAATTGACTCCGACAGCAAAACGCAAGAGACGATGGATATGATGCTTGCAAAAAAACGAGCACACGACCGGCGTGCGTGGCTTGAGATGAAAGGAGACCAAGCAGCAATTGATTAGGCCAGANCCGAACGGAGGGANTNGATGANGTTGGATACCNATGGAGATGTCGAAGTTGTACCTCTGAGGTCTTATACGGAAAAGGCATACCTCGACTATTCGATGTATGTNATCAACGACCGTGCGTTGCCNCACGTTGGAGATGGNCTTAAACCNGTTCAACGGAGAATCATCTACGCAATGTCTCAAATGGGACTTAATCATCAAGCNAAATTTGCGAAGTCCGTACGAACGGTGGGTGAGGTGACCGGCAANTTCCATCCGCATGGAGACAGCGCTTGTTATGAAGCCATGGTGNTAATGGCTCAATCCTTTTCGTTTCGATATCCGCTTGTNGATCCCCAAGGCAATTTTGGGGCGCCCGANGATCCCAAGTCTTTTGGNGCNGCNCGGTATACGGAGGCTCGATTAGCAAATNANGCGNCGCTACTTCTGNCCGANGTGGCNCAGGGAACNGTCGANTTTTCTCCCAATTTCGATGGNACTCGGGACGAACCTGACATCCTTCCAGCGCGGTTACCCTTCATTTTGTTGAACGGATGTACTGGAATTGCGGTNGGTATGGCCACAGACGTTCTACCTCACAACCTTAAAGAAGTNGTTGCGGCGTGTATTTTATTGTTGGACCGCCCGTCGGCGAGNCTCGGCGATGTTCTAGNTTGNATTAAGGGACCCGACTTCCCNTCTGANGCGCTGATTATCAGNGATCAACGGGAACTTGAAGACGCCTATGAAACAGGNCGAGGATCGGTNAAGACCCGNGCTCAATACGTCCGTGAGCAAGGCGAGGTAGTAATTACAGCGCTACCGTANCAAGTCTCNCCAGCGAAAGTNCTTGAGCAAATTGCNCAACAAATGCAGGCAAAAAAACTGCCCATGCTTGCGGATCTTCGCGATGAGTCTGATTACGAAAATCCGACTCGTTTGATCTTGGTNCCTCGCTCNAATCGGGTTGATATCGACCGTCTTATGAGCCACCTATTTGCAACCACGGACCTTGANCGCAGTCANCGGATGAATTTCAACGTNATTGCCTTNGACAAACGACCTCGGGTTTTCGGCCTCAAAGAGTTGCTNANAGANTGGCTTAAGTTNCGACAAGAAACGGTGCGGCGTCNNATCGAATACCGTCTNGAACGTATTGCCGANCGCGTACACATTGTCGAGGGATTGCTCNTCGCTTACCTCAATTTNGACGAAGTNATACGGATCATTCGCGAAGAAGAGGANCCNCAANGTGAGNTGATCAAACAATTTGAATTATCGNCAGTCCAGGCAACTTCTATTCTTGACCTTCGGCTTAGGCAACTNGCCAAGCTTGAAGAAGAGAAACTCGAANCTGAACGTNNAGAGTTGNCNGATGAATCGGCTGNCCTCGAGAAAATACTTGGGTCCAAAGTTCGNCTAAAAACGTTGATCAAAAACGAGNTNAANGCAGNTGCTAAGGAATACGGCGATGCAAGACGTTCTGAAATNNCNNTCGAAGAAGAAGCNGTCGCATACTTGGACGAAGATTTGATCAGTAATGATCCGGTGACGGTGATCATGTCTGATAAAGGCTGGATACGGTCCGCTAAAGGTCACGAGACGGATCCTGAAGATCTTGCCTATCGCCCCGGAGATTCGTTTGCCGGTGCTGTACGTACCCGACTTAACGAAAACTGTGTCTTCTTCGATTCGACAGGCCGTGCGTACACGCTGCAGTCGCGGACGCTGCCCTCGGCGCGTGGTCAGGGAGAACCGCTTACGGGCAGATTGAATCCGCCGCCAGAAGCAAGGTTCGTCGGTTTGGCTGCGGGCGACGTAAGGGTGCTTTTGGGATCCGAGGCAGGCTATGGCTTTGTCGGCTCATTGAAAGAAATGGTGACCAAGAATCGATCGGGGAAAGCGGTTCTCAATGTGCCTGAAGGTAGCTTCGCGTTGCCGCCATCGATTGTGGTTGAAGATACGCTGGTAGCTGTGATTACCAATACAGGTCGGTTGCTCGTATTTGAATTAAGTCAGGTTCCCGAGCTCAATCGGGGTAAGGGAAGCAAGCTTATGAATATTCCGATCGCGAGTTTGAAGACTCGAGAGGAGTACGTCATCGGGCTTACCACCTTTGGTGAAAGGGATCGGTTGATCTTGCGAGCGGGTCAACGTCACCTGGGCTTGCGGGTCCAAGACATGCAGAATTATTTGGGTGAACGCGCACGCCGTGGGCGTAAATTACCGCGGGGATTCCAGAAGATCGACCGAGTGGAGGTAGAACGTCAGTAGCCGCCAAACAATCCTAGAGGTGAAACTTATACGGCTTGGGCGATGATGAGCTCCGCCTGACGCTCGATCAGTGTTTGGTACGCGGGAGCGACCCCTTCAACTAGATGATATCGACGAGACGTCGAAATCAGAGAGATGGCCGCGGGATTATCTTTAATGCGCCCAATGATTCGTTCGGTACGCGTGATACTGGCCATCACGTCCTCGCTAACAGCGAGATGCCCGTCAGAAGCCAAGGCCGAAAGTAGCACCGCGTCACGGGCATTGTCGGTAGACAGCAATTCGTCGAGCGTCGTGCAGACAGGTCCGACGTGCAACCCGAATCGAAAGCGGATTTTCGGACGCTCTTCGGCGTAGTGGTCGTGATTCATGGCNTCGAGCGCTCTGCTAAGTAGCAAAGCGGCGCAAACGACTTCGAAGCTTCGGTCTTGTGCGTCTGTTTGATCGAAGGCGAGGGCGACGCCAGTTCCTGTCAGTAGAGTCGCTCTGGCAGCGTAGAGGTTTGCAACCCGGTTGGAGCGAGCTGTGGCGATGGACATAGCCCTGGTTCTCGCTTCGGCGGGGAGACTGATTTGGTTAAACACGTTGACCACTAGTATGAAGGCACTTGCGTGGGAGGAACTTCCTTCTTTGATCGACGGGTCAGANACCGACAGGTTGGCGCGGAACGCCAGTCCGATCACGACCCCAATAACGGTGAGCAACCCAGTTGCGCACAACCACAAAGACTGCAGAACCTTGTCGGAAAGTGACGTCTGAAACGCATCAGGATTAATCAAAATTTGTACGTAACCGGCGATAGTGTCTTGTACCGTGATTTCTTGGCTATACGTAGGAAGGGTGGTATGCGGCGCGAAATTTCCAGCAACAGCGAGTAGTTGACCGTCGACGCTGTAAATACTTATGCCTGCGATTTCATTGAACATGGCCATGTCATTAGTAAGGGCACTGAGTGCTAGATTGTCGTTGCTNAAAAGTGGTTTCACTGCCAGCTCCGAAAGTCGATNTGCGGACGTATTCCCGAAGGCGACAAGCCGAGAGTGGCCCTGCCCCAACGCGGTGTAATGCCAAATGGATAACACTAAACAGACGGCAAAGAGATACGTCGCGGCGACCCCGCCTAGAAGCCTTTTCGACTGCGAAATCGCATCCGTTAGTTGGATCCTCAACACCACCCATACCTAATTAGCCGTGGCTCGGTAACAACGACGTCATTTATCTGCGCGCGCTGTTTGCCTCTTGATGATGCTGATGGTGAATTTGGTTGAGTTGTTCGCTTCATTTGATTACACGAGAGTATCGATTCGCGTAGATGCTGGTGGTAAAGAATCCGAAGTAATCAATTCTTTGGCAGGTCGCCCCGGCGTTTCTTGGACCAACTTGGGCACGAGATATCCTGGTAACTTGCTTTGAATTGCGCCGTGCAAACGGACCGCAGTATCAATACCGACATGGAAATGGGAGGTGCCTTTTACCCGGTCCGGCAGGTGCAGGTAGTAGGGAAGAATACCAATCTCGAAAAGTGCTTCAGACAGATCGCATAGCGTTACATCGTCGTCATTTACGCCCGCGAGTAAAACGCTTTGATTTAGCAGTGTTATGCCGGCCTGGCGCAATGCCCCAAAGGCCACGGCGACATTCTCATCAATTTCGTTTGCATGATTGAAATGTGCGACGACCACCGTGTTTAAGCGTGTATTTGCGAGTATCTCAATCAATGGTTCGGAAATCCGCTGAGGGATAACCACGGGGAGACGAGTATGAATTCGCAACCGGTTCACGTGCGGAATGTCCTCGATATTCGCCACAAGGATACTCAAGCGCTCGTCAGGCATGATGAGGGGATCTCCGCCCGACAAAATTACTTCGCGGATTGAAGGATCGTCCCTGACGTGGTCCAACATCGGGAATGTACTGTCGTGGCGGTGATGCGCGTAAGGGAAGTTGCGCCGGAAACAATATCGGCAATTTACCGCACAATTCTCAGCCGCGATAACTAATACCCGGCCCCGGTATTTCTGCATGAGACCCGGGGCCAGGGTTGCTGATGCTTCCTGCAAGGGATCGGGCTCGAAACCTAGGACGCTGACCTTTTCAGCCAGTTCGGGGACAACTTGACGCAGCAGTGGATCGCTTCGATCACCTCGACGCATACGGGATATATATGGCAAAGGCACCCGCATAGGAAATGCCGGGTTCGGATCCCAGTCGCCGCCATCTAGCGAAAGTTCGAGCATGTCGGCTAGATCCTTGACATGGGTGACGGCGCCTGAAAGCTGTGTTTGCCATGTTTTGGGCTGCCAAGGAAGTGGAATCGACGTTATCATTTTGGGTTTACGGTTTGGGCGAGAGCACGTGGCGGCCTATTCTACTAACGAATTCCGTTCAGGATTGAAGGTTCTCCTAGAAGGCGAACCTTGTTCGATTCTCCAAAATGAATTCGTAAAACCTGGTAAAGGCCAGGCCTTCAACCGAGTTAGATTCCGAAATCTAAAGTCGGGTCGTGTATGGGAACGGACGTTTAAAAGTGGCGAGTCCATTGAAGCGGCGGACGTAATGGACCTGGATATGCAGTATCTGTATAGCGACGGCGAGTTCTGGCACTTCATGCGTACTGATGGGAGTTATGAACAAGTTGCTGCCAATCAAGCTGCAGTTGGTATCGCAAAAGACTGGTTAAAAGAAGAAGACGTCCTGAGTGTCACGCTATGGAACGATGAGCCGATATCGATCACCCCGCCGAATTTTGTTGAACTTGAAGTCACCCAAACCGATCCTGGGATTCGGGGCGACACTGCGCAAGGAGGGAGTAAACCTGCCGAACTGTCGACAGGGGCGATTATTAAAGTCCCCCTCTTTGTTGAAATTGGCGATATTTTGCGCGTTGANACCCGTAATGGTGAATATGTAGGGCGCACCAAGGATTGATTCGATGGCCGCCATCTTGTTCGCTCGACAGCTTGGTTGAGCGGGCGCGCGTTCTTGGTGTGATTCGTGATTTCTTCCGCGAGAAAAATGTGCTCGAGGTCCAAACGTCGGTGCTTGCTCGATACGGCGTGACTGAACCGACCATAGCAAGCTTCAGGACGGACTCGGGACATCACCTGCAAACGTCACCCGAGTTCCAAATGAAGCGTCTTTTAGCTGCGGGCGCGCCATCCATCTATCAAATATGTCCTGCTTTTCGGCAGGGCGAGGAAGGTCGAAACCACAATCCCGAGTTTGTCATCCTCGAATGGTATCGACTCGGCTTTAATTCGCGTCAATTAATCCTCGAGGTTGCCGAATTAGTGGATTTGATTCTAGGCGGGGGCGATTACCATTATCGTACCGCGGGTCAGTTGTTGCATTCGGAGTTCGGCCTCGATGTTCACGATGATTCGGACCTGACGGTTGCAGAGTTGGCTCGGGACCAGGGACTCGACAACGTTGTCGGTCGATCGGATGGCGTCGACTTCTTGATGGCATGCGCGCTTCAACGGCTCCCGTTCGAACGAGTGTTTATTACGGAATTTCCCGTTGACCAGGCCGCCTTGGCGAAAACAAAGCACGTAGGGAAAGACNTTGTGGCGGATCGATTCGAATTGGTCATCCGGGGAATTGAAGTTGCCAATGGTTATCANGAGCTCACGGACGCTGACGAACTTGAGCGTCGGATGGACNTTGATAATCGCGAACGCCGTGAATTGGGATTACCCACGTTGGCCCGAGATCCATTCCTNTTNGCTTCCATGCGTCAGGGATTGCCAGCTTGTGCCGGCGTCGCCGTGGGATTGGATCGGCTACTTGCGCTAGCAGGCGACCATGAATCGTTGAGCTCTGTTATGGCCTTTCCGTTCGATCGTGTTTGAAACCTATGTGCTCACCCATTTTGATGGGGGAATCGGGTTCAAAACTATCCAATACCCCGAACGACGGGGGGATTAGTACGATCGCGGTAGAGCCGAGCGTAAAGCGAGCCATTTCCTCGGCGCGACTAAATTGCACGTCGTGCGGCAAGCGCTCGACCCGTCGTCGATAGGGGGAGCGCGGTCCAGGCCAACTGGTGGTAATACTTGCCACAATAAGGGCTCCGACCATTACAAGTCGGACCACGCCTGTGTCCGTTTGTAAGCTGCAAACCAGCCTCTCGTTTCGACAGAACAGGTTGGGGATGCCATGGACGCTTTGCCCATTGACCGAAAATAATTTCCCGGGGATTTCGATCGTCTTCGATAGGATGGCGTCTATCGGTGCGTGTACTCGGTGATACATGCTTGGATCTAGATAGAGCGTCAAGAAAGAGCCACCGTCGAGATCAGTACAATTCTGTCCGATCAGTTCGGCAACGCTATAAGTATGGCCTTTGGCTTGGAGTAACTTGCCGCGTTGGATGATTCCGGATTGCGAGACAACGCCATCGACTGGGGAAGTTATTGTCTTAGAGTCGGAAGGAATGGGCCGTAGGTCTGGTTTTAACTCGCGAGAAAAAAAATCGGCAAAGGTTTCGAATTCCTCTGGCGTTTTGCGTTTGGAGGTCGACATATCGACCGCGTAACTGCGAATAAACGACCGAATAAGGATATTTTTTAGTAGCGGCCAACGAACCACGGCAAATACGCCAATGAAGCGCGACAGGAGTCGTTTCGGCAAAATATGCTGCACTAGGGCAAACATCAGGATCGTTTTGGCGGTCCCGTTTCGATAGGGGTGTCGGGTCGGTTGCCCCATTCGGACCATGACCCATGGTAGGCGCGAATGCGTGGAAAGCCGAGTAGGCGCGCCGTCATGTAGGTGAGCCCAGATCGATGGTGCGTTTGACAGTGCGTAACAATGTCTTTCGAACGCACGATGCCGTGTTCGCCAAGCAATGCCTCGGCGTTTTTAATCAGAGTGTGGTGGTGCTCTGCGTCCATGAGGTCAACCCAGTCGAGATGCCTCGCTCCCGGTATGTGCCCTGCCCTCGAAGCTGTACGCCGTGTTCCGTCGTATTCATCAATCGATCGACAATCCCAGATGACGAGGTCGTCGTCTGATAAACGAGGTGCAATATCTTTGATTTCGGCGATTGGCGCAGAACTGATGGAGAGGTTGACTTGGTGCGGGCTAACGGGCGTCGGGGTTGTAACCAAAGGTAAGCCGCTGGCCACCCAAGCACGTAAACCGCCATCTAAATAGGACCATTGTTCGTGACCGATAACGTCGAGCGTCCATGCCAGTCGTCCAGCCCAGCCGCCGCCCTCGTCATCGCAAACCACGATGTTTGTATCAGGTACGTAACCAATGTTTCCAAAAACTCGGTTAAGCTTTTCGACGGTCGGCAGACGGCCTGGCGCCGGAGGAATGCCGCAGATTAGATCGTCCGGAACAACAAGAACGGCCCCGGGGATGTGGGCTTTTCGATAAACTTCTAATGTGGTTACTTGAATCACTTGAACTCGCTGCGCATGCAAGAGCTGCGAGAGTTTGTCGGTAGATACTAATGTTGGATGAGTAGCCATAAAGCCCGCGAGATAATAGCGTAGGCTTTGTTTTTTAGCTCACCAAGCGAGGGATGAGTGTGTCTGGAAACTTGATTTGGATGGACCTTGAGATGACGGGACTGAATCCCGAAATAAACGTCATTATCGAGATCGCAACAGTAGTGACAACGCCAGATCTCGACATTGTTGCCGAGGGCCCGTCCCTGGCAATAGCCCAGCCAAAAGACTGTCTGGACTTGATGGATGACTGGAACCAAGAACATCATTCGGCGTCGGGGCTTTTGGATCGAATAGCATCTCATGGCGTTTCGGCGACCGAAGCAGAAGCAGTGACCCTCGACTTCGTGAGTTCCCATGTGGGTCCAGGGGAAGCACCTCTTTGCGGTAATTCAATTTGGCAGGACCGACGCTTCTTGGCTCGTCATATGTCGAGCCTTGAGAGTTATCTCCACTATCGAATTGTTGACGTCAGCACCATTAAGGAGTTGGCTGAGCGTTGGGCGCCCGCGGTCCTCGACGATGTGATTAAGAAAGGCAATCATCGAGCGCTTGATGACGTTCTAGAGTCGATCGCCGAACTTCGTCACTATCGAACCCATCTGTTTAATGTGGATTAAGTTTTTGAACCGCCCATTCGAGGTGTTCGCTAGATAGTGTGTCGCCTTTTCGACGTGACTCCGCGAGCTTCTCTTCGGCGGCCCGAATAAGGTCGGGGGTTGGTTGGGCATTCCCTGCTGCAATGGCTAGATTTCGGACCCATTGGGAATAGTTTATTCGGCGCAATGCCATCCCCTCCGTGTGCTTAAGAAAATCCTCTTCATTCCATGCCAGTAGTCCGATAAGCGTCGGATCATCTAGACCGTGGCGTGGGACGAAATCCAACTCGTTGCTTGCTTGGGCGAAACGGTTCCAGGGGCAAACCAACTGACAATCATCGCAACCAAATATTCGGTTACCGATGGACTCACGCAGTTCTTCGTCGATGACACCTTTATGTTCGATGGTCAGATATGAGATACAACGTCGTGGATCAAGTTGCTTGGGCCCAACAATTGCACCAGTTGGACAGACGTTTATACAAGCTTTACAGGTGCCACACTTATCCTCTTGAAGCTCGACATTTATCGGTAAGGGGATATTGGTAAATATCTCACCGAGAAAAAACCACGAACCGGCCCTTTGATTCAGAATGAGTGTGTTTTTACCGACCCATCCGATCCCCGCTTTGGCCGCCAAAGGTTTTTCTAGAATTGGTGCAGAATCTGTGAACGCTCGGTATTGTCCGCCCGCATGGATTTCAATTTGTTTCGCGAGGGCTCGGAGTCGCCCGCGAACGGTTTTGTGATAATCCCTACCGAGCGCGTAATGTGAGATGTAGCCTTTATCGGGGCTGTTCAAAACGTTACTGCGGGCAACGGGCAAATAATCCATGCGGGCCGATATCACCCTAATCGTCCCAGGCATGAGCTTGGACGGGTCAGTGCGTTTGTCCACATTGCGCGCCATGTAGCCCATGTCGCCCTGGAACTGCTGTTCCAACCATGCGCTGTAATCGGGCGCGTAATCGCTGAGGTCGGTGTCGGCCACTCCGATCTGTTGGAAACCGAGATCCATAGCCCATGAATCAAGGTGGCCGGCGAGTTCGTCGATGTGCATCCCGCTATAATCTCTCATATGCGGGCTATTTCACGAGTTTACACGGGCGGTCAAGTACGTGCTTTAGATCGGATACTGATCGAAGAATTTGACGTTCCTGGGATTTCATTGATGAAACGAGCAGGATTGTTTGCGTTCGATCGTCTGTGTGAACTTTGGCAGGGCGTGCGATCTATATCGGTCGTCTGTGGAAGTGGCAATAACGCCGGCGACGGATACATTGTTGCTGGTTTGGCACGTAACCGCGGCATACGCGTGCAGTTGATTCAAATCGGCAATGCCAAGGGTCTCAAAGGAAATGCGGGAACAGCATACCAGTGGGCGTTGGAACAAGGCGTTGTCTCGCGGACCCCGACGACTCTCGACGGTGAGGTCGTTGTTGACGCGATGTTGGGCACGGGCAGTGTTGGATCGATCCGTGATAGTTACGTTGCAGGTATCAATCTGATAAACGAACACGGAGCGCCAGTCGTTGCGCTGGATATCCCGACTGGGATTAGCGCTGATACTGGCGCACAGGTCACCGAGACGCCGGTGAAAGCGGACCTAACGACTACCTTTATCGGCGCTAAACTAGGTCTTTTCACCGGCCCGGGAGTCGACTTCGCGGGGCGAATTGAGCTGAGTGAACTCGATGCGCCGCAGGCCGTATTTGAACAAGTCCAAGGACTCTCGGTTATTCCGAGGAAAGATAGTGAACGGGCTGTTTCGAAGCGGCCTACCGGAGCACATAAGAACGACTTTGGCCACGTGTTGATCGCAGGAGGCGATCACGGCATGTGTGGTGCGGTTCTGCTCGCGGCAGAGTCGGCGTTACGCACGGGTGCAGGTCTTGTCAGCGTGATTACTCGACCAGAGCACCGGTCCGCTGTCGTGGCTCGGCGTCCGGAGGTCATGGTCTATGACGTCGATGAACAGCAAGATATTGCACCTCTTCTCAACCGGGCGAATGTTGTCGCGGTAGGACCGGGTCTGGGTCAGGGAGGGTGGGGTCGAGGGATTCTTCAGCAGATGCTGAATAGCGGCAAGGAGTGCGTATTGGACGCTGACGCCTTGAATTTAATGGCGGATGAATCGTGGACATTACCGGCTGAATCAATCCTCACACCACACCCGGGAGAAGCTTCTCGTTTGCTAGGAATTGCTACCGCCTCAATTCAGGCTGACCGCCCGACAGCTGCGAGAACGATCTCATCAAAATATAGAGCGGTGGCCATTCTCAAAGGCGCAGGGACATTAGTTGCCGATGGCGGAGAATTGCTTGGTATATGTATCGCCGGAAATTCGGGTATGGCGACTGCGGGAAGCGGCGACGTATTGACCGGCATTGTCGCTGCAGCGAAAGCCTCGGGGATAGATTCATCGACGGCGGCTGCACTTGGTGTATGGCTTCATGCATCTGCGGGCGACCGTGCTCTAGCAGGTGTTCGTGGGCGCGCAATCATTGCGTCAGACATTATTGAATCGCTAAGACCTTACGGAGAATCGACCGGTACAGAGGGTATCGGTGGACGTTAAGGAACTGCTGCTTCCAGACGAAAACGCGACGTTAGAAGCTGGCGCTCAATTGGCGGATGAACTTTCCCGAGAGCTTGTTTTTCTCCACGGAGATTTGGGTGCAGGGAAAACAACGTTGGTACGTGGATTACTGCGGTCTTGGGGTCATCGAGGGACCGTCAAGAGTCCCACGTATACTTTGGTTGAGCCATATGAGGTTGCGGGCAGGACCATTTACCATTTTGATTTCTATCGAATCGAGGATCCAGCGGAACTACGCTACATCGGTATCGATGATCTCCTGAGCAGCGACGCTCTCAAGTTAATCGAATGGCCGTCAAGAGGCGCTTCGATGCTCCCCAAACCGGAATTGGAGATTGAGTTAAGTATTATTGACGGGGGCCGGGTACTCAATATCACGGATCACCGTGCCTGAGAGTATGGGGCGCATGTTTTCGTTAGCTAAACTAACGTTGGTTGGACTGTTGGGCCAGTTTTGCTTGGCCCAGATGAATAGCTTAGAAGGCGTCCGAGTTCACGACGCTCCTACTTACACGCGCGTCGTGTTCGACACACGCTCCAAGGTGAATTACCAGGTCTTTACGTTGGATAACCCCAAGCGCGTCGTGATCGATTTCGACGATACTTCAAAAAGCCAAAAGCTTGCGACGGGGCAAGTCGATAGTCGGGTGGTTGCAGGTATTCGTCGAGCCGAGCGTCAAGATGGTATCTACCGAGTCGTCCTTGATCTAAGGCGGCCGGTCAAAGCCCCTGAACCATTTGTGTTAAATCCCGTTCGGCCATACGGCCATCGGTTGGTCCTTGATCTTTATTGGGATTCCTCGGAACAAAAAACCGCGGTACAAGCAGCACCGGTTGAGCAACGGGATGTTGTTGTCGCCATTGATGCAGGCCACGGCGGCGAAGATCCAGGGGCCATTGGTATCAACAAAGTTCTTGAAAAGCATGTGGTCCTTTCGATTGCACGAGGGGTCAAGCGTCATTTGGACACGGCAACGGGTTTCAAGGCCCTGCTCGTGCGCGATGGCGATTACTACATCGCATTACGCAAGCGACCGCAGTGGGCGCGTGAGAAACGGGCAGATTTTTTCCTATCGATTCACGCCGATGCGTTTAAGAGTTCCTCAGTCAGCGGTGCTTCGGTCTACGCTCTGTCACAGAAACGCGCGACGAGTGAAACGGCGCGGTGGCTTGTCGAAAACGAGAACCGGTCGGATCTCCTCGGCGGGGTTGGCGAAAAAGTTGTACTGACCGATTACGACGATAGCGTCGCTGAAATACTTCTCGATATGTCGATGGACGCCAATTTGGGTCATTCAATTGATGCGGGCGAGGCAGTTTTGGCAGCGCTGTCCAGGGTGGCCCGATTACATAAGGGACAGCTAGAACAGGCAGGTTTCGTCGTGTTGAAGTCCCCTGATGTACCTTCAATTCTTGTTGAGACGGGTTACATTTCAAACCCGAGTGAAGCGCGGTTGCTAGCGACCTCCGGGTACCAACAACGAATCGCGCGGGCAATTGCCGACGGGGTGCAAGAGTACATGCGTCGAAATCCGCCGCCCGGTACCCTGATTGCAGCAATTGGCGACTCCAAGACTATCCGTCACTTGGTTAAGCGGGGAGACACTCTGTCTGAGATCGCACTTCGCTATGATGTGAGTGCCGCTGCGATACGCCATGTCAACCGGATGCGTGGCAACGTCATTAAAACCGGTGAAGTGCTGATTATCCCGAGGTTGGGACAGGAGAGTTAGGAAGCAATGCGAATTGAGAAACTCGATGCTGCTGTCGCCAACCAAATTGCTGCGGGTGAAGTCGTTGAGCGACCTGCCTCCATCGTTAAGGAACTGATTGAGAATAGCCTGGACGCTGGAGCTACTTCCGTAACGGTTGAGATTGAAGGCGCTGGTACAGGGCTCATTCGGGTTCTTGATAACGGAGTTGGGATCCATCCCGAGGACATGCGGTTGGCGCTGGAACGTCACGCGACGAGCAAAATCACGACCACGGACGATCTTTTGTCCATTACTAGCATGGGGTTTAGAGGAGAGGCACTTGCGAGTGTCGCGTCTGTTGCTAGAACGACACTGACGTCAAGAGCGGAGGGAAGTGATCGCGCTTGGGCCCTAACCGTTGACGGCGGCGAAGAAAAACGTCATGCACCGGCCGCGCACCCCCAGGGAACTGCCGTCGAGATTCGAGATCTCTTTTTCAATACTCCCGCCCGTCGTAAGTTCATGAAGACCGAACGAACCGAAGTTGCGCATATCTCGGAGACCGTCAGGCGACTCGCGCTCGCAAACCCAGGCGTAAGCTTTGAACTCAAGCATGGCACGCGAACGGTCGAGCGGCTGGCCGCAACGAAAGTTTTGGTCGATCGAATCGAAAAATTATTAGGCCGAGATTTCCTGGCCGAGGCAGTCGAGGTCGATGAATACCAAGAAGAGCTTCGGCTACACGGGTGGATCGGATCGCCGACCTATACGAGACGAACGGCGGATCAACAACATCTGTTTGTGAACGCTCGTTATGTTCGAGACAAAGTGGTTAGTCACGCGATTCGGCAGGCTTATCGTGACGTCATATTCCATGGGCGCCAACCGGTGTTTGTCGTGTATCTTGAAATCCCCCCCGAAGCGGTCGACGTTAATGTCCACCCGACGAAGCACGAAGTCCGCTTTCGTGATTCGCGACAGGTACACGATTTTATCTACGGAAGGCTGAATAGGGCGCTGCGCGATGTGCGACCTGGCAGTTCGAACGACTCGATAAAAAATGCCGGTGTTGACATGAACCCCGTTGAACCGAAGCCTCCTACGTGGGTACAGGCATCGTTTCCGCGTCAACTTAGTGTTCAAGTTGAAGGGGGTGCCAGCACGTTCGTGGCGGAAGAGAGAGATACCGTATACGCAGAGGACCGCGTGTTTCCGCCCCTTGGATATGCTCTTGCTCAGCTTGGTGGGGCTTATATTCTCGCGGAAAACGAAGATGGTTTGGTNATCGTGGATATGCATGCGGCCCATGAGCGGATCACNTACGAGAAGATGAAGTNGGCNTCATCCGAGCAGACTTTGGTCAAACAGCGGCTGCTTGTGCCGCTGAGTCTNGAAGTGACACGTCGGGANGCGGANTTAGTCGAGGCNCTAACGGAAGAATTTGGTCGTCTNGGNATNGGTCTNGANCGCNTNGGCCCTTCGACGATACGCGTTCAGGAGGTGCCNTCGCTTATTGGTACNGCCGATGCGGCGGAATTAGTGAGAGATGTNCTGGGNGAACTGGTGGAGTACGGNCACTCNGATTCGCTTGCNGAACACNGAGATAGCTTNCTAGCCACAATGGCATGTCATGGATCCATCAGAGCGAATCGGCGCNTNGCCATAGAGGAGATGAATGCCTTGCTNCGAGAAATGGAACGCACCGAAAACGCTGGCCAATGCAATCATGGCCGTCCNACATTCCACGTGCAGAATCTCGCCGATCTTGATCGTCTGTTTTTGCGAGGCCAGTGAAGCACCAAAATCTAAGGCCGTTAGTGGTNACGCTAATGGGAGCCACGGCAAGTGGTAAAACGGATTTGGCACTTGAAATCGCAGCACGTGTGCCCACCGACATCATCAGCGTAGATTCGGCGATGGTGTACCGTGGTATGGATATTGGTACTGCCAAGCCTTCCAAAGAGGCCCTCCGCAACAATCCACACGCTTTGGTTGACGTAAGGGACCCGCCGGATACTTATTCTGCTCAAGACTTTATCGAAGATGCAGATCGAGCCGTACGCTTGGCATGGACACGAGGGCGCGTGCCGATGCTTGTGGGCGGTACGATGATGTATTTCAACGCGTTTAAGGATGGTTTGGCAAAACTTCCCTCGGCGGACGCAACCGTTCGTCAAAATATCGAACATCGCGGCCAGCAAGTCGGCTGGCCAGAATTACACCGCGAACTAAGTCAAGTGGATCCGGTTGCTGGCGCGTCGATTGATCCGGGAAATCACCAGCGGATTCAACGGGCACTAGAGGTTTATCAGATCACAGGAATTCCGATATCTGAGTTGTGGCGGAACGCCCAGGCCGAACCTGTGTCAGAGCGTCTTAACTGCAATTTAGTTGAGTTTGCGCTGACGACGCTGTCCCGTGAGGAACTTCACACTCGTATAGAACGTCGTCTCGACGATATGTTGAACTCGGGATTCGTGGATGAAGTCAAGCGATTACGCGAACGTTGGGTAATCGGTACAAGTACTCCATCGATGCGCGCTGTGGGATATCGTCAAGTTGGGCAGTTCCTCGACGCTTCCGAAAGTAACGATGAACCGATCGATTTACGACACAGTATCCTCGTGGCGACACGCCAACTTGCAAAGAAACAATCCACTTGGCTTCGAGGCTGGCGATGTTTAAACGGTCGAGTTCTCTTATCTGCCGATCTCGAAACCATGTTGCAAAAACTAACGCCTCTGCCATAGTGGATTTGTTGGGTAGAAGNAAAANCTCGAACAGAGTGCTTGTCTCACTGGGAAGTGCTCGGGAGAACGACAGTGGTAAAAGGGCAGTCTCTACAAGACCCTTACCTAAACACGTTACGAAAGGAACAGATCCCTGTCTCGATCTATCTAGTGAATGGAATAAAGCTGCAAGGACAAATCGAAGCGTTCGATCAATACGTCGTCTTGCTCCGCAACACGGTTAGCCAAATGATTTTTAAACACGCGATTTCGACAGTGCAGCCTTCCAGAAACGTCNACATCGAAACGAGTGAAAGCGGCGACTAACGTATTGAAAGCGCACTATTCGTGACTCGATCGAAATGACTAACTTGAAATGACGACGTGTTATGTTCTTTGAGCGACCTCCTCCTGGACAACAAGCGTTGCTTCTGCACGTGCATGCACCAGGCATTAGCTGGGACTATGAGACTACTGAACTGCGGGAATTGGTAGTTTCCGCAGACCTTGAACCCAGATCCACCGTTGTTGTGACCCGGGTACGACCGCATCCNCGCTGGTTTGTTGGGCAAGGCAAGGCGGAGGAAATTCGTCGAGCCATGAACTCGAACAACGACGATTTACTGATCGTGAACCACGATCTCACCCCTGCCCAACAACGCAATATGGAAGACCTACTCCAAGCACGAGTGATGACCCGAACCGAATTGATCCTTCACATTTTTGCTGACCGGGCACGAACCCATGAAGGTAAACTTCAGGTCGAACTCGCCCAATTCCAACATGGTCGAAGCCGGCTAGTGCGGGGATGGACCCACCTTGATCGACAGAAGGGTGGACTCTATATGCGCGGGGTTGGGGAAAGTCAGTTGGAACTGGACCAGCGCATGATTGACAGCCGTATCAGAAAGCTTAAAGAGCGGCTGGAACGGGTACAGCGACAACGCGCACAAAGTCGACGACGNCGAGGCCGGGCAAAGGTTCCAACGATTGTGCTGGTCGGGTATACGAATGCCGGTAAATCGTCGCTTTTCAATGCGCTGACTGATGCCTCGATCGCNGTGCAAGATCGCTTATTTGCGACTCTCGATCCGACAATGCGCCATTTNAGTNTGGATGGTTACGGAACCGTTGTGATAGCAGATACTGTAGGCTTCATCCGCGACTTGCCGATCGATCTTGTCGAAGCATTCAAGGCGACGTTAGAGGAGGTGTCAGCGGCCGACCTACTACTGCACGTAATCGATAGTGCAGCGCCGGAACAAGAGTCGATGTGTGCCGAAGTCGATCGAGTGCTGGAGGAAATAGGCGCGGGAATGGTGCCGAAGATCGAAGTGTTAAACAAAATCGATAGGAGTGCATTGCGGGCGGGTGTCTTGGGTAGTCGAGTCCACGTCAGTGCGCGCCTAAAACAAGGATTAGAGGCGTTNAAGGAAGTGATTGCGCAACGCTTGGGGGTCATCAACGAGCCCATCGAAGTCTGCCTTGCGCCAAGCAATGGCAAGGTTCGTGCGTGGTTGTACGAGTTAGGGGCCGTGGTGGGTGAGACCCTGCAGGAGGATGGCGCCAGTACCCTTTCGGTGCGGCTCGACGCCGAACAAATTAATAGGCTCGTNGCGTACGAAGGTGTTTCCTTGCAGGAGGCGCTACCGGACCCTAAACTTTTGGCTTTGACTTGATGAGGACGCGTAATGGCATGGAATGATGGTGGGAACGGAAAAAATAACGATCCGTGGGGCAGTGGAGGTGATCAAGGGCCGCCAGACCTAGACGAGGCGTTTCGTAAGTTCCAATCCCAACTGTCTGGGTTGTTTGGGCGCCGTGGCGGTGGGGCGTCTTCTTCGGGCGGAGGTGGCGCGAGCAGACGCTATTTCTCAATCCTCGGTTTGGTCATCTTGATTGGCTATGTGGCGACAGGTATTTATCAAGTTGATCAGCAGGAACGTGGCGTTAAATTCACGTTGGGGAAGGTATCGAGTGCGCCGGTCATGCCGGGGCTAAATTTCTATTTCCCGTTTATTCAAAACGTGGAAATCGTCAACACCACCAAACTGAATACCAATCACCACGAATCGTTGATGTTGACCGAGGATGAAAATATCGTCGACGTCAGTCTTGATGTGCAGTGGCTCGTGCGTGATCCAATCAAGCATGTCGTCGATATAAGAGATCCAGAANATAGTTTGATACAGGCCACCGAAAGTGCGTTGCGGCATGTGGTGGGGAGTTCCACACTCGATTCGGTCGTAACTGAAGGCAGGGCGGAGATGGGAGCAGCGGTGCAGGCGCGGTTACAAGAACGGTTGGATCGCTATGAAACGGGCATTATGGTTAGTAAGGTCAACATCGACCGATCTGGGCCGCCGCCACAGGTCAAAGACGCGTTCGATGATGTGCAGCGAGCGAAAGAAGATGAATCGCGCTACATCAACCAGGCCCGAGCGTATTCGGAGGAGATTCTTCCCGAAGCGCGTGGTAACGCCGAGCGCGTGGTCGCCGAAGCAAACGCGTATCGAGATCAGGTGGTAGCGCGTTCGGAAGGGGAGGCTCAGCGGTTCACNAAACTGCTTGGCGAATACCAGTTGGCAAAACGTGTCACCAGAGATCGACTGTACATTGAATCGATGCAGTCAGTGCTTTCAAAAAGTGCGAAGGTTATGGTCGACGTTAAAGGAGGTAACAACATGCTATATCTCCCGTTGGATCAGCTGCGGCGCCAAGGGGGTACCGAGGAAAACTCCGCTAATCAGGGCTCGGTCGACCAGGCCGCGGACGAAATAATGCGGGCGATAGAACGTAACACAGGCACGTCGCGGGTGCGGCGAGACGGTCGGTAGGAGGTAGGGTCATGGGTCGGAATTTCATCCTTGTTCTCATAGTCTTGGCGGTGCTTATGGTCATCACCGATGCCCTCAATGTACGGCCGTTTTTTGTCGTCAAAGAGACTGAACGTGCNTTGTTGCTTCGATTTGGAGAGGTCGTGAGAGCAGATATCCCCCCGGGGATTCATTTCAAAATCCCAATAGCAAACAACGTACGTAAATTCGATGCACGTATCCTGACTCTCGATTCGGCCCCCGAGCGTTATTTCACGATCGGGAAAAAACCCCTCGACGTGGATTCCTTTGCCAAATGGCGGGTTGTTGATGTGGAAGGGTATTACACGGCGTCTGGCGGAGGCGACGAAGCCATTGCGAGGGGCATCCTTCAGAATCGAATCAACGAAGGTCTACGCAACGAGATTGGTAAACGCGACATGCACGAAGTCATCTCGGGACANCGTGACGAGCTGATGCAAGTGCTNACCNAGTCTCTCGACGCGATTGTGCAGGACGACCTAGGGGTTGAGATCATTGATATAAGGGTCAAGAAAATCGAGCTTCCTGCGGAAGTCTCTTCAACGGTCTATCAACGAATGAACTCTGAGCGGGAGATTGAGGCGAAGCAGTATCGCGCGACGGGCAACGAACAGTCACTGATNATTCGGGCGGACGCAGACCGCCAGGTGGTAGTCATCGAGGCCAACGCATATCGCGATTCTGAAACTATTCGTGGTGACGGTGATGCAACCTCGGCACGCATATACGCTGATGCGTTTGGTCAAGATCCCGAGTTTTACGAGTTTTACCGCAGCATTAATGCGTACAAGGAAGTATTTCAGGGNAAAAATGACATGTTGATCATTGATCCATCGAGTGAGTTCTTCAAGTACCTCAAGAGCAACCAGGGTTAGCTTTCAAACACNGTTGAGATCGATAGCTTGGCCATTATGTGGGAACAGATTGGGGCAGCGTTGTGCCTTGTGCTCGTGATTGAAGGGCTGCTGCCGTTCCTTTTCCCGGCTCGCTGGCGAACTTTGGCGGAGTCGTTGCGAACCGTCGATGACAAAACGATCCGCTTGGTCGGGTTCGCTAGCATGATGTTGGGCGNAAGCCTCTTATACCTAGTCAAATCCTCATGAGCGACGAAGTGCGTTGATGCGAGGCCGAAATATTGTCGTCGTTGGTGCCCAATGGGGTGACGAAGGCAAAGGAAAAGTCGTCGATCTTCTTACAAAAAACGTGGCAGCTGTCGTTCGATTTCAGGGCGGACACAATGCTGGTCACACTCTCGTGATTGGCAATGAAAAAACGGTACTCCACTTAATTCCATCGGGAATCCTGCATGAAAACGTGGACTGCCTCATCGGAAACGGTGTGGTCCTATCACCGAATGCAGTTTTGGATGAAATCGCCCAATTGGAATCCAAGGGAGTTGAAGTTCGAGAACGAATTACGCTCTCACCGGCGTGCCCACTGGTGTTGCCCTATCACGTTGCAANGGATATTGCCCGCGAAAAGGCACGCGGTTCGGAAAAAATCGGTACCACGGGGCGGGGTATTGGGCCAGCGTATGAGGATAAGGTGGCCAGACGTGGGGTGCGACTGGGCGACCTCTATTACGGNCAAGGATTTGCGACTAAGTTGGCTGATGTCATGGACTACCACAACTTCATGCTGGAAAAGTATTACAACGCGAGCACTGTTGATTTTCAGAAGACCCTTGACGANACATCTCGACTCGCAGAGGAAATTGNACCCATGATCGGCGATGTGCCGCAAATCCTGCACGATCTTAATTCGCGTGGGAAAAACCTTCTTTTTGAAGGTGCGCAAGGCGCATTGCTCGACGTTGACCTCGGGACCTATCCGTTCGTGACCTCGTCGCATACGGTAGCGGGTGCGGCGTCAGTGGGTAGCGGCTTTGACCCCAGCCGACTCGACTATGTTTTGGGTATTGTCAAAGCATATTCCACCAGGGTCGGTTCTGGGCCGTTCCCGACCGAATTGTTTGACGGGGTCGGTAANTATTTGGCGGATAAGGGTCAAGAATTCGGTTCCACCACTGGCCGCCCACGTCGGTGCGGTTGGTTTGATGCTGCTGCCGTAAAACAAGTCGTGAAGATGACGGGCTTATCTGGGCTTTGTATGACCAAACTCGATGTTCTCGATGGACTANAGACCGTTCGTGTTTGTACTAAATACGAGCGATCCGATGAGGAGAACGTGCCCACNCGCTTTGGTAGTGANTACTATTCTGANNTGTCCCCTGTGTATGAAGACTTGCCGGGTTGGGAGGAATCCACAGCGGGTGCGCGGGACTTTAACGATCTTCCCGAGAATGCTCAGTCATACATTCGCCGAATAGAAGACTTGGTGGGAGCACCTGTTGCAATGATTTCCACGGGTCCTGATAGGCTCGACACGATTGTCCTGAAGGACGTTTTCTAGGATAGGGATAGACTCTTTTCAAACGAAAAATGTGAGTAATGGCACGTAGGTATTATGGTTGATCCCAANTTGNTNGANATATTGGTATGTCCNATCACGAAAACNGCGTTGGTGTATCGGCGCGAAATGGAGGAACTGTGGTCCAAAGCCAGTGGGCTGNCATTCCCCGTTCGGGACGGCATTCCAATCATGTTGGAGGATCAAGCTCGGGCGTTGACGCCTGAAGAACAGGAATCGCTGAATTAACGCTTAGACGTTCGTTGGTTGGTGCAGGATGAATTCGCTATTATANGGAGCTCTTTGGCCTGAGTTTGCGGNGCGAAAGTCTGNTAGCNGCTGGTGGTAGGGAAGGAACCAGGAAAATGAATAAACCAGAACTCGTCTCAGAGACCGACATGCCCGATGTCGCTATGCGGGAGCTGCAAAACCCCCAGGGTGCGCTGGATTGGGTGGGTATGAGTGATGTACACCAGCCATTGAAGATTCGTGATGGGCACGAGGAGCGGGAGGTGCAGGCAAGAGTACAGATTTATGTGAACCTCGATGACACGCAGGCGAAAGGGATTCACATGTCGCGTCTTTACGTAATTCTGGATGAGCATTCGAGTACTCGTCCACTTACGGTTGCGGGTCTTAAATTACTCTTGAGTTCCCTTTTGGAATCGCACCGAGGTCTCTCGACCAACGCGTTTATACAGTTTGATTTCGACTATTACGTGCGACGATCTGCGTTGGTGTCTGAAAATGCTGGTTGGAACAGTTATCCCGTATCGCTAAAAGGGACGTATCTGAATGGTGAAGTGAATGTCGAGCTTTCTGTAGGCGTACTTTATTCCAGCACATGCCCGTGTTCTGCGGCGTTGGCAAGGCAGCTAATTCAACAACAATTTGAAGAAGATTTCGGCCGCCAGGGTGACGTCAAGATGTCTGAAGTAAAGGCTTGGCTGGGAACCGAGGATGGCATAATGGCTACGCCTCACAGTCAACGAAGCCTAGCCCGCGTGTTGGTCAAACTTGATGACACGATGGAATCTTTCCCGGTCACCGATCTGATTGACGGGATAGAGGACGTTCTTAGAACTCCAGTCCAGACAGCTGTGAAGCGTGAAGATGAGCGAGAGTTTGCTCGACTCAACGGCCAAAATCTTATGTTTTGTGAAGACGCTGGACGTAAGCTTAAATCCAGTCTCGGGAGCGACGGCCGAGTCAAAGACTTTTGGGTGCGCGTTGAGCACCATGAGAGCCTTCACGCGCACGACGCAGTCAGTGTTTTTACCAAAGGGGTCCAGGACGGCTACTTGCCCATTCCTTAGTTGTCCCGAGGGGCACGGGCGCCTAATTTAACTACCCAACCCCACNTTTTTTGTGTCTGGCTAGGGACAACAATNGTTGTCTTGATGATGTACTATCCGCGGCGTCCCCAGTCCTTCCTTTTTTTGTATCCCCACAGATCCTATAAAATTATTGGATTGCGAAGTTAGCCCCCCGAGGCTTGTTTGGACATTTGTTTGGACATTTAAGATTTATTCAAAGGAAAGGCCGTCGTAGGGCCTAATAATCATGCTGTCTAGAAGCATAGAAATCACGGGTTGGTGCCGAGGAGAGGACTTGAACCTCCACGGGGTTACCCCCACTAGCTCCTGAAGCTAGCGTGTCTACCAATTTCACCACCTCGGCATGAGGGTCGCGGACTTTACTACAGGGGTTCTGCATTGAACAAATTAGCGACGACCGTCGCGGAGAGTTTTCCTTCCCATGAATGAGACAAGAGGACCCCAGGCCACCCAACTACGTAGAGCTCTGGACGAGATCGGACCGGCTTCTTGGAGCGAGTTAGTCAGCCACCTCGGCATTGGAAGAGGCAAGGGTGGCAATAGACTAAGGCGGTTAATAACTAGAATGCTGGAAAGTGGAGAAATTGTTCGAGAGGGACGGAATCGATACCGCCTCAGTAGCGCAAAGGACGAAAGTGGCGTCGTCGAACGGAGTGGATCCCAACTCTTCGTATCAATGCAGTCCGGCGTTTCCACGGCGCTTGAGTCTGCCAACGGTATTCGTGACGGAGACAACATTCGCGTCCGGGTGAGTGATGGAATTGCTCGCTTTGTGGAATTGATCAAGCCATCCGCGATCCCGGTGGTTGGCATCTATCGACGTGATCGAACTCATGCTCACGTTGAATCGCTTGAGCCTGGATACAACGAACGCGTGGAATTAGTCGCGCCCTATCCCGGTTGCCGTGAGGGAGATGTTGTCGAGGTTCAAATTCTTGAGGTAGAACGTAGCCGCATACAGGGGAGAGTAAAAGCCGTTATAGAGCACAAGAACGAAGTCGAACGTGCTTGTACGGCAATCGTTCGCGCACATCGGATACCCAACCAATGGCCCTCGGCCATTGTGCACAAGCGTGTTCGAAAATCGGTACTCGAGGCTGACAGGAAAGGCCGGATCGACTTACGTGATACGGCGTTTGTAACCATTGATGGAGAAGATGCTCGCGATTTTGATGACGCGATTTATGCGGAACCAAGATCCCGGGGTGGCTGGCGACTGTTAGTGGCGATCGCTGACGTCGCCCACTATGTGCGCCCCGGATCCGCACTCGATCAAGAAGCGCTCGCGAGAGGCAACTCCGTGTATTTCCCGGATCGGGTGATACCGATGTTGCCCGAAAGCTTATCGAATCATCTTTGTTCGCTCCGGCCCAACGAGGATCGATTGGCGATGATTTGCGAGTTAACGCTTACCCGCAGCGCGAACGTGACCGGCCTTTCATTTTACGAAGCCGTGATCCGTTCGCATGGTCGCCTTACCTATACCGAAGTTGACCAATACCTAAAAAGCCCGGGTGCGAATTGGTCAGCTGCGATCTGCACCAGTCTTCAGCATTTGTACGCTCTATACGAAGGGCTACGTGCGCGGCGGTCTGATAGAGGCGCGCTTGATTTTGAGTCGCGGGAAGGACGCGTCGAGATCCGTCGGGGCAATCCTGTGAGCGTTGTGCCCGTTGAGCGGACCGAAGCCCATTCGATAGTGGAAGAGGCCATGATTGCAGCCAACGTAGCTGCTGCCAATTATCTCCAACGTCAAGAATCCATGGTCATGTACCGGATACATGAGCCTCCTGAGCGGGAAAAGATCGAACAACTCCGCAAGGTTTTCCGGTCAATGGGACAACGGTTTCCTGGGGCCATTAGGTATCCAGGTGATCTACAACGCCTTCTTGAGGCTACGCACAAGACCCGCCTAGAGCCGTGGATTTGGGAGATGCTGATTCTGCGAACATTGCAACAGGCGCGCTATTTCCCGGGGGACAAAGGTCACTTTGGTCTTGCTTTATCGAGCTACGCGCACTTCACCTCACCGATTCGTCGTTACGCTGATCTAGTCAATCATCGGTTAATTAAGGCGCGACTTCGAAAGCCACGACGGGGCTCTACCGAATATGAAGAGCTCGAGAGTATTGGAGCGCATATATCGATAACTGAACGTCGTGCCGAAAATGCCACGCGCGCGGTCGATGCCTGGTTGAAATGCTCGCTCCTCGAGGAACGTGTAGGGGAGGCCTTTGGTGGAACGATCGTGACCGTGACTGAATTCGGTGTTTTCGTTGAACTTGATGACCTTCGCATTCAAGGGCTTTTGCATGTGTCACGTTTGGGGTCCGACTACTATAAATGGGTACCAAACACGATGAGTTTGGTGGCAGAGCGCTCGGGACATCGCTTCTCTCTCGGGCAGAGACTTCGAGTGGTTGTCGAGGATGTGTCGGTCGAGTTGGGACGTGTCAATCTCCGGATCGAGGCGCCAGAAAGAAAACGGAAGGTTAAGCGTCGAAGAAGAAAGAGAACGCTGTGACCGCGACTGAAGAAAATGTGGTCTGCGGATTTCACGCAGTTGATGCCGTCCTCACCAAAGAACCAAGGGCGATTCGTCGGATTCTGGTCATTTCGGAGCGCCGAGACCAGCGCATGCAGAGCCTCGTGCAGCGTGCTCGCGAACTGGGCGTACGAGTCGATAGTACGGATCGGCGGGTTGTTACCCGGATAGCGGGAGATAAAGCCCATCAAGGCATCGTTGCCGAATGCCACGCGGTATTACCTTCGACAGAGTTGGACTTTGAAGCTCGTTGGTCGACGTTCACTCAGCCCCTAATCTTGGTGGTCGATGGGGTAACGGATCCTCGTAATTTAGGGGCGTGTATGCGTTCGGCAGGTGCCGCGGATGTGGACGCCGTGTTGATCCCAAAACGATCAAATGCCCCGTTGTCTAATGTCGTGCGTAAGACCGCGAGCGGCGCGCTTGAAGATCTACTGATCGTTCAGGTGTCAAATCTAGCCCGTCGGCTCGATTGGTTGCGAGAAATGGGTGTTTGGATTGTAGGGACCGATGTCGAATCAATTCACGCATATACCGACGTGGACTATCGTGATCCAGTCGCCATTGTGGTTGGTGGTGAACAACGTGGTTTGCGCCGTCTGACACGCGAGAAATGCGATCATCTAGTAACAATCCCTATGCGCGGGCGGGTTTCGAGTCTTAATGTCTCAGTCGCTACGGGAATACTCTTGTTTGAGTGTTTGAGGCAGCGCGGGACGTAATCGTCGGAGGTTCGTTGCGTCGGGGATTGTAAATCTCTAGAATCTCGCCGCTACGCAAATGCGCGTGTCCAGATAAAATTTCTCCTTGCTTCACGTCCTCGTAGGCGGAGGCGATAAACCGAAGGGAGTTTCTATGCGTCACTACGAAGTTGTGTTTCTCGTGCACCCGGACCAGTCAGAACAGGTCCCGGGAATGGTTGAGCGCTACAAAGCGATGATTGAAGGAAATGGCTCTATCATTCACCGTTCTGAAGATTGGGGTCGGCGCCAGTTGGCCTATCCGATCAAAGATATCCATAAAGCTCATTACGTCTTGTTTAACATCGAAGCGGATCAGAAGACTCTTGACGAAATAGAAAGCGCGTTTCGATTCAACGACGCCGTGTTGCGCCATATGATTATGTCGAAGAAAGAGCCCGAGACGGGGATATCCAAGTTGTATGCGGAGGAACTGAGAGAGCAGGAAAAAGACCGTGAGAGGGACCGTCAGCGAGAAGAAGAACAAACGCGAGCGGTAAAGTCTGACGATGAGTCGAGAGAAGATCGCAGTGTCACGGATGAAACAGAGTTAGTCTCCGACCAGGAGGAAGCTGGAAGTGACACGGAAACCACCGAATCAGAGTCCTTGATGAAAGAAACTGATGCCCAAGATGTTGAGAACGAAGACGAAAGTGCTGAGGCGGAAGAAATACTAGAAGAGGAAGACTGATTATGGCTAGACGTTTCGGACGCAAACGCTACTGCCGTTTCACGGCGGAAGGGATAAAGGAAATTGATTACAAGGATCTTGATCTCCTTAAAGATTACATTACCGAGACGGGCAAGATCGTACCGAGTCGGATAACTGGCACGAGTGCGCGGTATCAACGACAACTGGCCCGAGCTGTGAAGCGTGCGCGGTATTTAGCGCTGTTGCCTTATACCGATCAGCACGATAACTAATAGGATTTCCATGAACGTTATTTTGATGGAAAGAGTGACCAATCTCGGTGATTTAGGTGAGGAAGTCATTGTACGAAACGGTTATGCGAGGAATTTCTTACTCGCTCAAGGCAAAGCCGTGCGGGCCACTGAAGAAAATCGGGAAGTATTCGAAGCAAAGAGATCAGAACTAGAGGCATCCGCGGTCGAGCGCTTGTCCGAGGCGGAGCAGCGCGCTCATCGACTTGAAGATTGTTCCGTAAACATCGTCGCGCTGACGGGCGAAGAAGGAAAATTATACGGCTCAGTGGGCACGGTAGAGATTGTGCAGGCGCTTGGCGATATGGGCATTGAGGTGATGAAGAGTGAAGTTATTATGTCCGAAGGCGCTATCCGGATTACCGGAGAGTATGAAGTTGACATCCACCTTCATGCTGACGTGACTCGGACTATTAATGTTGCGGTTGTCGCGGAGTAGCGTCGTCCAAAAGATTTCGTCCACCGCCTAGTCACAAAACATCCACAACTTGTTCAACCGCGTTCGTACGTATCGACAAGCATTCGGGACAAATTTCACCTATACGCTTGACGCCAGGACCTCGTAGGTCGACAGTGGACTGTACATTAGTACAGTAATTGTGGACCGGCCCATGCCAGAATCTGTCCCCGAAATCCGGGAAGATCCGACCTCACGTCTCAAAGTACCGCCTCATAGTGTCGAGGCGGAACAGTCGGTTTTGGGCGCACTAATGTTGAACAACGAGGCATGGTTTAACGTTGCTGATAAAATCGAAGCAAGAGATTTTTACAGAGCCGCACACCAAATCATTTTTGAGGTGATGGCTGAGTTAGCTAACGATAATCAACCTCTAGATGCGGTGACTCTCTCGGAAGCGCTTCAGTCTCGGGGCCTTATCGACAAGGCGGGTGGTAACGTTTACTTAGCTGAGTTGGTGGAAAGTGTCCCGGGCGCTAGCAATATAGTCGCGTACGCAGACATAGTTCGCGAACGTTCAACGTTTCGCCAACTCATTCAAACCGCCGCCAATATTTCGGACTCGGCCTTTTTGCCAGAAGGGCGAAAGGCTGCCGATGTCCTCGATGCTGCGGAGCAAGCCGTTTTTCAGATTGCTGAAGGCCGCTTAAAAGAAGGCGGACCGCAGCCTGTCGTATCGCTACTTGCTGGCGCAGTGAACCGAATCGAAACCCTTTTTCGCACGCAAGATCCGATTACCGGACTTGCCACCGGTTATCACGATCTCGATCGCATGACTGCGGGATTGCAGAAGTCCGATCTCATTATTGTTGCGTCACGGCCTGCGATGGGGAAAACGTCTTTGGCGTTAAATTTTGCTGAGCACGCGATTATGCAAGAGGGGGAAGGAGCCGTTTTATTTTTTTCTCTTGAGCAACCTGCCGAGCAGCTCATCTTTAGAATGCTGTCCTCGTTAGGGCACATTGATCAAACGCGGATGCGGACTGGTCAGCTAAGTGATGACGATTGGCCACGGTTTACCAGTGCGGTGAGCCAGTTGAAGGATCGAGCTCTGTATATTGATGACACTGCCGCTCTTTCGCCGAACGATATTCGTACGCGTGCACGCAGAGTGTCTCGTGAGACGGGCGGATTAAAGATGATCGTCGTCGACTATATGCAGCTGATGATATCTTCGGAAAAACACGAGAATCGGGCGTCCGAGATAACAGAGATTTCACGCACTCTGAAGGCCATAGCAAAAGAGATGCGTTGTCCACTGGTTGCGCTTTCACAACTCAATCGGAGCCTTGAAAACCGCCCCGACAAGCGTCCGCACATGTCGGATTTGCGTGAATCCGGCGCCATCGAACAAGATGCAGACGTCATCTTTTTCATCTACAGAGATGAGGTCTATAACGAAGATTCACCGGATAAAGGTCTTGCCGAGATCATTATCAGCAAGCAACGTAACGGACCGATTGGAATGGTTCGGTTGACCTTTATCGGAAATTTAACGAAGTTCGAAAACTACACAGCGACAGATTCCCACGACGCATTTGCCCAATAATGGCAAAAGCTAAAATCGCGTACGTCTGTGAGGATTGCGGTGCCGATCACAGCAAATGGCAGGGCCAATGTTCGGCATGTGCCAGCTGGAACACGTTGAAACAGATCACCGTGTCGAAACATACGTCCGTCGTCGAAGGTGTCGTAACTGGATTCAGCGGGGCTGCAACCAGCGTCCAAAAACTCGCGGACATTCGACTAGAAGGTAGTACGCGAATTCAAACGGGACTAAGTGAGCTTGATCGCGTTCTTGGCGGGGGCCTTGTTCCGGGCTCCGTAGTCTTGATCGGTGGTGAGCCAGGCGCGGGTAAGTCGACGCTATTGCTACAAGTAGTGACGGAGCTGGCAAAAAAAATCCCGTGTTTGTACGTGAGCGGTGAAGAATCGCATCAACAAATCGCGGAACGAGCCCGGCGACTCGGGTTGCCTGATGCGAATGTCCAGATTGCGTTCTTAACGTTTGCTGAGCATGTGGCGGAACTCGTCACAAAGGAGCGCCCAGGCGTCGTCATCATCGATTCCATTCAGGTGATGCAAATGAGCGGCGTCGAAAGCGCCCCCGGAAGCGTGACGCAGGTACGAGAGTCGGCCGCTTTCCTCACTCGTTTAGCCAAGCAAACGGGCACGGCGATAGTCTTGGTGGGCCACATTACTAAGGAAGGGAATCTCGCTGGACCAAAGATTCTCGAACACATTATTGACTGTTTTTTGATGTTGGATTCGGCCGCGGGGAGCCGCTTTCGAACGCTTCGTGGGATCAAGAACCGATTTGGAGCAGTGAATGAATTGGGTGTGTTTGCGATGACTGATCGGGGATTGCGCGAGGTAAAAAATCCTTCAGCGATCTTTCTGGAACGTCCTCAAGAAATGACGCCGGGTAGCGTGGTGACTGTGACCTGGGAAGGCACCCGTCCAATATTGGTTGAAATCCAGGCATTGGTGGATCAAGTTCAAGGTGGTTATCCAAAGCGCGTTGCGGTCGGTCTAGATGGGCAACGATTAGAGATGCATCTGGCGGTGATGCATCGCCACTGTGGCGTGTCGCTTGCTGACCAAGACGTTTTTGCGAATGTTGCAGGCGGGGCTCGAGTTGCGGAGACCGCTGCCGATCTTGCCCTTCTGGTCGCCGTTTTCTCTAGTTTTCGAAACAAAGCGCTACCCAAAGACCTCGTCGTCTTTGGTGAACTCGGGCTGACAGGCGAAATTCGACCAGTACCCAACGGGCAAGAGCGGCTTCGTGAAGCACAAAAACACGGATTCACTCAAGCGCTGGTTCCTCGCGCAAACCGCCCGCGAGCACCCATTGCTGGAATCGAGGTGCAAACGATGGCCTCACTGTCGGATGTGCTTGACGCAGTCTCCACCATGATTCTGTGAGCGTTTCTTCGGTTTAATTCGCGCAGGTGTTTCAGCGTGCTAGAGGTTTGTATTGAATACGAGTTGGTCTAATCCCTTCGCCGAGCTGTGCACGTCTCTTTTGGAAGTCTTTTTCGTAATCGGAGTAATTTCCGTCGAAAAACGTAATTGAGCTATTTCCCTCAAACGCCAGGATATGAGTTGCAATGCGGTCAAGAAACCAACGATCGTGTGAAATAACTAATGCGCTACCCGGAAAATTTAACAGGGCCTCCTCGAGAGCTCTTAGTGTTTCGACGTCGAGATCGTTGGTCGGTTCGTCGAGGAGCATGACGTTTCCTCCGCGTCGAAGTACTTTGGCGAGATGGACTCGATTGCGTTCGCCACCGGAAAGCTGACCGACGCGCTTCTGCTGATCTGAGCCACGAAAGTTGAAACGACCCGCATAAGCCCGAGAGTTAAGTTCGTAGTTACCGACGCGGATAATGTCCTGGCCTGCTGAAATTTCTTCCCAAACGGTTTTGTCGTTCGAGAGCGAGTCGCGGGATTGATCAACGTAGGCGAGTTCGACGCTTGAGCCGAACGAGAATTGACCTTCGTCGGCTTTGGCTTCACCCGTCAACAGGTTAAAAAGCGTTGTTTTGCCGGTTCCGTTTCCACCGATGATGCCGACGATTGAGCCTGGTGCGATTTCAAGACTGAGCTTGTCGATTAAAAGATGTTTGTCATAACTCTTGGACAAAGACGATATCGAAAGCACGTGGTCGCCGAGGCGAGGGCCGGGGGGAATATACAGCTCAGCGGTTTCGTTACGCTTCTGCACTTCGACAGACATAAGTTCGTCGAAGCGTTGGAGACGCGCTTTGCTTTTGGATTGCCGCCCTCGGGGATTTGCCCGAACCCAATCAAGTTCTGCTTTGATTGCGCGTTGGCGGGAATGTTCGGAGCGAGCTTCCAGTTCCAGACGACGGTCTTTTGCCTCGAGCCAGGCGGTATAATTCCCCTCGAAAGGAATTCCTTTGCCTCGGTCGAGTTCTAATATCCAGCCGGCGACGTTGTCGAGAAAATAACGGTCATGGGTCACGGCAACGACTGTCCCGGGATAGTCCTGAAGAAATCGTTCGAGCCAAGCGACACTTTCGGCATCCAGATGGTTGGTTGGCTCGTCGAGTAGCAACATGTCGGGTTTAGCTAAAAGCAAGGAGCAGAGGGCAACGCGACGGCGCTCTCCACCCGAAAGCGTCTCTATCTGAGCGTCCCAGGGGGGTAGTCGGAGTGCATCAGCGGCGATTTCAAGAGATCGTTCGAGTCCCCAACCATCCAAAGCCTCAATTCGTTCAGTCAATTCGCCTTGCTTTTCGATGAGACGGTTCGTTTCGTCATCGTCGAGAGCTTCAGCAAAACGGTTCGATACGGTTTCAAATTCTTCAAGCAAACGCATCGTGTCTTCGAGTCCAAATTCGACGTTACCTCGTACGTCGGTCGTTGGATCAAGTGTGGGTTCCTGAGGTAAGAGCCCAACTTTTAGATCCTTCTGAGGTCGTGCTTCGCCCTCAAACTCTCGGTCTACGCCTGCCAGGATGCGCAGAAGCGACGATTTACCCGAGCCATTTAATCCCAACACCCCGATTTTCGCTCCGGGAAAAAAGGACAGCGAGATATTGTCGAGAATTCGACGACCTGGGGGGACGGTTTTGGAAACCCCCTGCATGGTAAAGACGTACTGTGGCACGCAGAAACCCGGGCTTTAGCACTAAAGGGAGCATTTTGAAGGATGGCGGCGCCGAAGCAAGGCGGTGGTGAGAAGGACTCGGTTTTGGGCGCAGGGCCTGGTGTAAGATGCGCGCTGTCACGAGATTTGAGGGCATGGGGATGTTCGACAGGGACGCCACCATCGAAGGGTTCGACGAAGAAATCTGGCAAGCGATTCAGGATGAAAACGTGCGCCAAGAGGAGCATGTTGAACTCATCGCGTCGGAAAACTATGCGAGCCCGAGAATATTGGCTGCTCAGGGTAGTGTACTGACCAATAAATATGCCGAAGGTTATCCCCGGAAACGTTATTACGGTGGTTGCGAAAATGTCGATCGAGTGGAAGAGATCGCGATCGAGCGCGCGAAGGTATTGTTTGGGGCCGATTACGCTAACGTCCAACCGCACTCGGGTTCGCAGGCCAACGCCGCGGTTTATCTAGCGCTATTGGAACCCGGCGACACGGTTTTGGGGATGAGCCTTGCCGATGGCGGACATCTCACGCATGGGGCGCCCGTAAATTTTTCCGGAAAGTTATACAACGCCGTTCAGTACGGACTTGATGCTGTGACGGGAGAGGTCGATTACGCAAGAGTCGAAGAATTAGCAGTGCAACATCGTCCAAGACTCCTAATGGCAGGATTTTCCGCTTACAGCAGGACCATGAATTGGCAACGGTTTCGAGAGATTGCTGATTCGGTCGGCGCGTATCTCGTGGTCGATATGGCGCATGTGGCTGGATTGGTGGCTGCCGAACTTTATCCTAATCCCGTATCGATTGCCGATGTCACGACATCGACCACCCACAAAACTTTAGGGGGGCCAAGGGGCGGGATCATCTTGGCTCGTGCCGACGCAGACATAGAAAAGAAACTCAACTCGGCACTTTTCCCTGGTTCCCAGGGTGGACCACTCATGCATGTCATTGCGGCAAAGGCTGTTTGTTTCAAGGAAGCGATGACGGACGAGTTTCGGTCGTACCAACAGTGTGTTCTGAACAATGCCCGGATGATGGCGGGATCGTTCCAGGATCGGGGTTATAAAGTGGTTTCTAACGGCACCGACAATCACTTATTTTTGCTCGATCTCGTAGATAAAGGTATTACTGGAAAAGCGGCCGACGCCGCCCTTGGGCGCGCCAACATCACGGTCAATAAAAATGCTGTGCCCAATGATCCGCGATCGCCCTTTGTCACGAGCGGTCTTCGGATAGGCTCTCCTGCAGTTACCAGACGTGGCTTCGGAGAGGAGGAGTGTCGAACGCTGACGGGTTGGATGTGTGACATCCTGGATGACATAGGTAACGACAATATGATCGGAACCGTCCAACGGCGAGTTATTGAGCTCTGTAAAGGGTTCCCCGTGTACGGGAGCTAACGATCTCTCATGCATTGTCCATTCTGTAGTGATCAAGATACGAAGGTTATTGACTCCCGTCTCGTGGCCGATGGTGATCAGGTCCGCCGGCGTCGCGAATGTCTGATCTGTAAAGAGCGATTCACCACATTTGAAACCGCCGAGTTGGTGATGCCTCGGGTTATCAAAAGTGATGGCGCACGCGAGCCTTTCGACGAGGCCAAATTGCGGTCGGGACTGTTACGAGCTCTGGAGAAACGTCCCGTCGACACAGAGGTGGTCGAGACGAGCATCAACCGAATTCTCCATGAACTACGCTCCTCGGGTGAGCGCGAAGTCCCTTCTCGCTTGGTGGGCGAAACGGTAATGAAAGAGCTCAAAAGGGTCGATGTCGTTGCTTATGTTCGGTTTGCGTCGGTATATAGGGACTTTCAGGATGTAAGCGAGTTCCAGGACGAGATAAGTAAGCTCAAGCTGGAACTGGAATGACGGTCCCGGCGGTGGACCGGTTATACCTCCGCTCGGCGATAAGGTTGGCGGAAAAGGGACTCTTTTCGGTTACCATGAATAACCCGCGAGTGGGCTGCCTGTTAGTAAAAAGCGGCCATATTATTGGTCAGGGATGGCATCGCGAGGATGGTGGTCCGCACGCTGAGATCGATGCGTTAAGTAATACTGTTGAGGATCCACGCGGTAGTACCGCCTATATTTCGCTCGAACCGTGTTGTTGGGAGGGGCGAACCCCTCCTTGTACAACTGCGCTTATCAAGGCCGGGATCGCTCGGACGGTGATTGCAGCCAGAGATCCTCATCCGCGGGTCGCTGGCGGTGGTGTGCGGGCGTTGTTGGATGCAGGAATAGAAGTGACGGAAGAAAACTTACCGGAAGAAACCGACGCGCTAAATCCTGGCCCACTGATGCGCGGCGAAAACAATCGGCCGTTTGTACGTCTCAAAACCGCGATTTCTATCGATGGACGTACGGCGATGGCAGATGGACAGAGTCGTTGGATAACGGGCGAGGAGGCGCGTGCGGACGCGCAATATTGGCGAGCTCGCAGCGCGGCTATTATCACGGGCGTAGGCACGGTGATTGCGGATGACCCTAGGTTAAACGTCCGCGATCAACGCTTCGGCAATGCGAAGCCCCTTCGGGTCGTAGTTGATACGCGGGGACGCACACCTCGTGATGCCGCTTTGTTTGGGGAGAAGGGTCGGATCGCGATCGTATGTGCGAAGGGAGTGGAATCTATTAACCGTGCGGAGATGTGGGAACAGCAAGTTGGTCCAGCTATCGATTTGGCGAAGCTATTGGAAACGTTGTCGGACCAGGGCTGCAACGAAGTGCTTGTAGAAGCCGGGGCAACACTAAACGCTAGTTTTTTAGGACAAGGGCTTTGGGACGAAATGATCGTGTATATAGCGCCGCGTCTTATGGGTGATACAGCGAGACCGTTGGCAGCGCTTGGTTTTACCGGTATGGATGAGGCGATTTCCACTACCGTGAAGTCGATCGACACACTGGGCCCCGACCTTCGAATCGTTCTTACACCGTGACGTCTTCCAAAGTGGATCCGCGCGCGCGTAGGCGTGCCCGTCGAGCCCTACTGCAAGCCCTATACCAGTCGCAGCTCTCGGGTGCTGACGCGGAGTCGATGTGTGGTCAGTTTCGTCAAAGTGGTGCGCTCGATGGGGCCGATACGACGTTTTTTGACGAATGTTTGCATCAGATTCTGCGCACGAGCGCTAAGCTTGATGAGGCGTACCAACCTTTTTTGGATCGATCAGCCGACAAGCTTGGATATGTCGAGCGGGGCGTACTTAGAGCCGGGACATTCGAACTCGAAGAATGCATCGAAATCCCCGTTGGGGTGGTCATCAACGAATGGGTTGAGTTGGCTAAACTCTTTGGTGCGGAGCAGAGTTTCAAATTCGTTAACGGTGTCCTCGACGCCGTCGCGCGGGACGTACGAGACTCGGAGCAATGAACGAATTTGAACTCATCGACAAAATTGTATCCCTCTTGGGAGACACGACCCATGGTGGAGGTATCAACGTGGGTCCGGGTGATGATGCAGCGGTACTATCGACGGGTGCGGACGAGCAACTGGTGGTAACCACTGACGTTCTCATCGAAGGAACGCATTTTCCGCCGCGATCTAGAAGCGATCTGATTGGTTACCGAGCCATAGCGGTCAATCTATCCGATATCGCGGCAATGGGCGCCGATCCGCGTTTCTTGACGGTTGCGTTAACGCTCGATCGAGTTGAAGAGGAGTGGGTGGAGGGCTTCGCGAAGGGAATTGCTTTTTGTGCGTCGAAGTATGGAGTCAAGATTGTTGGGGGTAACGTTGCGCGCGGGGCTCTTTCCGTAGCGGTCACGGCAATTGGCGTTGTCCCAGACGGTCAGTGTTTACTGCGTTCGACTGCGTGTGCTGGCGATGACATTTACGTGACGGGAGCCATAGGTGCTGCCTCTGCTGCCGTAAGGGATGGCGTGAAAATTCCATTACTTGAGCTCAACGAATTGTGGTTACGACGTGTTGACGACATCTCTTGTCGCTATTTTATGCCGGTGCCACAACTGCAAATGGGAATCGCATTGAGAGGCGTAGCCTCGGCGGCGATCGATATTAGCGACGGATTGGTGGCCGACCTCGGTCACATAATACGTTCAAGTGGTGTTGGAGCGGAGATAGACCTAGGCCGCGTGCCAGTCTGGAAAACGTTGGATGCAGAAACCGCCATTGCGGCAAGCGACGATTACGAACTCCTTTTTACAGCGCCCCCGCAAGAGTATGAACGTGTCGTAGACCTGGCCGCAGGCGTCAGTACCGAAATTACCCGCATCGGGAAAGTTACGGCCGGTGAAGCCGTGTCGGTAAGCGGCGAAGTTGGATTTGCCGATTTACCTAAGGGTTATAGCCATTTCTAACGGCTTCACAGCCAAAGTACTGAAGGATCCTTGGGTATTGCTATGTACAGGATTTGGTGTGGGGTTTCTGCCCAGGGTACCGGGGACCTGGGGCTCTCTCCTTGGTATCGGTCTATGGTGGGTTGTTTTTCACGAGCTGGGGCCGGCGGAATCGATTCTTGTGGTTGGTCTCGCGATTGGCTTTGCGTGGCTCGTTATCCGGCAAACGTGCCGCGCGTACAACATCGACGACGAACCCGCGATTGTCATTGATGAGATTGTTGGTCAGTGGATTGCGTTGTTATGGGTTCCGAGATCGTTATGGGTTGTCTGCTTGGCTTTTCTGTTATTTCGATTACTTGACATTACCAAGCCGTGGCCTGTGTCGTGGGCAGATCGGTCGGTTCGTGGACCGCTCGGAATACTGCTCGATGACGTAATAGCAGGAATAGCAACCTGTATCGTGGTCCATGCTGTTGTTCGTGTTTTGCCTAGTTAGTGTGGAACTTTCGCGAAACGAAAAAACGTAGCGCAATGTCGATCAATGTGATCGACCGATAATTTTTTCTACCAACGATGCTAGTGAGGACTCGGTGAGCTCAAGGTGGCTCAACGTGTCCGTCGATTCTTCGTAGAGGCGGTATGCGGCTCGACGCGATTCATCGAGGCCAATGAGNGCCGGGTACGTAGTCTTTTTTTGTCGGGCATCTGAACCCGCTGGCTTTCCCAACGAATCGGTTGTTCCAACGACGTCGAGAATGTCGTCGGTGATTTGGTAAGCGAGTCCGATGNCATCCCCGAAACGACTGAGCGAGACAAAACTATCGTCGTCCCGATGACCTGCCGCAATACAGCCGAATTGAACCGATGTTCGGAATAGGGCCCCGGTCTTCGCGGCATGCAGGCCATTTAATGTTTCGATATCCAGGNCCTGCTTGCCAGTCTCTTTGATATCCAAGGCCTGTCCGGCGACCATATTTCGCCAACCTGCCGCATCGGCAAGCAAGGCTGTCATCTGCAATCGAGACGCTTCGTCAAGTTGTGGGGCCGACGCAATGAGTTCGAATGCAAGAGCCTGAAACGCATCGCCCACAAGGATCGCGGTTGCCTCATCGAAGGCGAGGTGGCAAGTAGGACGACCGCGGCGGAGTGCATCGTCATCCATGGCCGGGAGGTCGTCATGGACCAGAGAATACGAATGCAGAAACTCAACGGCTGNNGCGGGTGCGAGGGCAATATCACGNTCTGCGCCGAGGCTGGTTGCNGTCGCGACCACTAGTGCNGGGCGGAGTCGTTTACCTCCACCGCCGACTACATAACGCATCGCCTCGAGCAAATGAGGTGCAATTGAGGGCTCGTACGGAAGCGCCTGTTGAAGAAAATCCTCTAATGCATTGATGTCATCGCTGAGTGCTGGGATCACTCGTCTGTGTCCGTATCGACGTCGTCGATCGGCACTTCGCTACCATCGGGCATCAGAGCACGTATCCGGAGCTCCGCGTGTTCCAGAGCGTTCCGGCACTGGCGCGTAAGTTCAACGCCGCGCTCAAACGCGACGAGGGATTCCTCAAGCGTAAATTCACCAGTTTCCATATTNGCNACGAGAGCTTCGAGCTCNGCCAGTGCGGATTCGAAATCAGGATCTTCGTCGGACACTTTTTTTCCGTTCAAGACGAGCGGGCACTNCCATTTGCTTGCATGGTGGCCTCGTCAAAATCTACACCGTCAACAAGTTGCCATATGCCAGTGGCTGCGTCGATCTTTAACAACCCGAGATTCTCTAGTCGAGAAAACTGACCACGAACTTCCCAGGAATCTAGAGGTCTGCCTTCATCGCGCAAATACCCGACGATGTCTCCGGGACGAAGAGAATCGTTTCCATCAGCCACAACGCGGCAAATGGCACCATAGATGGCCTTTGTTAAACGAAGGGTTTCGCTCACTGCGAGTTTTGGAATCCCTAACGAGAAGCGAGGGCGTTTTTACCAGAAAACACGGTGCTAGCCTAGCGCCAGTTTCGCTTTCGTCCGTGGCCATACCCGTACATTCGTCCTACGCATTCGTGCCCGGGATGTTTAATGGTCGGTTCCCGTACGAAATGGGGTTGAATTCCGCTCTACCGTGCTCATTTAAGACCTTAAGCAAACAACTCAGCGTCAGAGGTGCTTCAGCAACTGCGCTCAGCTTCCCGTGCTGGTAAGATTGCGCCCCTTTTTTTGGAGGTGCTTTAGAAACCGCGCATTGGGGGCGACTTGGCTTCGACGGCGGTAACGAAATCAAAGGTGCATGTCGAGAGGGTAGTGACTCTCGTAAATCAATCGCTGCAACTTTTATAGTTGCTAACGAAGATAACTACGCACTAGCAGCCTAAAATACCTGCTAACCCTGGTCACTTGGTGCCTGTAACGGGCGACCGGGGGCACGTTTTACAGGATCGCGACGACCGTCGCCTCGACGGTTGTTGCTAAAACTATAGAGGATCGCTTGTCGACGCCCTGTTCGTTGGGCCGTCAGTGAGNTAAATCAATAAACGTAACTAAACATGTAGAGCTAATGACGGAGTGCCGACGGACGCGGGTTCGATTCCCGCCGCCTCCACCAATTTGAGATCGATGGGGATTCATGAACGCGCATAACCCTGGGGCACGCCGAATTTCGTCTGGGTATTGTCGCCGAGCCCCCGTGATTAGCTTCGTCTTATTGCTGGCGGGCTGCGCTGGCACCAAAGTTCTTGACGAGCCGACGCTGCCGCCCGATAGGAATCCCTTGGCTGTGGCACGAGATCGAGCGACGACGGCCACCCTTGATTGGGTCATTGTCCGTGATGGCCCCGGAACATGGGCCAAGAATGCCGATTGGGACCAATACCTATTGCGTCTCGAGAATCGCTCGACGACCGATCTCCGCATTACGGAGGTGTATGTAGAGGATTCGATGGGAACAAAGGTATTTCCAGGTCGCGATCGCAAGGGATTGATCGCNGGNAGCAAACAAGCCNNGGATCGATANCAGGACGCTGACATCAAAGTTAAAGCAGGGACTGGAACAGCGGTGATGGCCGCGACGGTGATGGGAACAACGCTTGTTGGCGGATCCGTTGTCGGGGTGGGGTTGGCCTACACTTCTTTTGCTTCTTTGTTGGGGATCTCGACGAGTTTTGGCGCGGCAGTCACCGCGGCGGGTGCAGGATTAGTCTTGGTNGGGCCAGCCATGGTGATTAGAAACCGTCGCAACCAACGCAAGGTCGATGCAAGAATCCAAGACATTCGGTCACGTCTACCGTTNCCGGTTGAAGCCGGCATGGTCAAGCGGGCCGCACTCTTTTTTCCGATTTCTCCCTCACCACGTCATATTGTTATCAGCTATAGGCAAGGAGAATCGACTCAAACGCTGAGACTTGAGACCAGAGAATCATTGGCTGGGCTTCATTTGGGTCGGGCGTCAGGACAATAATGTTCCCAAATGAGCCGCCGTCAATATAACTGCCTGGGCTAATGCGCGATCACGAATCAGTGAAAGATCGATTAAGTTGTATGGATGCACATAACTTNCCCGATCACCGAGATCATTCGCGAGTCGGTCCAGCAAGACGATGAACGGTGACGAGGCAAGAAAATATTTTCTATCCCGACCCGAAGCAATCGAAGATTTTCCCTTTCGGTTCGATATACACGTGTTCAAAATCGGTAGAAAGATGTTTGGGACACTGAGTTANCGGGAGCATACGGCGTACATCAATCTAAAGTGTGACCCCGAAGAGGCGATGGTGCTTCGCGACGTCTTCGCTGCAGTCCGACCTGGTTACCACATGAATAAAGCGCATTGGAATACTGTGACGCTCGATGGCTCTATACCGTCGGGAGAAATTGAGCGCATGATTGATCGGTCGTATGGACTTGTTGTGCGTAAGTTAAAGAAAACCCAGCGTATCGCTCTTGAGATCAAACACGGGTTGGAGNAGGTGTATCGTTAATTGACGGTCGTCANTGTTCGTCGGTGGTTGGTTGCATTGGNCGAGGTCCCGNGGGANTAAACTCGGTATTTTTTAGATTGAGGTGGTTTTGACGATCGAAGTCCGACGTTACCAGCGGGGCCATCAGCGTCTTCACGACTTGCAAGATGAGCTGTATCGGGTCGCGCGCGAGAGCTTTCCCGGTATCCCCGAGCGCGAGATTAACGAGCGCTTTGAGGAATACCCCGAAATAGTCGTTGCCGCAGACGGCGACACGGTCGCGGGGTTTCTTTTTCTCACCCACCACCAGTTTGAAGAGAATCAATTTCTAGGTATTCGTTTTATCGCCACCGCAGCTACCAGTCGAGGCAAGGGAATCGCAACGATGCTAGTGATGAACCCGGTGCGAACGGCGTATATGAAGCACGTTACAGAGAAACTTTTGCCCGGGCCGCACCGACGNCTTTACGTGGTCGCCCGAATCAGTAGCCCACGCGCGTACTTTACGTTGACGCGTGGAAACGTTGGAGTTAGCCCAGATCTCAACCAAGCGGACCCCAGCGCGAGCGTTTTATCGTGCCGTTCTCTTTATCAGTGGCTCGAGGATGAGCTGAAGCTCGTCGATTTCGACCAGCGCACTGGGATAATCCATGGCGGAGCTTCTAACGTAGGAATTTTTCCACAGGCAATGACGGTTCCAATGGCGGATCAACTGAGCTGGNATGCTTATGTACCGGCCGGCTCGGAAGCTTTAACCCTGCTGCCGATCGATCACGTCAATATCATGCGTAATGCTTGGCGTCTTACCCGNTCTTTCGCGACAAAATATTCAGTCGTCTAAGCTACCTGTGATTCCCGCGTCCACGAGCGACCGGTATTCCACATCGCTGAGTCCTAACTCTCCTGTGAGTACCTCGTAGCTGTGCTGGCCAACGCAGGGGGCAGGTCGAATAGGGCAAGATTTCGCTGCAGAAAAACGCCAAGGTCTACCGGGTAACCACGTCTTGCCCGCCTCTGGATGCTCGATGNCGCGGATAAATCCTGACGCTTCGAAGTGGGGGTCCGGGCGGCTGTAAAGTTCATATAAAGGAGAAACGCGCGCCGCGGCAACCCCGATCTTGCCGAGCAGCTCCTCCGCCTCATAGACATTCTGGCGTATACACCACGAGGCGATAATTTCGTCCAGTCGCACTTCGTTGGCTTTCCGCAACACCAACGTCGCAAATTTTTTGTCGCTGATACCGATCAAGTTTGCGAACCGCTCCCACGAATCTTCGGTTTCAGCGGCTAGAGCGAGCCACTCGCCGTCCGCGGCTTCGTAGTTGTTGTGCGGTGCTATACGAGGGTGGTGGTTACCCCCCGGNCCCGGTAGCGAGCCGGTAGCGTCGTATTCTAGTAATGCGTCCCCACAAACGGCGGTGACTGCTTCCATCATTGAGAGATCCACGCGTTGTGCTTCGCCGGTCCGATCACGATGCGCCAATGCCGCCATAATGGTAGCGACGACAAAATATCCGCCAATAGGATCCGGGTAGAGTCCTCCGGTATTCATGCCGCGATCGCCTTCGTATCCGTGGATAGACGATAGACCTGCCATCGGCTCGGTGGTTGCCCCATTAGCAGGGTAATCCCAGTACGGGCCGGTTTCGCCATATCCCGACACTGAAGCCCAAATCATCCCTGGCCTTATTTCGTGCAGTTTTTCGAGTGAGATGCCCCAAGACGGCATNACGGTTGGTCGGAAGTTATCGGCAAGAATGTCGAACTTAGGCAACAGCTGCCAAAGCAGTTCCAGGCCTCGCTCGTGACGAAGATCAAGCGTGACTTCACGCTTGTGTAAGTTGACGGAATTATAATGACCTTGGGTGTTCAAGGGATGTTGTGGACGATTCGCGTCAACAATGCCTTTAGGTACTTGCTGGCTGATTCGTCGGAAGACGTCGGGTCGGTGTAGCGATCCGATCTGTACAACGTCGGCTCCGAGAAGTGCGAGAAGTTCGGTACCGAAAGTGCCCGACCAAGCCTGGCCAAAACTCAAAACCCGAACACCGTTTAANGGGCCTTCGCTCAGGTTGTTCGGGGTTGGCGTTGATGGTCGCGATGGCGCGGCGCGGGGTTTTACGACGGCTACACGATCCTCGTCAAGCCTGGGGGCCGGGTTGTACAGTTGCCAGGGCGATGGNGACAACTTCGCAGGAGCACCGGCAGCGCGGACCGATTGGCCATCAANGGTGGTTTCGACNAGAAAATCTCGCTCAGCGACTTGTGGGTTGCTGCCGANATCATCGAAATCTTGCACGACTCCGATAACGCAGCGTAGCTTCGCGAGNTGGTGAAAAATATCCCAACGCTCCAATTTGGGAAGCGTTTCGGCCATGCTGATGACTACTTCGCGCATGTTTTGGGAGTGTCGACCAATATCGGGAATCAGTTCTTGGCGGCGACCAAGCTCGGGTAAGTTGAGTGCGTCCATCGCCTCAGTCCAATTGTGAAAGTCNGCGAGACCAAAGTTCATGCGGCCATCTGCAAGGTCCCAGAGTGGACCCGGATCACCTCGGCGACGGCCTCCGCTCGGCCCTGGCGTACCGCCTGTGTCGTGATACACCGCGGCCACNCCCCAAGGGTGAACGGTAAGTGCGAAGGCTTCGAGTTCGCTGACATCAATATGCTCGCTGGGTCCTTGGTCCCGNCGCCGCAGTGCCGCCGCCGCAGTAATAAAACCGGTCACACCGCCGACTACGCCGCCCTGGTGTCGCGGCATAGACAGTGGCGGTTCGTCCCGGTACCCGTTGATGTAAGACCAACCGACGCGCGCGCTATGGGTCAGCGTATTGCCTGGACGACCAGTCAGCGNATCCTCTAAGCCATGTGCCGTAATGCAGACGTGGACGGCGTCGTCCCGGAGTTGTTGTAACGCNGGTCGAGGTGGGCCATCAGACGTCGTGATCACGACGTCGGCTGAACCGATAAGTCCNTNGAGTTCGTTCTCATGTTTGATCACGATTGAGCGCTTGTTCCAGTTCGCGTAGGCGTGCACNACGCTGCGTTCTTCGCCAGCGACTCCGTCCAGAAATGGGGGNTCGCGTCGAAGTGCATGGCCGTCGGGNGGTTCCGCGAGGATGACTTCGGCACCGAAATCGCCGAACAGGCGAGCGGCAAATGCTCCCGAGAAACGGTCAGATAAGTCGACAACACGAAGTCCAAGAAACGGTGCGTTCATGACGGAAATAACTGTGCGCCGCCGTCGACTCGTAAGATTTGTCCAGTGATGTAGGACGAATCGTTCGTCACAAAAAATTCGACGGTCTTCGCGATTTCGTCTGGCCATCCGTATCGAGTCAAGGCACCGTCGTGGACTTTGCGGTCGTCATTGGTGGGACGGCTAGCGACAAAGCGTGCAGTAATAATTTCTCCCGGCGCGATTGCGTTGACATAGACGTTATCGGGTCGCAGTTGAGCCGCTAGGCAACGCGTGTACTCGTGCACGGCCGCTTTGGAGACGCCGTACACAACTTCACGCGCATGACCGGACAACCCGGCGATGCTGCCGATGTTGACGATCCAACCTTGCTTACGATCGACCATTTCGGGTGCTATTTCGCGACACGGCAAGATGCACGTCATCAGGTTTCTGTCGAGAACGGTACGAATATCCTCAAGTGACACGTTAATCGCGTCATTGGCAACTGGTTTGCCGGCTTTCTCACCTGTCACGCCTTGTACACCGATATCGCCACCGGCATTGTTGACAAGAATATCAATGTGGCCAAAGCGGTCTCTGATTGCGTCGACGTGATTTTTGACGATGGCGGGATCGGTAAGGTCACCGTGTACGGCAAACACGTTGGCACTGGTGTCGTTGGCGATCTGTTCCGCGACCGCGTCCAGTGATTCAGCTTCATTGAACGCGCGCGTCGACGTTGGNGTTGTACCGTGAATTGCCACGTCTGCACCNAGATCGGCGAGATGGGCGGCGACTGCGCGACCGATCCCGCGCGACGATCCGGTGACCCAGGCGACCTTGTCCGCAAGTCGTTTACTCATAGTTGTGCCTGTATTTTTTCACAAGGCTAACGCGTCTAGCGAAAATTGTTCCAGAGACTTCGGTATGGTTGGATTGTTGNGGTTGAGCAGATGCGAGTTCGAAGTACGAATCAATCTAGCGAGTCGAGCGGGCTAAATGACTCCAGGGAAGCTACGTCGACAATGACCAGTAAGCGTCGCTCACGGGTAGGGAAGGAGCCTATCGAATGGNGCCACCAGCCGATAAAAGGCGGGTCCTCACCAGGGTCTTCAATTGTCTCGTACGTCAGGATTTAGCGTAATCGACCGTGAGCCATCGTTCGGGGGTCATCCGGACGACGACGCCGCCCCCGCCTGTATTCGTTTCAGCGTACTGCTTGCCTGCCTCGGACCCGAGGTAACGGACGGCCATCGGCAATAACTCGCTTTTGCTGCTTNGTTCTATCGCACTAATAGGCCCTTCTACGCTGGCGTATTTGTACGGCGGGTTCTCAGTTTGTGCAACGAGACTCACTCGAACCCCAACATCAAGCAGCTTGCCTTTACGCGAATCGGGACCGGTAAGGAACCAAAGCTCACCGCCAGGTTGGTAGTCATACCAAATNGGAATTGTTAGGGGACCGTGNCCGGAATCGTTTATCGCCAACACGCCAACGTGCAGGTCGGCGAGAAAGGCTTCTCTCTCGTCTTGCGACATGGCCGTCATGGACTTTTCCTTAACCAATTTTGTAACCAAGACTCTACAAGGCACAGGAGTAGAGTTCCAACGACGACCGATTTTTGCCTACGGTAAANGGGTGGCGTAAAACCGTCTTCTGCTCATCCGTTGGTATTGCGCTTCACTTTTGCACGAGCAGACCGTTGAACGTTGCCTTCGCATGCCCTTTTCCCTTTGTGGTTTGTTTGGTCGCAGTCGGGGAGCAAGATGCTGCNGNTACNGACATGNTGCCGATTCGTTTCGACGACCTCTTTAGATTATNGTTGGACCAATCTTTTTTCTGGGTTCTTTGGGGCANGGTGACGATGGCGAACGAAAAACAACGTGAATTTTGGTCNGGTAAAGGCGGGGATAACTGGGTCGAACACCAAGNCTCTATGGATCATATGTTAGGCCCCCTNGGCGAGCGCGCGCTGAATANACTAGATCCNNNCGCGGGCGAAAATATTCTCGACATTGGTTGTGGAACCGGGGCNACCTCNCTCGCTATCGCCGACCGCGTGGGGNCAGCCGGATCGGTGTNGGGTGCTGATATTTCCNAACCGATGCTGACATTGGCCCAACAAAGAGCAAAGGACGCNGGGCTCGCGAATGTCACGTTCCAGAATGTCGATATACAGGACCACGCGTTCGAAACGGAGCGTTTTGATGCCGCGTTTTCACGCTTCGGGGTAATGTTT
>PBGU01000015.1 GCA_002719135.1 Gammaproteobacteria bacterium
CTCCCGGCTCGCCGATGGCATGCAGTGCCCCGGACAACCCGATGTAATTAATGTCGTGACCGGCGGCCTGCGCAAGAGGTCCATCTTGACCCCATCCCGTCATACGCCCGTACACCAACTTTTCGTTGCGCGCCATGCACTCGTCCGGGCCCAACCCAAGCCGTTCCGTTACACCCGGTCTGAAACCTTCAAAAAGGGCGTCGGCTGATTCAACCAATTTGAGTACGATCTCGATTCCCTCAGGTTTTTTTAGGTCAACGGCCACCGACTGGCGATTGCGTTGAAGCACGTCTTTGGGTGCCCCAACACCCTTCGCGATCCGATCCACTCGGATGACTTCTGCCCCCATATCCGACAACATCATGCCGCAGAACGGCCCCGGACCTATGCCGGCGAGTTCAATGATGCGGAAACCATTTAGCGGACCCATAACGCTCCTCCCATACCTGCAATCGTTGGAGTGTATCCGGGATATCGACGCGAATCAGCTTTCCCTTATTGGGAATCCCGCTGACTCAATAACTACGCGTTCGCCGATCCAAGAAACAGAGTAGTAACGCACGTAAGTGCTGGCAGCCGGTACCACGATGATGCACGACAGTACACCGATATTCCCGTTCAAGAGATTGGGGGACCCCGCCTGAAAGCCTTGGTCAATAATCAACCGCAGGCCTTGACCCACAACTAATGTGACGGACGCGGTGAACACTAACGCGAAAGATGCAGCAACTACCCGCCACCGATACGACGTCAAAAAATCGAGTGCTGGCCTTAAACTTTTTAGACTCTGACCGGCATGCCGTTCCAACTCGTCAACCATGAGGACAATATGGCGAGAAGAGGAAGATCCGTCATAACCCGACACATTCCACGAACAAACGGAATTGAAAAAACGGCGCGTTCCTGCTGAACTCCCTGCATGACGCTTGAAACTATCGAAATTGATCCAGCGGAAACGCCCTCTGGCACCGTCATTTGGCTTCACGGCCTTGGTGCAGACGGTCACGACTTCGAATCCATCGTTCCCGAGTTAAACTTGGAAGTTCCTATCCGTTTCGTCTTCCCCCACGCGCCGGAGCGCCCCGTCACCATCAACGGGGGTATGGAAATGCGGGCTTGGTACGACATTGACCCCGGTTCGCCGCTTTCGGGAACGGATGAGATTCGCATGTCGGCCGCTGCGGTTCAGGAACTTGTAGACGCTGAAAATCACAAAGGTATCCCGACCGATCGAATCGTACTCGCGGGCTTTTCACAGGGTGGGGTCGTTGCCTTGCACTTGGGTTTGCGGGCCGAATATCGATTCGCGGGTTTGATGGCGCTATCCACGTACGTTCACGATCATGAGAACGTCGGCACCGAAGTCAGTTTCGTGAGCATCGATACCCCCATTTTCATGGCGCATGGAATCGCCGACCCGATGATTCCCATCACTCGCGCAGTAACTTCGCGCGAAGCTCTGACAAACCTCAATTACCAGGTCGATTGGCGCGAATACGGGATGGGACATCATGTTTGTCCCGAAGAACTCGTCGACATCAAAGGGTTTCTGGAGCGCGTACTTTCTTGAAGCTTGAAACCGCCGTCGCCACCAAGACCGAATGGCTCACGGCAGTCCTCTCCGATTTCGATGCTTTTTTACAAGACCATGCATCGGCAGAAAAGAAAGCATCGGGGATGGCTCTCAATATCGCTTCGCATTATCCCGACCAACCCGCCATCTTGAGAGCGATGTGCGATCTGGCTGTGGAAGAACTAACTCACTACCGGGAAGTCGTGAAACTTCTCATTAGTCGAGGCATACAACCAGGCCCCGATCGTCGGGACACCTATATTCGTGCGCTCAATCAAGAAATCCGTAGCGGATCAAACGCTTTCCTAATCGACCGACTTTTGGTGGGTGCAATCGTCGAATATCGAGGAAACGAACGCTTTACCTTAGTTGCCCACGCAATTGAAGATCCGAAATTGCGACGTTTTTACGAAAGTATCGCGGAAAGTGAAGCGCGTCATTTCGAGTTGTTCTTGAAACTGGCAGACCTCGTCGGCGGTACGCAAAATCGCTTGGATACACTTCTCGAAGCTGAGGCGCGAATACTAACTAATGTGCCGCTGAGAGCGGCGCTCCACTAGCCGATTGAAGCATCCTATTGATCAGTACCTCGAACGCTATGCCGAGCCCGAAGCTAGGGATCGGCAGCGGTTGAATAAACGCTTTCGACACGTTGTGGTCATCCCCGCGTACGACGAGCCAGTTGAGTTCGCACGTGAAATGCTCAGCACGCTCGGGCCGAACGTTCTCATGATCGTCGTTGTCAACGTGCCAGATAACATTAACCCGCGAAGCCCAATGTACCAGCGCTCGCGAAGGTTACTTCAACACCTTAGCGCTCCGAATCTGCTTACGGTGGATCGCGTCAATCAGCCGATCCCGAAAAACCAAGGTGTCGGCCTCGCGAGAAAAATAGGTGCCGATGCCGCGCTCGGATATATCCGCGATGGAACGATCGACCAACCCTACATCTATTCAGTCGACGCCGATGTACAACTGCCAAACGGATACATCCCTTCGATACCGCGGACTGAAGGGGCGTATCTTTATTCCTACCGTCATGTGTCGACCGATCCGGAGGTTCTACGTCGAGCCGAGCTCTACGAGCTTCACATGCGCCATTACGTCGCTGGCCTTCGCTTGGCAGGCTCGCCCTACGCATTCCACACGCTCGGCAGCACGATCAGCGTTTCTGCCACAGCCTACGCTCAAGTCCGCGGATTTCCGCGGCGAGACGCAGCAGAAGATTTTTATTTCCTGAATAAGTTAAGCAAGGTGTCCAAGATCCATCTGCTCGGATCACCCGAAATCGTAATCAATGCGCGCACATCGCACCGAGTACCCTTCGGGACGGGTCCATCCATAGCATCGATTACGGAGCCGGACGATTGCTACCTGAGTTATCACCCGCAGTCGTTCGAATACCTCCGAGACGTGATCAATGCAATCTCCACAAAAAACGAGGACTCGCTCGAAGGGCCCTCTGCAACGACCATGAAACAGCTAGGCTATTTCGATTTCGTCTCCCGAGACCCAAGCGTTCGGCAACGTCATGAGTGGTTTGATGGCTTCAAAACGCTTCGTTTCATTCATCTAATGCGCGCTGTTTTACCAGACGTTCCACTCTTACATAGCCTCAACCATCATTCGCCAAACCCACCCCCCGACCGAACCGATTTGATTAGTAAATTACGTCTCGAAGATCGAAAGCCAAGGATATTAGGCGTCCCCGCCATCCAATATCGCTGACAGCAGAACCTCCCTGAGTTGTTCGTTTTCGTAGACCACCTTGTATCCGATTGGAATTCCAAGTATCCAGTGGCTGATGCACCGATTCCCGATTACAACCCGGCGACGACCCTTGAATCGGTCGCTTCAAACAGCACCGCAATCACTCAAGAGCTCTGAAACACGCTGTCCCTGGTAGAATGCACGCTCGCAAAGTTTCCGAGCAGATATCGTGTCAGCGAGCGCTAGGATCTTCATTGATGGCCAAGCAGGCACCACGGGGCTTGAGATTACCGAGCGCCTCACGGCCAGGGACGACATCGAGCTCTTAAGCATTGATAACGAGCAACGCAAAAGACCCGAAACGAGGCGCGAGTGTTTTGAATCGGCTGACTTGGTCGTTCTCTGCCTTCCTGACGATGCGGCCCGCGAAGCGATAAAGCTCTCCGAGACAACGCGTTTTATCGACGCAAGCACCGCCCATCGCGTCGACGATAGGTGGGTATATGGGCTTCCTGAACTTACGCCAGACCAACGGAATGCCATACGAGAATCTCGCCTGGTTTCAAATCCAGGTTGTTACGCGACCGGGTTCGTCCTGAGTATCCGGCCGCTTGTGGACGAAAATATTGTTTCGAAAAGTGCCTTAATTCGAACCCATGCGGTGTCCGGCTATTCTGGTGGCGGAAGGAAGCTGATCGAGCAGTACTCGCGAGCCGTTGAAGACGAACAACCCACGCGTCCATACGCATTTAATTTAAGCCACAAACACCTCCCCGAAATGCAACGCTACGCCGGTCTAGACATTGCACCTTTCTTTATGCCGAGCGTTGGAAATTTTTTTCAGGGTATGTTGGTCCAAACGCCCTTATTTTTGCAGGAACTCAATCGTTCGGTTCAGCCAAAAGATCTTGTTGAAATCTACCAAAACCGCTACGCCGGTGAACCGTTTGTGAGGGTCATCGAAGCGCCCTTGGATAACGAACTTGATGAAGGCTATCTATCACCCACCGCCTGCAATGGCAGTAACCGTATTGACTTGATGGTGTTCGGGCGCGACCAACAAATCCTCGTTGTCGCTCGACTGGATAACCTCGGTAAGGGAGCCGCGGGCGCCGCCGTCCAAAACCTCAATCTCATGTTAGGTCGCGAAGAAAGTTCCGGCATTTCGGAATGAGCAATAATTCAGTTAACCCGCAAACCGTGAGGGCTCTCGAATCACGATGGGACGAACTCCGGCGAAACCCGCTGACATTGGACCTCACGAGGGGAAAGCCGGCTCCTGAACAATTGGCTCTTTCCGATGCTCTCGATGGCATCCTCAGCGGTGATTACCGGCTCGAGGATGGCACGGATGCGAGAAATTACGGCGGGTTGCGTGGTATTCCGGAAGCTCGTCGACTCGGCGCTCAGCTGCTTGGGACGGATCCCGAAAACATCATTGTGTGCGGCAATTCGAGCTTGCAAGCGATGCAACTGGTCATGGACGCGGCGATGCGCTATGGGCTTTGCGACGAGCGTTTCAGTGCGCTGGGGTCGGCCCACGCTGTTGTCCCAGTACCTGGATACGACCGTCATTTCGCGCTGACGGAATCGTTTGATATCGAAATGATCCCGGTACCAATGACCGCGACCGGTCCAGATATGGACACCTTAGAGGAGACCATCCGTTCGGACAGCCAATGTCGATTTCTTTGGTGCGTACCGAAATATTCCAATCCCACGGGGTGTATTTACGACCCAGCTACGGTCGATCGAATTGCGGCACTTCCAAACAAAGCCCATGGGCCATTGCTAATCCTTTGGGACAACGCTTACGCCGTCCATGACTTCAATTTCCCGAAGGCAGAACTGGCGCCAATACTCACGAGCGCCCGTAAACATGGAACAGACGACAGCATTGTCATGTTTGCATCGACGTCCAAAATCACGTTTGCCGGCGGTGGCATCGCATTTATCGGCGGATCAGAGACAACGTTAAACGCGATTGAAGCGAGGCTCGCAGTCATGACGATCGGGCCAGATAAAGTGAATCAGCTGCGCCATGCCAAATTCTTGAATGGGCGCGTTGACGATCACATGGCTGCTCACGCCCGAATCCTCAAGCCAAAGTTCGAAACGGTTGAACGCAGCCTACAAACACACCTGGGAAATCGTGACCTTGCTACTTGGACGCGACCCGATGGTGGTTACTTTGTGACGCTTTCAACCGCCCCCGGTTTCGCCACCCAAGTCGTTGCCATGGCTGCCACTGCTGGCGTCGTGCTAACGCCGGCTGGGGCAACGTTTCCTTATGGACATGATCCCGAAGACTCTGTGATCCGAATTGCACCCACGTTCGCCTCCAATGACGAAATCGAAAAAGCAATAGAAATTCTTGCAGTTTGTCTTGAACTGTCAATGCGTAGGAGTTCTTGATCCAAATGCACGATAACGAAGAAGTACTGACGTTCGCTGAATTCGCGCTACCGCCCACGATTACNGCGGCTATNNATGATCTTGGCTTTACACATTGCACCCCAATACAAGGNGCGGTACTTCCATANAGNCTCTCTGATTACGACGTTACCGGACAGGCNCAGACNGGCACNGGTAAAACCGCCGCATTCNTAATCACNATTCTTACNCAACAGGTCGAGTTCCCANCGGAGAAATCGGGCCCCGTGGNNACGCCGAGGGCGCTGGTGCTCGCGCCAACGAGNGAACTTGCCCTNCAGATCGAGGCNGATGCNCNCGATTTATCGCGNCACATGCATGCCCACGTNGTCNNCGTGGTTGGNGGTATGGATTTCGATCGNCAACAACAACAACTCGAAANACGTCCCGTTGATATTCTCGTCGCNACACCNGGACGGCTGATNGANTTTTGTAACCGACGNATCNTTAGCCTGCGCGAAGTCGAGGTTCTNGTCATCGACGAAGCAGACCGTATGCTCGANATGGGATTTATCCCAGACGTCCGNCGCATCGTCTATCAAACACCGAAGAAACGTGATCGCCAAACGCTCTTCTTTAGCGCCACATTCAATGACGACGTGATGAATCTAGCCGATCAATGGACTATCGATCCCATGCATGTCGTCATTCAACCTGAGCAAGTCGCCGTCGACACCGTCGATCAACGTTTCTGGCACACCTCGAAAGCCGATAAAGCGGGCACGCTCGTGCAATTTATTCAACATAAGAAACCTTCGCACACACTCGTATTCGTCAATCGCAGGGATCAGGCTCGGCATCTGGTATCGCACCTAAATCGCCAGGGCATCGAGTGCGAGGGACTTGCTGGCGATATCCCACAACGTAAACGGCTGGCAACGCTCAACCGATTTAAGGAAGGTAAAACCAATCTCGTTGTAGCGACCGATGTCGCGGGTCGAGGCATACACGTTGAAGGCATTAGCCACGTAATAAATTACGACCTACCCGACGACGCTGAAGACTACGTCCACCGCATTGGTCGAACCGGTCGGGCGGGGGCTTCAGGCATATCGATTAGCTTCGTTTCCGAAGATGATGCTTTTAATCTTCCGGCGATCGAGGCGTTCATCGGAGAAGAGATCGTTTGCACGCACCCTGATCTTTAAAATGGACGGGAGGAGGTTTCCGACCATGTTCGTTTTAGGCAAACTCGTGACATGAGCCAAACCACTCCCATCGCGATCGTGCAGATGTGCGCAACCGCAGACGTCACGGCGAATCTTGAAACGACGCGCGAACTCTCAGATGCAGCTGCGAATGCCGGTGCTCGCGTGGTGTTCCTTCCAGAGGCTTTCGCGTACATCGGTTCCGACCGTGACCGCCAACCGTGGTTGGAAAATCTGCCGGCTGGTGGACCGATATTGGAAACGTGTCGAGAAATCGCGCAAGCTCATCGAGTCGACGTTGTGGCCGGTGGTTTCCCTGAACGCGCAGGCGACAATCGCTCCTACAATACCTGCATACATATCGACCCAAACGGCGTTCTGGCCGCACGATATCGAAAAATACACCTCTTTGACGTCGACCTAGCCGACGGAACGCGTCTACTTGAATCAAAAGCGACTGTCCCGGGTGTTGAAGCGGTCACCACNCGAATGCCGTTCGGTACGTTAGGGCTCAGCGTTTGTTATGACGTTCGATTCCCGGCCCTCTACCAGGATTTGGTAGACGCGGGCTCGATTGCCTTAACAATCCCAAGCGCTTTTACCAAAACCACGGGGCAAGACCATTGGCATGTGTTGCTGCGAGCGCGCGCTATCGAATGCCAAGCGTACGTGATCGCACCGGCACAGCATGGCGCGCATGGACATCGCAATCGTCAATCGTTCGGGCACGCTCTCGTTGTTGACCCTTGGGGACGAATCGTCGCTGAATGCGATGACGGCGACGGCTTTGCCATTGCATCCATTGATCCCGCGGAAGTCGAGCGGGTCCGCCGCGAGCTACCCAGCCTAGCGAATCGCCGAACGTGGCATTGAGCGATAAGTCCCATCGTCCCAGCAATGCCCTGCTGACGGTCGCAGCCATCGTGATCATCATCGCCGGCATCAAGGCGGCGGAAGACATCGTGGTGCCGTTTCTGTTGGCGGTATTCATTGCGACCCTCGCCGCTACACCGATTTTCTGGCTGAAACGATCGCGGGTGCCAATTGCGGTCGCGATCGCTCTAGTTTCTGCGGCATTAATAGTCGTCTTGCTTGGGCTGGGCTTGCTAGTGGCAGACTCCATACAGCAGTTTTCGATACAACAAAGCTTCTACGAAGCCCGACTCCGAGACCTGATCGGCCTCTTAGGGCCCACCCTAAATCGTCTTGGCATTCCCTCGTCTGCTGAATTATTTAGCTCTCAATTTGATCCGGGCAGTGCGCTTTCACTCGCCGCCAATACGGTGCGTGGGTTTGGGAGCGCGCTCTCGAACGGTTTTCTCATTTTACTAACCGTCATCTTTATCGTCGCCGAAGCCTCTAGTTTTCCGTCAAAACTCCGATCTGTACTCGCCAATCCTGAACGCGATCTAGCGCATTTCGATCGTTTTATCGCCAACGTCAATCGATATATCGCCATCAAGACAACCGTCAGTATTGCGACCGGGGTCACAGTCACATGCCTCTTGGCGTTAATCGGAATCGACTTCCCATTGTTGTGGGGGGTCCTGGCGTTCATGCTGAATTACGTACCGACGATTGGCAGCATCATTGCGGCGATACCCGCCGTATTGCTCGCGCTGGTCCAACTCGGTCCAATCACCGCGATCGGCACGTTGGCGTTGTACGTTCTTGTCAACGTCATAATGGGCAACGTGGTGGAACCCAAATTCATGGGACGGGGACTCGGTCTTTCAACGTTGGTNGTCTTCGTTTCGTTAGTGTTTTGGGGTTGGGTACTCGGTCCCGTTGGCATGCTTCTCTCGGTCCCACTTACCATCACCGCCAAGATTGCGTTGGAGGCTAACCCTGCAACCCAGTGGATTGCCTATTTGTTGGGCCCGGCAGAATCGGGCCAGGCCACGGAACGTGTAGACGAAACCGACGAGGAATGAGCTACGAGCGCAACAATATTAGGGCGATGGAAGGTTACACCTACGGTGAACAACCCTCAGACAGAGGCGTTGTNAAGCTCAATACCAACGAAAACCCCTACCCACCAAGTCCGCTGATTAAATCGGCTCTGAAGAACTTTGATAGNGATGTTCTGCGACGCTATCCCGATCCTTCAGCAAGTAGNCTTCGCNAGTTCGTNGCNTCTCGATTTGATGTATCCGCNGACAACGTCCTCGTTACCAANGGCGGTGACGAGGGCCTTCGCCTTGCCGTCACCACNCTGGTNAACCCCAAAGGGGCGNTAGGAATGGTTGATCCAAGCTANTCNCTGTATCCAGTCCTGGCCAATATCCAAGACTGTCGTATCGAGTCGCTGCGACTAGAAAAAGACTGGGCATTACCCAAAGGATTTAGTGAGCGGATAAACGCGTCGGGCGCGCAGCTCACGTGCCTNGTGAACCCCCACGCNCCCAGCGGTGTTCTCTGCTCCGTCGACGTGCTCCGTGAAATAGCNNANGGGTTAGAGGGCGTTCTCCTAATCGANGAGGCCTACGTCGATTTCGTNGATCCCGTGCTAGGCCATAGTTCCATTCCTTTGGTCCACGANTTCGACAACGTTTTGNTACTTCGCACCCTTAGCAAAGGATATTCGCTGGCAGGTCTNCGACTCGGTTTCCTTATCGGAAACGCTGCCTTGATTGAACCAATGGCCACCAAGACCCGCGATAGCTACAACATCGATACGATCACGCAGTCTCTGGCGTTGGTTGCCCTTAACGATTCCAACCACGCACTGATAAATTGCGACAAAGTCAGGGCAGAGCGTAGTCGAATGCGCAACAAATTGTGCGAGATCGGTTTTACCGTCCCAGAATCGCAAACGAATTTTCTATTAGCAGAAGTTGCCGGACCTATGAATGCGTCGACGCTTTATGAGTCGCTTCACGACGCACAAATACTGGTGCGCTATTTTGATTCGANGCCGCTCGACCGTTGCTTACGTATAACCATCGGTACACCGGAAGAGAACGATCGGTTCTTAAAGACCGTTAGTCGCATTCTCCAAGCAAGCTAACAGAGAATTTCATTGCTTTTCCCCCTCACAGACGACAATCCGACCCGTCGACGCCCAGTCGCCACCTACGTAATCATCGGTCTTAACGTGGCTGCCTGGGCGCTATTCCAACGCTTTGGTTTCGACCCTGGATTTTCGGAGTCTCTGTGCCGTTACGGTCTCGTTCCCGGCGATCTTCTGGGGACCATCGAACCAGGGAGCAAACTGCGTATTGCCCAAAATCTAATCTGTCAGTTCGATGGCGAGACCAACGTCGTCACNCTGATCTCTTCAATGTTCATGCACGGGGGTTGGTTACACCTAATCGGAAATATGTGGTTCTTGTGGGTCTTCGGCGACAACGTCGAAGACTCAATGGGTGCATTTCGTTTTACGCTTTTCTATTTACTCGCCGGCTTGGTCGCCGCAGCGGCTCAGATCGCGACCGACACAACCAGCGTGATCCCCATGGTGGGCGCTTCCGGCGCCATCGGCGGCGTCATGGGTGCGTATGCTCTTCTATATCCTCGAGCCCGAGTTCGAACGCTGATCTTTCTCGGTTTCTTCATCACGACAGTGTCCATTCCCGCTGTTTTCATTCTTGGTTGGTGGTTTGTCGTCCAGCTTATCTCGGGCCTGCCATCGCTCGGTCGGCCAGGGGGAGGCGTCGCGTTCTGGGCACACATCGGTGGCTTTATCGCCGGCGTCTTGCTCGTCACGCTTTTTCGTCAGCGCTCGTCGAATACCATCGGCGGGACCTAGAAAAGTAGCTCGGCACTTCCCAAGCTACAAGACCGCTGTTAGTTTTGCTCGCTAGATCGCGCATAGTCGATAAGGATCANTGATGGACCACCCGCTGCCGGCACTAAGTCTCGCCGCCGTTCCAGGACGNCGTCAACGAACGTTGGATCTCGCCCGTGAGATCGAGCGGCGGGGCTTCCCCGGAATATATTGCCCGAGTCTGTCAGACGGCCTCGCANTATGNGAAGCACTCGCATTCACCACGTCAGAGGTGCGCTTCGGGACAAGCATACAGCCGATCTACACCCGCAACGTCCAAGAATTTGCACAGATGGCAAGCTTCATNCACGAAGTATCAGGCGGACGATTCGACTTTGGCNTTGGCGTCAGCCATGAACCGGCGATGAACCGGTTGGGCATCAAGCAAGGGAAACCACTGGCCGATATGCGCAGCTTCGTNGAAGAACTGCGNGCGGTTCCGCGCGCTGGCGAACTNCCNCCTATTATCTTTGCGACNCTGCGGAAAAAGATGATTCAGCTATCGGAGACCATCGCCAANGGNATGGTATTCGCGAACGGCGCGCGCTCACATATGAAAAGTTCNCTGGCGGTCTTGAGCGACCNAAGTCGTTCNGAAAACCATTTCTTCATCGGCAACATGATCCCCACGTGTGTTCACNACGATGTTGAAGCCGCGAAAGCGGTAAACCGCCGCACCCTGACCAGCTATGCGATGCTCCCAAATTACCGCAACTACTGGAAAGAGGCCGGATACGAGGAAGAAATGGACGCNGTGGAGGCNGCGGTTAACGAACGTGACTTCGANCGAGTTGCTTCTTGTCTCTCGGATCGNTGGCTCGCTGACACNACCCTATTCGGAACGGCNACCGATGTCAGGGANGGATTAGCNGCCTGGTTTGATGCCGGCATAAAGACGCCCATTGTCGTACCGTCGGCNGTTGAGGGCGGGCAATTTANAGCGTTCGAAGAATTCTTTGAACTTTGGNATTAGGTTCGAGTTCGAANCCGGCAGACTCCCGCCNNNNTCATCCCGGCTGATAGCGAAGCAACGTTACGNCGTCNGTTACCTGATCGAANTAGGGTNGTAAACGCATNCCAATNACAATNTCCGAGGGTTCGACGTTGACAAGTGTCGACGTCATTCGGACACCCTCNTCCAGTTCAACCACGGCTAANTGTTGCGGCGTTTCATCGGCNAAGTGTGGGGCCGTCGGCTGGCGTGCCAGNGTATAGGTATAGAGGACGCCCNGACCCGATACTTCTCGCCATATAAGCNNGTCNCTCAAACAAGAGGGNCACCGCGTACGCGGGTAAAATACCCACGNGTCACANCCNTCACACCGCTGAATTTGAACCTTGCGCTCGTTGAGCCCATCCCAAAANGGTCGAGTCGTCGTGGATGGCCGNGGAATNGGTTTCACCAAATCCACNCACTAACCTCCTTGCAGNATNAGNGCNGCCTGCTCGCTCATGATGCCGCCCGTCCCCGATACGTANACATTATNGCAAGCGCTTACTTGTCGATCCTCAGCGCGNCCCATAATCTGNCTTGCGGCCTCAACCACCTGTGTCATCCCACCAGCAGCACCAGCTTGACCCATGCCCAACTGGCCNCCGTGCGTGTTNAGAGGGAAATTTCCGTCGTGCGTCATGCCCGAATCCATTATGAAGCGCTGNCCTTCTCCTTTGGCGCAAAAACCTGCATCTTCCAATGTCANTANCACGGTAATGGTGTAGCAGTCGTATATCTCTGCCGCGTTGATATCGCCAGGCNCCAACCCNGCCATCGTNAANGCTTGTCTTGACGCCGGGCCCACGGGGGTATCNCACATGTCTTTTGCNTACGTGGGTGTTTTGANGGTNAGGTGTTCGCCAAANCCCGTGATCCGAACTGGACGGTGACGGCATCGCTCCGCCACTTCGCAGCTGGCGACTACTACAGCNCCGCCGCCGGCGACGGGCATAACGATTTCNAGCATCCGTAGAGGATCAGCAATCATTTTGCTCGCCAACACTTCTTCCGCCGTCGTCGGTTGGCCGTAAAACGCCGCAAGTGGATTCAACGCCCCNTTCTGNCGTTGATCGACCACGAGTTTTGCCATGGCTTCTTCGNTATAACCGTACTGAGCGCCGTAACGCTGCGCGATCATNGCGTANCCACAGTTCTGNGCGAGATTACCNTANGGGATTTCGAATTCGGCCTGNGGAGAACCCCATTCGTTGCTGCTNGANTGGAAAAAACGTCGCGGATCGATCGCCCTTGGCTCCGGGTTAGAAGGAATTGGGAGCGCGGGTGTGGCGCAAACAACNACGTCGGCTATGCCTAATTCGATGGCGGCCGCAGCNCGCCAAACCATCCCCACNGAGGANGCGCCNCCAAGNTCAATGCGTTCCGCAAAATTNACCGGTTGGCCCAAATACTCAACGATCGTTGCCGGCGTAAACATNCCCGACTCACGAATGTCCGTACAAGCAATACCGTTNACGTCGGCAAGCTGAAGTCCCGCATCGTCTANGGCCATGGCCGTCAGTTCGGACCATTGTTCNATNGTGAATAACCNTGGNCCGTTGTATTTGCGTTCGTGCTTGAATTCGGCAAAACCGACGATTGCCGCCTGTCCTCGAAGTCCCATGATTTCAGTTTATCTACGGTCCCNAGAGCGTATAGGCTACCAGCTTCNCNANACAACGTGCGCATCGAACGCATCNNCATATGAAGCACAAGTGGCTTTGGATCATTCGACATGGCCANGCGGCTAACNCTCTNGATATNCCCGACTTCGAACGTCCGTTAACGCAACAAGGCCAAGAACAGGCCNTCGTTGNCGGACGAGNCATTCGCTCCANAANCGGGGCACCCGAATTCGTTCTCACCAGTTCGGCGCCACGCGCAACTGCAACGGCGAAACTNCTCGCAGGGNAAAGCCACGCCGTAGTCGAAGAGCAAGAGNNTCTTTACATGGCGTCNGTCGACANGTTNCTGGCAGCGANGTGGTCGATCCCAAGTGNCNTTCGTTCCGCCNTCGTTGTTGGCCANAANCCCGGTGTTAGTCATCTCGCGAACTTGCTTGCAGGNNAAACGNAATACCNACTCCCGCCNTTGGGTGCCGTATGTTTCGAAGTGACAACCCCATGGGAAGANCTTGGCTCGAGTNCACTTCNCGTCAGTCGATTCGTTNAACCTAGCGCGAACNTACNGTGACCATCGCTCTTNTNNCCGATANATTCCGGGCTACCAGGCCCGNCAAAATGGGANCGANGGAATAGACATNAAGGACACTNACAGCGCTGGACGGATGACCTGTAAGNCGGTATANGTGGCATCGTTTGTGTGTCNGAAAAGGAACCCTTCCCTATGGTGTCTTTCATCACCTGCATCGCCGTTCTCGGAATCGCCTACGGTGTCTATCGGCTNGTCGACCAATTGCCAGACGTGCTTTTTCGCGTTTCCGAAATACAGCGTGATATCGCGGACATTCGCCGAAAATTGGTGGAAGATGAACGCGAACCGGACGAAGCCGAATAGACTTGTCCGTCAATCCCACCTCGGATCGCCAAGGATCGCATTGCTAATGACGCGGCAATCCAGGTGACGGACCCTGTCCGTCTCCTCAAAGCAGACCGAGACAGCGCTAGAAACGCGGGAGACCCTTGGGCCGATCTTTGTGTCGTCGCTAGTATTAGTCCGAGCGGGGAACCCAGATCGCGTGTTCTGGTATTGCGCGACCTTGACGACCAACTCGCACTCTTCTTTAACGCTTCGAGTCCAAAAAGCGAAGAATTTAAGCAATCGGAATCGCTGTCTATTCTGCTGTATTTACATGCGGTGAAAGTTCAATACCGCCTAACCGCCGCATTCACCGAAGTCGACCCCAACGTTGTCGCTGAAAGTTGGAAACTACGCCCTCTGGTTCCTAGAAAATTGGATTGGCTCTACGCGACCCGCCCCCAAAGCTCAAGTGTCCCGTCAAGAGAAGCGTTACTCGACGCAATTGACCGCATCCCCGAGACCACGACCGCTCCATCAACCGCACGCGGGTACATCCTGGTCCCAACGGAAATCGAGCGCCTCGATCTTGATCAGCCAAACGGCATACATGATCGGCGCCGTTATAAGCGGTTGGATGATGACTGGCACGAAGCCGTATTGATCCCTTAAGGATACAAACGTCACCGCAACAGCGTCTCGGGGCCGACGACATCCTCGTCGGCAGGGACGATCCCCACCAACGTCGCAAAACACGTTTTCTTGGCGGTCTCCACAAAACTCGCGATGAACGCTACAGGAGCCTCATCCGGCCGCACGGCGGCGTATAGATTCGGCCATATACCCTCTTCTCCTAACGATTTGGCAACGACGTAATTCTTTTCGACGTGTTCATGGAGAGCCCAATTCGGTAGGCAAACCACTCCGCGACCGCTAGCCACAAGCTGGATCATCATGGTCGTGAGCTCAGCGGTTCTAATGGCACTCGGCTCGACGCCTGCAGGTTCTAGAAACGAGCTAAAGATGTCGAGGCGGCTCCGATCCACCGGGTACGTAATCAGGGTTTCCTCGGCTAAATCGGTAGCATTTACGCAAGGCACTTTTGCCAAAGGATGATCGGTCGCCACGGCTAAAACCGCTTCATACCCAAAAAGCGGCATGTACGTGAGTTCCAAATCTCGAATGGGATCCGCTGTAATCACCAGGTCGAGATCCCCTCGCACCAATGCCGGAAGGGGTTCAAAGTGGAACCCACTGGAAACGTCGAGCTCGACATCGGGCCAGCTCTCTCGATACTCGTTAATGGCCGGCAACAACCACTCAAAACAACTGTGGCACTCAATGGCCATATACAAACGCCCGGAATCACCACCTATAAGCCGTGTTACATCGTTCATCGCGCCGTCGAACTGGGGCAAGATCTCTTCAGCCAGTTTCAACAACCGCTCGCCCACGGACGTGAACCGAACCGGTCGCGTTTTGCGCACGAAGAGGGAGCAACCTAGGCGGTTTTCGAGATCTTTGAGCTGGTGGGAAAGCGCAGACTGAGTCAAAAACAAGCGTTCAGCAGCCTCGACTAAACTGCCAGCATCACGCAGAGCAAGTATTGTTCGCAGATGGCGGAGCTCTACTTTAGACATGAGATAGTCTCATCTAACTACACGAAATCATGCACATATTTCACGTTTAGTCAATGCATCGTGCTGAAGAATAGAGGGGTGAGGCGACTACCCAAGACACACTCTACCCAGAAAATATGAAGGTCAGGGGCGTATCGGGAATTGAACGGGCCCCTTAAGTTCCTCCAACACCGGCTGGATCCATTCCACCCATTCACATAAGGTCGGACGCGTTTCCCGCGGATCAATTAGTTCATGCACCGCAAAAGATTCTGCACGCGGAAAGGGAGACCTAGCGCTACGCAGCCGTTCTTCAATTTCGTGACGTTTGGCCTCCGGATCATCCGCACCGTCAATTTCACGGTGATAAGCAACCGCAACACCTCCTTCGAGAGGAAGCGCACCAGATTCCACTGAGGGCCACGCGAGAATGTAAGCGTCTGGAGCGTAATGAGCCGCCGTTGCAACGCCGAATCCTTTATGGACTTGAATTACCGCCCAGGGAATCGTCGCTTGCGCCGCGGCGGCAACCGCTGCCATACCGTAACGTATCGTACCCTTACGTTCGGCCTCTGGACCGATCATAAATCCAGGCTGATCGACAAAGTTCACCACGGGTACATGAAACGTATCGCAAAGTTCCACGAAGCGCCGATACTTCTGCGCCGCTTCTGCCGTCATCGCACCAGCGTATACACGACAGTCATTTGCCAGAACACCGACTGCCTGACCACTCAAACGCGCAAATCCCACAACTTGGCTATCGCCAAAATCTCGCCCGAGTTCGAAAAATGAATTCTGGTCCATGACCATGTTGACAACTTCGCGGATGTCGAAGGCCGCATTTGAGTCGCGTGGCACCGCGTGTAAAAGATCCTCTTCCATGCGCTGCGGATCATCAACACATTCCAATCGCGGTGTTCGCTCGTACACGCTACTCGGCAGATAACTCAGGAAACGACGACACTGGGCTAACGCGTCGTGCTCGTCCTCAGCGATATTGTCCACAAGCCCACTCCGCGCATGCACTTGTGCCCCGCCAAGCTCATCTTTCGTCATCGAAACTCCAAGCGCACGTTCCACCAGCTTAGGACCACCAATGAGTATCTGAGCCGTGTATCGAGTCATAACAGAAAAGTGAGAGGCTGCCATCCGTCCGGCAGGAAAACCTGCAACCGCGCCCCCTGCCATAGACGCGACTGGTACCTGGCCCATCGCGTCCGCAATGATGCGAAATCGCGGCGGCGAGAACACGGGCTCTCCCACCGTCCCGCCTCGACGTCCGCCACCACCTTTGACGCTGCCGCCTCCACCCTCAAGCATTCGGACGAGTGGCACCTTGTATTGCACCGCGAGGTGCTCAGCATAAACGCTCTTTCGTAAACCAGCTGAGTTGGGCGATCCTCCTTTAAGAGTAAAGTCTTCTCCACCCACCACGACCCGCCGACCATCGACCTTGCCGAAACCGACGACGTAATTGGCAGGTACGAACCCCGTGAGCTGATCATCCTCATCGTATTCTGGAATCGCCGTCGCTTTTCCGTGCTCCTGAAACGATCCGGGATCCAATAGCGCATCGATCCGCTCGCGGATCGTCAGCCGACCACGCGCGTGTTGCTTGGCAATGCCTTCTTTGCCGCCTTGGGTACGGGCGATACGACGTCGCCGTTTGAGCTCGTCAACCTCATCTAGCCAACTCACTGAGGATCCCTAAATACCGGAGCCCGCTTTTCGAAGTTAGCGTATACCGCTTCGATTTGATTTTCGGAGCCCAAAAGATCCTTCTGCAGCATCGCCTCGAGGGAAAGCCCGGTCTCGGCATCGCCGTGCCACGATTTCTCATATAGGTGTTTGCTCGCTCGTACCGCGTGCGGATTCCTACCCGCGATCTCTGCTGCCAGAGCTTTCGCAGTTGCCAACGGATCTTCGGCAAGGTGCGAAACAAGTCCAATCCGCTCAGCTTCGACGGCGCTTACGATTCGACCGGTAAACGTCAACTCCTTGGCTATATCGAGCCGGACAACATCACGCAAGGTTTGGGTAATGGACATGTCTGGAATAATTCCCCATTTGATCTCCATGACCGAAAACTTTGCCTCTGGGGACGCAATACGAATATCCGCGCCGAGCGCAATTTGACAACCGCCGCCGTAGGCGACCCCGTGTACGGCCGCGATGACCGGCATGGGTAATGTTTTCCAAACATACGCTGGCCTCTGCGCACGGTTTTCAGGACGTTCGTCGCGCTGCAAGAGGCCACTTCCGACGTCGCCGCCCGATTCAGCTGCATCCGCCATGCCTTGAAAACTGTCGAAATCTAAGCCCGCGCAAAACCCGGGACCGTTCCCCGAAAGCACGACGACTCGCACATCCATCGCCGACGCTAAGCTCTCGCCTGCCTCAATGATCGCCGTAAACATATCGCCCGAGAGCGCATTGTATTTCTCCGGCCGATTTAGCCTTACATCCGCAATCCCGCGATCAATATCAATCGTGACTATGTCGGACATTGTCTCCCTCCCCAAACCTCACTAAATAAGTGTGACACAAGCGATCCAAACATCCACAACGAACGAGCCGAGTGGTGCCCTGTCTAGGCATGCAAACAACTACGGATTAGCAATATTTAGTCTTCGATGACCGCAACAACTTGATCTTCTTCCACAGAATCTTCCGCCTGCACCAACAGCTCGGTCACGGTACCCGCTTGAGGACTTTCTACGGGAATTTCCATTTTCATCGACTCGAGAATGACGAGGACATCCCCCTCAGTGACGTTATCGCCAACGGCGACTTCTACTTTCCAGACAGTCCCTGTGACTTCGCTTTCGACCGGATACCGAGCCATGTTGATCTCCGCCAAACAGGCGTTTATAGCAGATCGCCAAGGAAGGCGGTATCAAGCTTCGCCTCGATAAAACGAGCACTCTCCAGAATGCGACATAGGAGAGTGGCGTTGGTTTTGACACCTTTCACTTCCATCGCTCGAAGAGCGATTAACGTACGGCCAATGGCTGCTTCCCGAGTCGCCCCCTTGCCGATTACCTTCGCTAACATTGGATCGTAGTATGGGCTCACGGTATTCCCCTCCCGATAACTCGCTTCGATGCGAACACCCGCCATGTCTGGAACTCTGAAAACGCTTAAGTGCCCGGGAGACGGCAACATGCTTTCAGGATCTTCCGCGTACAGCCTCGCTTCGACTGCGTGTCCGTCAATCCCGGGTCGCTCAGGTAGAAGAGTCGAAAGTCGATCCCCCGAAGCAATTCGTAATTGCAAGTCGACAAGGTCTAACCCCGTGACTTCCTCAGTCACGCCGTGTTCGACCTGCAATCTGGTGTTCATCTCTAAAAAACCAAAGCAGCCTTGGTCGTATAGCGTTTCCACCGTGCCCAAACTGTCATAGCCGACCAACGCCTCCACAGCCCGTGAAGACAACTCGTCAATGTCCGAACGCTCTATCGCTGGCGCGGGGGATTCCTCAATGAGCTTCTGATGTCGCCGCTGGACCGAACAATCCCGCTCGTACAGGGCCAGCAACGTTTCGCCATCACCAATCACTTGCACTTCGACATGTCGCGAACCCTGAAGAAACTTTTCAAGAAATACCGTCGATTGACCGAACGTCCGCGCGGCTAAACTGGTTGCCGTTGCGTACGCTGCCGTTAAAGATTCGGGGTCCTCGGCAACGATCATACCGATACCGCCTCCACCGGCNGTGGGNTTGAGNATCACCGGGTATCCAATCGTTGCCGCGGCANTCGTCAGCATCTTCTGGTCACGAATTACTTCGCTCCCGGCATGCACCGGAAAGCCGTTTTCTTGCATCCATTGCCGGGCTTGNGTTTTCTCCCCCATGCGTTCTAACCAACTCGCAGCCGGCCCTATGAACTTCATACCTGCNGCCTCAACGGANCGGGCAAAATCAGGATTTTCNGCNAGAAAGCCGTATCCTGGATGCACGGCATCGGCTTTGGCCCGTCGCGCAGCCGNAAGGATATTNTCTCCATTCAAGTANGTATCAACNGGTCGGTACCCNGGCAGACGCTCGGCGCGCGACGCCTCCTCGACATGCGGNAATCCTGCATCAATATCCGAGTAGACGGCGATGCTTTCGCAATCAAGGGCGTTACATGCGCGGANAATACGCCGCGCGACCGCNCCTCGATTAGCCACCAAGACNCGCTCAAACATTTGCNNGTCGCTCCACNNATNCCNCGNANTNGCACCNTNTTTCGCCAAATCGTCCGACNCCATNGATNGTCGTAGCTGACNNACGACGNCCTGCGACGACNGCTCGATCGACGNANTCGNTAATCTNNNGNTCNACGNNGCTTAANTCGTTGGTCACNAACATATNTNCACGGGCATCGCCCAAGNGGNCCCNCGGGGGANGCNGNGGTTTCTCGGCANGCTCANCAAGAAGNCGNNNTNGCANGNCAGCGTNGAGCNGTNCANCCGTCTGCTCAATCATCCNTCGANATNCGANGTCGNGTTGCNCGCATCGNTGTTTATAGACTTCCCANCGCATGGGTCAGAGAACGAGATCTTCTCCCGTCAGCCGAGCGTATGCTTCCAGGTATTTCGCCATTGTGTCATCGATTACGTTTGCTGGTAATGCTGGTCCCGGAGGCGTTTTGTCCCACACTCCCGACGTAACAAGTTCCTCTAAGTAATTACGCACGAATTGTTTGTCAAAGCTTGGTTGTTCGGACCCCGGCTCCCACAAATCTGCCGGCCAAAACCGCGAGCTGTCGGGGGTAAATATTTCGTCGATCAGTATTGGCGTGGTGGCGCCCGGCGGAACTCCAAATTCAAACTTTGTATCGGCCAAAATAATCCCACGCTCAAAGGCATAATCCCGCGCATCTCGATACAACGAAAGCGTCGTTTCTTGAAGCCACTCCATGGTTTTGACACCGACAATTCCGATCCCTTGTTCAAAACTAATGTTTTCGTCGTGCAGACCGGCTTCGGCTTTTGTGGACGGCGTAAACAAAGGTTCGTCCAAGCGATCGCTGTTCACCAAACCTTCCGGTAATTCAATNCCGCANACGCGACCCGTGGTNTGGTANTCCTTCCATCCACTGCCNGTGATATAACCCCTTGCAATACATTCNATCGGTACGACTTCCGTCGCCCGACAAAGCATTATTCGNCCNCTAAGAAGCTCTTTCNTTTTGTCGCTTATACCNGNTACGTCTTCTACNGCTGTCGAGACAAGGTGATGATCCANCCNGTCGNCGAAGTAATCGAACCAAAATNGGGAAATTTGCGTCAAAACGATACCCTTGCCTGGCANGCCATTNGCCATCACNACGTCAAAGGCGCTGGTNCGATCCGTGGCGACAATCAATAGTCCGGGATCGCCATCGGGAAGCACCACGTCGTATAAATCNCGGACTTTNCCGCTTCTTTTGTTAGGCAAATCGAGATCNGTCTGCATGACTAACTGCGCCATGTACGTTCCTTACGCGCTGTTGCCGCCGTCAGCGGCATACACGGAACCCGTAATCCAACCGGCNTCGTCACTNGCNAGGAATAGCATGACCCGGGCGATGTCAATTGGCTCGGCATACCGTCCCATGGGGATCCGTTCGACNATACGGTCATGAACCGNAGNGCCCGCTCCTGGGGCAATGCCTTCCTCGAGGCTACGCATCATTCGNGTCTCAACGGGTGATGGATTGACCGTGTTGACCCGGATGTTCATCGCNGCNTACTCCTTCGCCACAGACCGCATCAGNCCAATCACNGCGTGTTTGCTGGTGGAATANGGNGCAACATTCNGCCCGCCGGATAAGCCAGCAACNCTCGANGTGATGACGATGCTACCACCGCNGCTCCGNATCATGGCNGGGATNACAGACTTTANNCCCAACCAGACNCCCTTCACATTAACNGCCATCACGCGGTCAAAGGTCGCTTCGTCGTATTCAAGCGTNGGTTTCACCNNNCCCTCGATGCCGGCGTTGGCTAANAAGATGTCNACTGCTCCGTATCGTTGCTCCGCAANCGCNATCATTCGATCGTTGTCNGCTGCGTTCGTTACATCGGTAACGCAATAACTGACTTGATTGCTCCCTNTATCNTCGACGGCCNCCGCGAGNGCCTCCTCACTCAAGTCTGCGATAAGNACATTNGCCCCTTCCTCNGCGAAAAGCCGTGCAGCGGCTCTCCCGATACCTCCCGCACCGCCGGTGATCACCGCNGTCTTGTCCGCAAGTCTCATCGTGCCATCCTCGCGCCGTCNNTTGTGCANACCCTAGCNTTCAAGNGCCGCNCTGAAATCTTCNACCAAATCGTCGANNTCTTCGATCCCTANAGANATTCGGATNAGNGACTCTGCAATGCCCATTTCTGCCCGCCGANCCGGCCCCATCTCGTGATAAATTGTNTGNGACACCGGTATNGCAAGTGTCCGGTTGTCNCCCAGATTACTCGACTTAATCACCACATTGAGNCGATTCAAGAAATCAAACGGTTCNATTTCCTGGCTCAATTCGAACGAAAACAACGCCCCNGGTTTTCTGAAAAGCNGGGCACTCCGCTGAAATTGGGGATGNTNGCTTAANCCAGGGTAGTACACCTGNGAAANCCNNNCGTGGGNATCNAAGAATTCNGCCAACGTTTGGGCACTGGCNCACTGNCTTTCCAATCTCAGCGCCANNGTCTCCNNACCGATACTAATGTGNTGNGCGGCTTCNGCGCCCAGAGCCGCCCCNAAATCCCGNAGACCTTTTTTTCGNATTTGGGTCATNCCCCAATTNGCNGAATCGCCTTTCTTATANGNTTCNTCNATGTGNGCATAGGACGCCCAATCNAATTGTCCGGTNTCAGTTATCGCTCCGCCCAACGCGTTGCCATGCCCGCAGATATATTTGGTTAGGCTGTTGACAACAAGGCTCGCATCAACGTCGNTGGGCTGAAAAAGNTACGGAGAGGTCATGGTGTTATCNACGATNTAAACGATCCCGTGNGCGCGACAAAGTGCACCAATCGCTTCAAGGTCNCTGACTTGAGTACGTGGATTAGCNATNGTTTCAACAAACACCATNCTGGTGCGTTCGGTCANNGCNGCCTCAACCGCTTTCACGTCCGTGGCATCAACAAANGCGACGTCGATTCCGTGNACNNCGAAGCTGCCAAAAAGGCTGTTGGTGTTGCCNAACAAAAANGANCTCGACACGAAATGATCGCCGGAGCGCATNAACGCGAACAACATCGTTCCNATGGCCGCCATTCCCGTCGAAAAACAAATGGTCTGGNGACCCTTTTCCATCGCCGAAATCTGCGTCTCNAGTGCNCGAACNGTCGGGTTGACCTGGCGGCCATAGGANTANCCCGAGCTCTTACCTTGNAATACGTCNGCGAGATCCTGNACGTCGTCGTACCCATACGCNACGGTCGCGTGGATGGGTTTGTGAATTGATCCGTGTTCTACCGTGCNCGAGCGGTCTGAGTGCACAATTCGTGTCGTAAAACCGACCATGCGCTGTAATCCGAATTGGGCCGGCGACTATATCAGATCGTCAATNTCNNGGACGGCCCTGTTTGNCTGTCGNCAGAAGGCTAGNTCAATCGAACGGTTGTTCAATTTCCACGAACGGCANCGTCCATAAATCAAANACACGGGATAGCGCCGAGATGGCCAAAACATGACNCAACGATCCGTCGACAATCGCCGATCGGACCTGATCGATCGTATATAGATGCACCGCGATCGCTTCGCCCTGACCAAGATCCTGCGAATCGTTCTTGGTCACACCCTCNGCAAGAAAGTGGTGACACAAATGCGAATGAATCGCCGGATTAGGTTGTACAGCACCTAACGACTTCCANCGGCCACCGCTGTAGCCGGTTTCCTCTTTGAGCTCTCGTTGTGCCGCCTGAAGTGGGGTTTCTCCGGAATCAACCATCCCACCAGGCGTCTCAAGCGTGCACGAACCAACGCCAAAACGATACTGCTCGACCATGACGGACTGACCATCTTCGGTGAGGGCAACCACGTTGATCCAGTCAACCGATTCGAGCACAAGCCGTTTNAGNNTTCGGTCTTCGGTNGGATGTTTTAGCCAATCGAAACGGACATTCAGGATGCCGAGATCGGGCCCCGNTTCCGAGCGTANTTTCTGCCACTCAAGTTGATCNTCCATCAAATTTCTCCGCCCGACTTGCGACATACTCCAATGAAATGGTTCNGCGTNCCAAGACCCCNTCACGNCGATTGGCNNCAACAGTCTTGGNGNCATTCACCCGTTCGTATNTCTACGGATCATTCGCCATTTCAGAACTCATAGCTGTTGATTANTTCCCTTTCGCCGACGAACTTATTCGTTTTGAAGANGCTGCATTCCTTGCCGATGTAATTCCGGGGTCACCNTGTCGAANTGGNGTCCTTCCTGCACCGAATCCACCAANGCNTNCACNGAACNGAAATCGGCCACTGAATTCAGGGTGGTNAGCGTCGGGTAAATCATTTGCCAGTCTCCCCTCTCATGCCGCTGCAACGCTTCTGTTGGCNAAATCCACTCCCCGGATACCGTCTCTCGATCGTCACCNACCGCTTGTTGCCCCNGTGGCATNGCCGCCAGAAAAAAACGTGTGTCAAAGCGNGCNGGCGCNGTTTCNGGGGTAATCCAGTGACTGAAGTAATGCACTCGATCCGTCGCTAACTCNAGNCCCTCACTGNCAATGATGGNGGCAAAGTCCAGCTCGCCCGCNAGAAGGCGTTCGCGTAGCCCTTGGTAATGGCTTCGTTCCGNGTCGTCACGAAAATANAANTCCTTACCCTGNCGTCGAGCGAGAAGCACCCCGCTTTCCTCAAAACATTCNCGAATGACCGTNACCCAGTAACGAATTGCGTTGTCTTTCAGCCCCAACTTNCTTGCCGCCAGCTGGTCATTCAGCCCAAAGCACCACCCTTCGAGATCAGCATCTTCTTGGTCAACTTTTCCGCCGGGAAACACATGCAAATCCGGAAAAACACCCCGTCCCGGTCGTTGCANCATGAACAGCTCNGGTCCTTTTTCGCTAGGTCGAACCAGAAGAACGGTTGCCGCTTTACGGATATCGACCACTGATCCTCCGCGCTCGTTCGTCCATGCAACCCCTACTACCCTCGATTATTTTAGGGAACCTTCTCATTCACTGATTTCGCGATCAAATCAGTCGTCGATGGCTGCANCNACTTCTNCCTCGTCGGACGGCGTAACNACAAGATCATCCAACGTCGTCTCGATTCTTTCCGCAATGTAGGAGGCAAGTTCAAAATGGCCTTCCCGACGGTTCGACGAAACCACATAGCGGGAACTTGTTGCGTCCTCGTCTNCTTTCTCTAGGCGCACAATCGTAAGATGCTGTGGCCCTTCATCGTCGGTGACGATATAGGTCCGTAATGGCCCGTCACTAACCGGCTCTTCATAAATACCCGTGATCGTAAGGTTACGGAAACGATCGATCAGGATTTGNACGGCGTCCTGATCGAGGTCGCCGCCTTGATCGGATACCCATCCATCGTCCCCTTCGCTGGAAAGGGAAAAAACACCTTCGAGCGTAAGCTCCCGCACTTCACCCACGGCTTGTAGTATGGATCGGTCCAGCCATGACGCGGAGTCCATTCCGACCTCGTAAACCGAAAACTTGACACTGTATACAGGCCCGCCCGAGTCCGCCCTCGCGTGCACTTTGCGGTACCCCGGTGAAGTTCCAAGATACACGCCACCCAGGACTTTATCGGCATCGTAAAGAACGATGTGGCGTTGATGATTTTCGTCGGTCACTTCGAAACGCTCAGCCGTCGAATCTTGCTCTGCGACGGGCCAGCCACTGTCGGTGTCGGCTAGCTTGGTAAGGAACTGTTCAACTTTATCGGCATCGGCTGGAATATCCGGTACCAATTGCCAGTTATCGGTATCTCGCACGAGGGTCACACCACGTTTTTCACCAATCGCTGAAATTTCGATTCTTTGAATCGAATCTGGTTCGAAACTTAGAAGGGACTCTGGTCTTTGTTCGTCGTCTCCTAGTCGAAACCACCAGACCAGTGCCACCAATGCGATTTGTATGACCAGAATTGTAGCCAGTGTCGACGGCTTCACGACGTCTCTCCCAACACGGCCAGATACCGATCACGCCTTTTTGCACCGAGGTAACGATGTATTAGAAAAACGACGAAAACCATCAACAAGGCAAGCACATAATTGCCGTATTCGTATACTCGCTGACCTACATCGCCGAGCGGCGGCAACGTGCTCGCGTACTGGTTTCTGCCTCGGATCGTTTGCAAGACTTCGTCTTCCACCGCCCAATCGACCACGTTTTGGATCAGCTCAAGCGGCTTGGTGTACAGCTGCCCGTTCGCAACGCCGACCAATTGGATGATTTGATCCGAAACAAAGGAGTTCGAACCAAATACCAGCAACCGAGCAGATTCAGGGGAACGTTTAATAACGCCCGAGACGGTTCCCGGTCCAGCGTCCTCGTCATTTTCATTTTCGCCATCGCCTACCCGCGCGTCTTCGGATTCTTCGCTTCCTAGCGCGGCTTCCTCTTGCAAAAGCGGCGACTCATCGAAAAAGGATTCAAAGCGCCCCGACACCAGAACCCCTAGTAGTTGGCGCCCTTCTTCGCTGTCTGACTGATACGGTTCAACCACATCACCGCTCAGTTTCGGCATGACATCGGGCGAGGAGTCACGCCAGCTTTGACTCGAACTCCAAATCAAACGCTGAACGTCGCGCGCGGCTAGTCCGGTTTCGTCCACGTCAATGGGGGACGCCCATGACATCGTCAATTGCGGAAGGCCGACCGTGATGGGGTGGTCCACTAGCATCGCCTCGTCACGAACGTCGATAAAGAACGGATAGTCCAACATTCGGTAATCCTGAAAGCTGAACCCGCCCACTCTTCGGGTAACCGGTGCTGGGAATTGTGCGTTTTGTGGATCAAGCACCATGGATTTGTCGATTGAGATACCGTGGTGTTGTAGCCAAGCTTCAAGACCAGTCGTTTGCGGCACAGCTGAAAGCATCGACTGAGTCAGGGTGCTACGGAAGGCGGAGGTTGCGACAACGACGGTACCACCCCGCATTAAATATTGATCGATCGCAAACACCGCGCGGTCGTCGAGACCGGTCGGGTCAACGATGAGCAAAACGTCCACACTGGCTGGGATCACGTCGGTTAGATCCGCGGACTGGAGTTCATGGCTGCTACCAAGTACGTCGCGTAGGCTAGCAAATTGGTTTCCCGGCATCTGCTGTCCACCGGGGTACTGGGGCGGCGTTGGGGGCGGTGTGTATAGCGCCGCTGTCTTCATCACACCCGAGGCGAAACGCTTTAGCCCTTCTTCCAACCCTCGCTCCAGCCCGTCGCGGTCGAGCGATTCAGGGATGGGGATCTGAACGACTGTCGTGTCATCCGTTAGGGTCAGGTGAAAATAAAACGTATTGGCATCGAAGAGACTTGCTGCCATGGGGCCAAACCCGAATTTGTCGGCGATTTCCTCGGCGACCGCGCCGTCGTTGGCGTCCGGGTCAACAATTTCCCACGAAAACCCGTCCCCGGCCTCCAATGCGGTGCTTTCGAGCAGCTCCTTTAGAGACCGTCCTAACGCGGTGAGCTCCTCGGGCATGCGTTCGTCGGGCGAAATGTAACCCGTGAAACGGATCGGTCGGACGATGTTTGACCAAACGCTGTCGCCACCCTGAAAGTCGTATAGCACCTTTTTGATGCTTCGAGTGACTGCATACTCTGGATTCGGAAGCCAGACATCGAGATCGGTCTCGCCACGCTGCTTTACATCGATCAATTCACGGAAACTCAACACCTCGTATTCATCGCCGTACTGAACGAGCACATCGAAATACGAATTGACCAAACTCGCTTCGTGGCGGTCAGCTGTCTGAAAGGGTACCGGGCGAATACCGTACTTGGTGTTCGCCTCGTCCTCCAATTCCGCATTATCGGCGGGATTAACGATCTCCACCCTTACTCGATCACCGCCGGCCACGCCGTATTCGACCAATAGATCTTGCATTTGTGGCACCAGAGGTGCCAATAACGGATGCGTTTTTGTACTGAAATAGCCCCTGATCAGCAACGGTTCACGCAACCGTTTCAGGTACTGTAACGTCGCATCTGACATCGAATACTGGTCGCCGCGAGTGACGTCCCAGCGCATGGAATTACCGACACCGTGTAACCAAACGTTGGCGACAAAAACGTTGGCCACAACTAACCCCAACAGGATTCGCGACCGGCGATGACGGACCGGTTGCGCATCCTCTGACCATCCCTGACGATCCAACGCGTAGACATTCAATGCAAGAAAACCGGCGGCGATGGACACATAAAAATAGAGATCTCGAAAGTCGAGCATACCGCGCGTGATCGATTCGAAGCGCGAGCCCGAACCGAGCATTCGTAGAATATTGGCACTGTTGTTATCCACTAGGTCAAGTAGGAAGGGACTACCGATCAAATAGAAGGACCCACAAGCCAAAGACGCCAAAATGAGCGCGACGATTTGATTGTCACTCCTGGCACTGACAAACAAACCCACCGCTATATAACTCGCTCCCAGGAGAATCGCGGCAACATAACCCGCGAGAATCGGGCCCCAGTCCAAACCCATTACGCTACTGTCAACATTCGCCAATGTGAGTGGAAGGGGTAACGTGAGCAGCAGCGCAATACCGAGCAGCGTCCAGCATGCAAGGAACTTCCCAACGACAAGTTCCGACGTCGTTGCCGGCAGCGTGAGTAGAAATTCTTGCGTTCCACTGCGACGCTCCTCACTCCACATTCGCATCGTCAGCGCCGATGACAAAAAGATCAGCAAGACGGGCATCCATTCGAACATGGGCCGAACATCCAGGATATTTCGCGCAAAAAAAGCTTCGCCCCAAAAGAATACAAAGAGCGTGAAACCCAGAAACGCGAGCAAAAACAGGTACCCTATCGGCGATCCGAAGAACTGGATCAGCTCTTTGGCCGCGACCTTCATGGTCTTGCTAGCGAACATCAGGGATCTCGCTGACTTCCCGAAAGAGGCGTTCCAAATCACGTTGAACCGGTGCCAGACTATGGATCGGAATTTCTCTAGCCACTAAGGTGCGCGCCACCTGAGCGGCGAATCCCTCAAGGTCGACACCGGTTCGGGTGAGAAGTATCCGATCGTCTTCCACAACAACATTCGCCGACGCTTCGAGCGCGTTTTCGACGTCTCTTGGTCCTGCCGAGGTCCGTAATTCAATCGTGTCGGCGCGTTTTAAATCCTCGAGCTTCTCATCGATCGCCAGTTCACCATCGCGCATGATCAACACTCGATCACAAATTGCGTCGACTTCTTGCATGATGTGGGTCGAAAGGATCACCGTCGCGGTTTTGGCCAAATCCTTCATAAGACGCCGCATCTCCTGGGTCTGTCGAGGATCCAGTCCATTAGTCGGTTCGTCGAGAATTAGCACGGGCGGCTTATGCAAAATTGCTTGCGCAACCCCAACACGCTGCTGAAACCCTCGAGATAGGGTGCCTATCTGATCAAGGGCTCGAGATCCGAGTTCCATCGCCTCGATCACATCCCGTAGACCGGATTCCGCTTCCTTCCCGGCCATACCGCGCATGCTTGCGGCAAACGCAAGGTAGTCGAACACCGACATGTCTGGGTAGAGCGGACGATTTTCGGGTAGATACCCGATCTTGGTTTGGACCGCTACGGGCTCGTCCTGGACATCAATTCCGTCCACCAGACTTCGGCCAGAAGTCGGTTCGAGGTATCCGGTGAGCATCTTCATGACGGTGGTTTTGCCGGCTCCGTTGTGCCCGAGAAGGCCGGCGATCTCGCCGGAACCAACCTCGAAACTGACGTCAGAGGCAGCAACCACCGCGCCGTAATATCGCGTTAATCCATCGGCTTTAATCACTACTGTTCTTTCCCTAGTGGTACTTCAACGCACGCAAGCGGCATAGATTAATGTCCAAAAATAACAAATGCCATCCCATCGAGCTCTGGACAGATAGGCCACATTAACCCACGCTGCACGCATGAGTCGCCATTGTATGATCCCTGGTCCGGCCGGTAATTTGGAAGCCATGATTGATGACTCAAACGAAGGTTCTTGGGTCATATTTTGTCACCCTCATCCTCTCTACGGCGGGTCGATGTTTGATGCAGTTCTCGACACCGTTGAAAAAGCAGTGGCGCCCCTGAACCTAAGCACCTTGCGATTCAATTTTCGTGGGGTTGGGTCTAGCGATGGCGAACACGATCACGGGGACGGCGAGGTTAACGATTTGGTCTCTGTCGTGGAGTGGCTCCGCCAAGCCAAAAGCCCGTCAGCAGTCTCGGTCGCTGGCTACTCATTCGGTTCGGTGGTGGCAAGCCGGGGTGTTGCCAACTGCAACACGGTCTCTCCTGTCGTGTTAATCGCACCACCTACGTCTTCTATGACATTAGCAAACGACCTAATGGTCCCCGTGCGCGTTATCGTCGGCGATGCCGATCCGTTTGTTGACCTTCCGAAGCTCCGACAATGGCAGCAGCACCAACACGACGCCAAAATCGTGACGATCCCCGGGGCCGATCACTTCTTCGGGGACCAACACCAGGCATTACAGTCGGCAACATCGGCTATTTTCAGTGAAGCCCCACGCCTGTGATCCAACCATGACCGACGAATACAGCCACATATACGGCTAAGCCCAATAGAGTCGGCAACCATAAGTCATTCCACCGGAGTGCAACCCGGCCCGTCGCAATAGCACCAAATGGGATGTTCGATGTACGCGCAGCAAAAACAGCCCACGCGCGGTCTTGCTCGCCAGCCATACGCATATCCATCAAGTATGTACCGAAGATCGAGACAAGACCGAATGTCCCGAAAAAAATTAACGAGGCGACGTCACCATTCGAAGTCATATGTCCCACAACCCACAACACCACGGCCCACTGAAACGGATGGCGGGTAATGCATATGACGCCACGTGGCTCTGTTTCCAACTCGCCTTCTTTCCCAAGGCTCGTTGGGTTCTTGGTCGAGAACGCTCCGACGGCGAGAACGAAAGACAATCCCACCAACACGTATGTTGACCACCAGTGGGCCGGGCTTGGCAACCACAAATACCGACTCACCGGTCGGTCCGCGTAGCTCAAGATCATGAACCCAAGCGCCAACACCGCAACGATCGAGTACGCGGCTAGGTACCCATTGCGGCCTAGTCGCTCGATCAACATCTGGCGAAATGACGTACTGCTGATCCCGAGGTGGGAAATCAAGAACAATACACTCGCGAAAACCAACCTTGACAAAACCATGCCTCATCCATGGATAAGCATTTAATCCTGCATCCATAGGACACAAAAGCCAACCTAGGGAGCTGTGATACGCTCTTTGCCATCAGCTTGGGGAGGCGGAAGGCGATGCGCGACATTACGGGAAAAGTTGCATTCATCACTGGTGGCGCTAGTGGCATGGGCTTGGCGATGGCCCGTTCGTTCGCGGCTGCCGGCATGAAGGTTGCCATCGCGGACGTCGAACAGGCTGCGCTCGATCGTGTCAAGGCGGAGTTCGACGCGAGCAACGCCGAGGTCATTACGCTTCGCGTGGACGTGACCGATCGAGCCGCGATGGAAGCCGCAGCGGACGCTACCGAAGCGGCTTTCGACAAAGTTCACGTCCTTGTAAACAATGCTGGTGTCGCTGTCGGCGGATCGCTGGATCAGATGTCTTATGAGGATTGGGATTGGGTGATGGGGGTTAATCTCGACGGCGTGGTCAACGGGCTACAAGCATTCCTGCAGCGAATCAAAGCTCATGGTGAGGGTGGCCATGTCGTCAATACCGCATCCCTCGCGGGTCACTTCGCGATTCCAGGACTAGGGATTTATACCGCGACCAAATACGCGGTCGTTGGTATATCCGAAACGCTCCGCGCTGATCTAAAACAACACAATATTGGGGTTTCCGTGCTTTGTCCCGGGGTGGTCAACACCAATATTTTCGATTCAGGACGCAACCGACCCAGCCATCTACAGGGTGAAACGGACACGGCCCAAATGGTCCTATCGGAGGATCTGGCGGAACCGGAACGGGAGCAACGCATGGCAGAAATGATGGCGAGAGCACTGGATCCGGCCGTGGTCGGCGATATGGTTTTGCATTCGATCCAAGAAGACGAGTTCTACATTTTCTCGCATCCGGAGGTCGAACCGATGGTTTCTGGAAGGGCGGCCGAAGTCACCGACGCGTTCGCGCGATGGCGCAAATACCGCGAGGACCACGGCGTCTGAACATGGAGTTGAACCGGGCGTTGGTCGGCGTTACCGGAGGCGCCGCTAGGCTCCAGACACCGGCTCTGGTCATCGACTTAATCCGTCTAAAAAACAACCTAGAGACTATGGGCACGCACTGCCAAAAGGTTGGTGTCGCCTTGCGCCCCCACACAAAGACCCACAAATGCGCTGCCATAGCACAACTGCAAATTGAGGCCGGGGCCCGCGGTATCTGCTGTGCAAAATTAGGGGAGGCCGAGGCTATGCAAGCCGCTGGCATTCAAGACATTCTACTTACCTCCCCGGTCGTCACGCCGAGTGGCATCGACCGCCTCCTGAATTTGAATGAGAGCGATACCGACATCTTTGCCGTCGTCGATAATCCGGTAAATGGCACGGCACTCAATGACGCTGCTCGAAAATTTAGTACCCCGCTAAAGGTTCTACTCGATCTCGATCCGGGTCTTCACCGAACAGGCATAGAACCAGGTCCAGACGCGTTAAAACTAGCACAGCAACTTTCCGAATCGGCATACCTCGACTTTACCGGACTCCAAATGTACGCGGGGAACCTGATGCACGTCGCGCCTTTTAACGAGCGTCGCGAGCAGTCTGCGGCGGTTATGGATACGCTGGCGGATTTCCGTAACGAACTTCAAAAAGCGGGTGTGGCTTGTGCCATCACCAGCGGCGGCGGAACGGGTACGTTCGATATCGATCCGGAAACGGGCGCGCTAGATGAACTTCAAGCGGGGTCGTATGCGTTCATGGATCGTCAGTACAACGAAATTGAAACCAGGCAGGGTGACCACCCCGCGTTTTTTACCTCACTGTTCGTGCAGACGACGGTGGTATCCGCGAACCACGACAACCTGCTCACCACCGATGCTGGCCTTAAGGCCTTCGCAACCGACGATAAAAATCCCGAACTCCACGAAGGCGGGCCGCAAGACGGTCGTTACTTCTTTTTTGGTGACGAACATGGCGGTGTTCGATGGCGTACAACTGAGGTATTCGCTGTTGGCGACTGGATGCGTGTCATCACACCGCACTGCGACCCAACGTTTAATCTCTATGACGTCGTTCACGTCATCGAAGGAGACACACTCGTCGACATCTGGCCGATAGATGCCCGCGGTCGTTCAGCGTAACAACGCCTTGTTAAAGTCCCTTTGCAAACATCGCAAGCGCGTCGAGTACGTCATTGGGTCGTTCGCTCAACATGAAGTGGCCGCAGCCGTCGAGGCTAACGATTTCGGCATTCGGTAACGCTTTCGCGACTTCGAGTCCTGCCCGGGCTGGTGTCATTAAATCCGCGCCGGCTGCAATTACAAGCGAAGGACACATGACCTCATGGGAAACCTCAGCAAAACCGTGGCACGCCCGTAGATCGGCGTGAAGGACGCCCGGGCTCGCCCGTTCGAGGAGTCTTTCGCCCGTGCCCATCATCCAAACCCCCGGGTTGCAATTAGCTCCCACCTTTCCCTGGGACGAATGACTCCACGTATTGATCATCTCAATCGCGGCATGATCATTGTCGGCTGCTGCGTTCAACAACACGTCGGTAACGGGCATCGGGACCGATGTGCCCAAAAGGGCGATGGCACGACAACGATCCGGATGATCCACGGCGAATCGATAGGCAACCAAAGAACCCATGCTATGACCAACGATGATCGACGGGGCGAAACCAAGTACATCGACGACGACGGCCAACCAATCAGCCATCGCATCGATCGTATCCAGCGGTGCGCCTTGGCTCCGCCCATGCCCGGGTAGATCGACGGCGGCACTATTGAATCCATGGCGGGCAAAGTATCGAGACGGCATCACCCAAATACTGTGGTCCATCCCCGCACCATGGATAAACACAATCCCCGGAGCATCGGGTTTGTGTCCAGCGGTGCCCGTCGACACAAATACACGTTCTGCGTTCACCTCAAGGTACATCGTCAGCCTCTTTGCGAACGACGTAGTCCGCGTGCCAGATCCTCGATCAAGTCGTTCGGGTCCTCCAATCCGATGGAAAGTCGGACGAGACCTTCGCCGATCCCCGCGCTCGCAAGCGCATCGGTACTCATGCGGTGATGGGTAGTACTCGCCGGGTGAATCACCAGGGATTTCGCATCGCCAATATTTGCTAGGTGTGAAAAAAGTGAAAGCGCTTCGATAAACGCTCGCCCTGCACCCCGACCGCCTTTGATATTGAAACTGAATACTGCACCCGCGCCTTTTGGCAACAATCTGGAAGCGAGCTCCCGATCAGGATGCGAATCGAGCTCCGGATAGAGCACGGACTCAACGGCTTCGTGTTCGTCCAGAAAGGCCACAACTCGGCGGGTATTCTCCACGTGTCGCTGCATCCGTAACGGTAGTGTTTCTAGACCTTGCAGCACGTGAAATGCGGTCGTTGGTGCCATGCACGCACCAAAATCCCGAATGCCTTCTTTCCGTGCTCGTGTAATGAAAGCTAGCGGTCCAAATTCTTCCGCAAAAACCAAATCGTGAAACCCCTCGTACGGTTGCGTCAATGTCGGAAATCGGTCCGATGCTTCCCAGTCGAACGTCCCACCATCGACCAGCAAGCCGCCGATAACAATGCCGTGCCCACTTAAGAATTTAGTCGCTGAATGCACAACGATATCGGCACCATGTTCGATGGGCTTACACAAGTACGGCGTCGCAAAAGTCGAATCCACAACCAGTGGCATTGCGGCATCATGCGCGACCTCCGCAAGCGCCGACAAATCGAGCACTTCAAGGCCCGGATTGCCCAAGATCTCTCCGAATAACAGTTTGGTTGATGGCGTAATGGCGCTGCTAAACGCTTCGACAGAACGGGGATCTACGAAAGTGGTCTCGATACCAAAACGGGGCAATGTGTACTCAAGCAAATTGTGGGTTCCGCCGTACAGCGATCTGGACGCAACGATATGATCCCCGGCCGAACAAAGTGTCGCGACCGCGAGATGCATGGCCGCTTGGCCACTAGCAGTTGCTATCGCCCCGACACCCCCTTCCAAGGCTGACACCCGTTCTTCCAATACCGCGTTAGTCGGATTGGAGAGCCTTGAATAAACGTGTCCAGCTCGCTCGATATTGAACAACCCGGCGGCGAAATCAGAGTCCGGAAATACGAACGAAGCCGACTGATATATCGGCGTTGCGCGGGCGCCGGTCACCGGGTCTGGCTGCTGTCCCGCGTGCAGCGTTAACGTATCAAATCCCGTTGTCCGGGGCCCTTCATGTTCAGACATGGCAATCGAACTCCATCCCAGAAGGCCCGGGCACACCGAACCGAAACTTCATGATTACTGCTTGCACCGTCCCACCACAAGCCCGATGTTAAAAACATTGGCACAATAAACCCATTATCGAAGTTCTATGTCCGATAGGTAACCCGAACTGGACGCATTAACTTCAGCGCGGCAAGATAGACGCCATGTACGAACATACCGACTATCCCCTTCGCGAGGGCCTTATCGAAGCCCACGAGAAGGTCTGGGAAAGCATCGCAGAACCAGGCCCGTTTTGGACCGGGACGGAACGAATCGCGATGGTGGTGGAATCGCGTGCCGCGACGAGTTGTCGTTTGTGTGCGAAACGTCGGGAAGCACTCTCGCCCTACGCCGTAGACGGCGTGCACGATAACGAGACGGACTTAGACGCCGTGATCGTCGATATGATTCACCGAATTCGATCGGACCCTGGTCGTATCACGCGAAACATGTTCGATCAGGTTATGACGGCTGGTATCACACCCGAGCACTACATTGAAATCGTGGGTGTGGTGAACTCCTCGGTCATCATCGACACGTTACACGCGGCGTTGGGTCTCCCTCTGGCCAACCTCCCGACACCACAACCCGACGCACCCACGGGACAGCCCCCTGCCAATGTGACAGATGGAGGTGCTTGGGTTCCTATCGCGATAGGTAACGAACGACCCGGTATGATTAACGGACTCAGCGACAACCGTGAGCCCAATATTGCGCGTTCCATGGGACTCGTACCAAGCGCCGTACAACTCTTCTTCACGGCGTTTCGACCCCATTACGCATTGCAGAACATCCCCCTCGATCTGAAGCAATCTCAGGCGGAATTCATCGCATCCCGCGTTTCCGCGCTGAACCAGTGTTTCTACTGAACCACCTCACATACGATGTTGCTCCGGGCGAGCGGCCAGCCAGACCAAAAAGACTACGATTTAAATTCAGTCACCGATGACCATCTCGACTCGGGCGTCGATTTTGGTCATTGGCTCAGGTCCCTGACCGAAGCAGCCATTCAAAACCGATGGGATGATCTCGCAACCATTCGCGATCAAGCAGGTGCGGCTATGGGCACGCAATCCATGGTGGATGCGCTTGTGGTTGCGTCGGGCTTCAACGGAATCACTCGGGTTGCAGACGCGACCGGCATTCCGCTCGATGAGAACACCCAGCAAATGACCGTCGACATGCGTGAATCGACGGGGATCGAACGATTCAACTACACCGAAAAATCGGACCGGTACGACTTCGTCACGACTTGACCACGTATCGCCGTTGAAGCTCTTCGAGGTCCCGCGCATTGAGGCCTATACTACTTTCCAGATATCCATCGATCGAGCCGTGCAGCTTTTCCATCACACGAAAAGCAGCCCTCAAATACTCGATACGGACGCCGGCGACGGATTTGATCATCTCAATTTCAGGACTCAACGAGCCGTAGTACTGTCGAATGCGAGGTAGGATAAAACCCTCGAAATCTATAGCGCTGTTGGTCAACAAGTAGTCTTCCTCAACGTTCTCGCGATTGACGCCGAGTGATTCAAGAATCATCGCAACAGCAAGACCCGTTCGGTCCTTCCCTGCTGTGCAGTGGACCAAGAATCCCCCGTCACGAGTGCTCAACAGCGCCGTAAATACCTCGCGAAAGTTTTTCGCGTGGTCGCGAGCAAGATCCTCATTAATCGCCATCATAAAATTGATTCGTTGGTCTTCAGTCGGCGGACGGCTTCGCAGCGTTTGCCGCATCGATGGAGCGCTACCAGGGTCTATCGAAACGACTGTTCGTCTCGGATTTTCAGGCGGCAAGGGAGTCGGATCGTCTGCCCGCTCGTCAGCTCGGCGCAAGTCACATATGTGCCGAATATCCAATTCGCTAAACGTGGCAAGTCCAGTCGGCGTTATATTGGACAGTGTTCCACATCGAAACAGTTTGCCCAGAACCACCCGGCCCCCTGCGACGGTCGGGTAGCCACCAAAGTCTCGAAAATTCACGCCGCCTTCGATGTCGATAATTTCTGGCATTCGTTACGTCGCTAGCCCTTCATTGAAGTCGCTGGGAGCGGCGAGTTCCGCTTACCGTATACAAGGCCGCTGTCGATATTGGCAACCAGATAAACTACGGGCGAATTTCGTAGTAGCTATTGACCGACGTCCCAAATTCCAACCGTTCAAAGCGCGAGAACCCCGCGGTTTCGGTCATGTCTCTGGCTACCTGCTCATTAAATCCTAAAGTACCCAACCCAGCCCCATCAGGCGTGGACATACTCGAAGACATACAAATCATTAGTGAGAAACCATAGAAAAGGCCCGCGCTGGGATTTTCCGTCAAATTCTCTGCGAACGTCGGAAGGCTTCGAATATCCGAACAAAGCCACGTTCCATCAGCTTTCAAGCAACCATGTACATCGGCGATAAGCCGTTCGGGATAAGGCGCGTCATGAACGACATCGAACGTGGTAACGAAGTCGATACTACCGTCGCGAGGAAGAGGTTCCACCGTTGGGTTGACGAAGCGAACATTTTTCAGATCGGTTTCCTTCAGGTGGGCGTGTGCATTGGTTAATGCATGTTCGGACGTGTCATAGCCAACGAAATCCGACGCAGGGAATGCCTCTGCCATGACGAGAATCGCTTGGCCCGCTCCACAACCAACGTCGACCACGCGCGCGCCGGACGTAAGCTTTTCAGTAACTCCGTTAAGGGAAGGCAGAATGTTTTGAACCAATTCGTTTTTCGGGACGTAGTTGTTGAGGCGCTCAATTCCGCACGCACATGCTTCGCCTTGGTCGTCATAACTCAGTCCTAAACCGGTGCGGAACGCATCGCCCAATTTCGGCACTGCATCGTGTGTGGCAACAACGGCTTGAAATCCACCCGCGAAATAAAAGGGATTTTCGTCATCGCAAAGGACGATGGCAGCCTCAGGCGAAAGGCTGAAAGAATCGTCGTCAGCCGAATATTCGATTTGTCCGACGCAAGCCTGATGCCGTAGCCATTCGCGTAACCAGCGTTCGTGAAGGCCGGTACACTCCGCAAATTCGGTGCTCGTGACCGGTCCTTCGTCTCGTAGTTGACGATATAGGCCCATCTTGTCCCCAACGTAAGACAAACTGCAGTTGAAGCCAGCCATGACTTGTTGACTTACCTGCTTGACGTAGGTTTCTAATTTTTCTCGATCTACTTGTGTCGCTTCCGCCATAAGAGTGTCTCCTGGTCGATTCACAAAGATGCTAACCCATGGAACTACTTCTAGACTCTATCTCTCAACCTATTAGTTATCGCGACGCCGGCGGGTCTCCCTTCTAGAAGTCAACCGTCGAGCATAAAACTGCCCGTCGCTTCGACGACGATGGAGTCATTGTCTTGCCGGAAAACCTTGCCTTCAATCAGGGCCACTCGGCCTTTACGTCGCAACAGGCGACCCTCCAACCGCACCGGCGTGCCAACCGGAAGAGGTTGCCTGTACCGAACTTCTGCTCGCGCGGTGAAACAACGCTCGCCCTGTAGATAGAGCCAGTTGGCCATGACGTCATCAAGCAGACAAAACAAAATGCCTCCGTGAACGACCCCGTCATACCCAGCGTAGCTTTCGTTGGGGACGAATTCGGCCCGGCACACATTGTCAACCAATTGAAACCGAACCCCGAGACCACGATCGTTTCCAGGACCACAAACAAAGCACCGATTAGCGCTACTGTCCAACAAATCTCCGCTCCCTGGCTCAGACTCGCCACGATCAAGCTATCATAAGTGAGTGTCTCACCTAAGCATCCAACACATTCGGGCGCGTATCGCCGCTCATCAACCCGAACGGTTCCCCGTCAATGAAGAGACCAGGCAGGCTGCAGTCGCCGTGGTGCTGCACGTGACTGACGAGGGTTCAGAAATCCTTTTCATCAGGCGTGCTCAACACGATGCCGACCCGTGGTCAGGGCATATGGCGTTTCCCGGGGGGCATCGCGACCCCGTCGATACTAGTCTCAAGGCCGCTGCCATTAGAGAAACTCAAGAAGAAATTGGACTGGATCTCGATACAGCAACGTTCCTTGGACCACTATCGCAACAACGCGCGATGCCGCGTGGCCGAACCACCGATATGGTGGTGGCTCCCTTCGTCTTTGAAATCAACGACGTTCCGGTCTTTCACCCGAATCATGAAGTCGACGAAATCGTCTGGGGGCCGCTCGACCATATGCTAGACCGATCCCTATGTGATACCGAAACGCGCCCTATTGGCTCGAGTTCGACCGTATTCGATGGCTATCGGCTCAGCGGCGGACATTTCGTTTGGGGCTTGNCCTATCGGGCCTTACAAACTTTTTTCAAAGTATTAGATCCAAGCTACGTGGCCCCGGACGACTAAATGTCGGCCGCTCGAACGCTGTCCGCTTTTCGAGCTAAATGACGCGCAATGCGTTCAGCAGGGAAATTCAATTGNGANATCGCNATACCTGTATTGAACTCCTCNCGATATACGCGAATAAGGCCNGCGTCTAGCGTAAATTGACTCATACCCTCAAACACCACACGCTCGCCCTNGGCCCCGTCAAGCTTTGAAACATAACTGAATNGATACCTCGCATACCCCATCGCNGTATTCGCNATCGGTTCNAACATCTGCCACCGAAACCCTTCCGCATGACCCCAGAAGTGCATTTCNAGCATGCGNGCAATNGCGTCCCGTCCATGAAACGCACCATAAAANCAGTCGTTGTAAACNCCNTCTTCGGTGAAAAGTTCCGCAAGTTTTTNCCCGTCANCGGATTCAACCGCGCTNGTAAATTGNCNNAGCATTCGATCGAAGACGGTATCGTTCATTTAACGTTCACGCGATCCGAAGACCGTGATAGTCGGCGATCGCNAGCCCNGCAGCCACACTGGTAAAAGGGTCGTGATCTACGACCCGGTGAGGAAAGTGTTTGTTGAGCATGTGCTGCACNGCAGGAATNAACGACGACCCGCCNGTCCGAAGCACAATATCGACATTTTTCGGGACGATGTCNGCACGGTGAATGATTTCCAATACNGCTTGCTCAACCCGCACGAGNGAGTCATNGATGACATCTTCGAACTCTCCACGTGTAAGNGAAGCTTCAATNTCGATCTCNGCNATATCTAACACGGCATCGTNANCGAAAGACAACTCCGCTTTAAANTCTTTGATGGCTTGAAACGCTAGGTAGCTATAATTCTGTTGGATGAGCTCGCGCAGGCGACGGAACTTTAGTCGAGCTTCACCTCCTTGNGAAATACATTCAAGAACGGGCGTCGTGTATCGATTTTGGTTGAGTAAATACGTGACGGCCCAGTTCAACANCAAGTCNTCATAATCCTCGAAAGGAAATTGTGTTTCGATCTCTTGGCGATCGGTNCCNCGACGTCGCCATCGCTCTCCTTTTCCGAGCAGTGGGAACAGCAGNCGACTGAATATGCGTTGNTCAATNCGATCGCCACCTAACGCGATTCCGTGGGTGGCGACCACCGAAAAAGCATTTCCCGAGCGGCGTTGCAATACGCAAAANTCCAANGTCCCNCCACCGAAATCAACCGTCAGTATCGTNTCTCCTGCCGCACCAGGCCGTTCGTGTAGAAAACTAACCGCCGCNGCAATCGGTTCNGGNTAAAACCGGTGATCTTGAATGCCCGCATGGCCNTACGCTTCACCCANCCGACTTAAAGCAACTTCATTGCGTTTTACGTCTCTCCCCTCAAAATTGACGGGGTGNCCTACACAGGCCGAACTGACTTCGATTCCGCCNNCNTCAAGCTCNTGGCGTATGCGCAGCAATATCGGCGTAATTAANGCNACCANCCGAAAAGGATGATCGAAAACCATCAGTCGCCGAACGCTTTGNTTTCCCAACAACCGNTTCGTGCCCTGGAACAACCGCCCACGNANACCCGTGTCAATCATCGACTCGCCGTACACTGCTTGCGAAAGTNTTTCGGCCGGCCGTTGNCCGCTTGGGTCNGCTGCGCCCACCGCNAGNGTNGCNCGTCCAATGACTTCCGGGACGAGTTCNACCGTCCGTCCAGTATTGCCCTCAATGTAACGGTCGATGGCNGCCTGGCCAGTAATGGTTTGAAGATCCGCATCGATATACGTTGCGGACGGCATGATNGGGGAATCCGTCTCNAGCTGAANGANCGAAACTCTTTCNCCATCAAACACGGCAGCGGTCGAATTCGTCGTCCCGAAATCAATTCCTATCCCTACGTTTGTCACGTTCTTCANAANTCCGCCGCAACCAGGGCNTCTGANGCGAGCCAACGGNCCANGTCCTCATCGTTCAGCTCCAACCAATCCCTGAGGANNTCCTCATTGTGTTCGCCACGATGCGGCGCGCCNCTCCGTACCNCCGCTTCAGCATCCGAAAACCGATACGGGCTTTGTGGTATGACGCGCAACCCACCGANACGGTCATCAACTTCGGTAAGNACGCCCCGGTGTCGCACAGTATCGGATTCCATNAGTGTCGAACTGTCGCGAACCTCNCCCCAAGCGAGGCCCAACGACTCCATGATTTCTTGAACTTCGGNCCTNGTTCTCAACGACCTAAAGAACGTTGCNGCAGATTCGCGTCGCTGTTGAATCTTNTGTTCCAACGANGCCCCTNCCTGAGTGGGATCTTCAACGTCCGTGCGAGTGTTCAACTGGCGCCAAATATGTCGAAAATCCCCNGCAATGAGNACNGNNCCAAATCCTGTGTCCCAAATNTCCGANNCCGCCGGTCCNGTGTCGTGNGAATCTTCAAGGTGATAAAGCAGTTGATCATCNGTCACAACGGTCGCATCAAGCATCGACATATCGATGTGTTGACCNAGCCCTGTGGTTTGCCTCAAGTGCATCGCGGCNAGNACGGCGACCAGACCATGCAATGCCGCATTGGTGTCCGACATCGATACCCNTATATCTTGCGNCGGACGACCATCCNGCGCTTGNCGCTTNACNAACCCNGATTCGGCATGAATGACGGCNGCGTACGCCATCCTTTGAGACTCNGGGCTATCTTGTCCAAATCCNGAAATCGAAAGAAGTATGAGGTCTTTTCTTGCNGCNTTNAGTTGNCGATANCCAAGTCCNAGNCGNTCCATCACACCGGGNCGAAAATTCTCGATAACGATGTCGGCTTTAGCNGCTAGTTGNTNGGCTAACGCNACGCCTTCNGGNACCGAAAGATCGATGCAGACGTCGCGTTTGCCCGCATTCTGTTGATGAAAATATCCCGGCACTCCACCTATTACCGCTCCCCAAAGACGCGTGAGATCCTCNTNTGGCGGTTCAAGCTTAACCACGTCNGCACCNAGATCCGACAGCATACGGCCGGCAAAGGGACCCGCTAACACCCGCGAAAGGTCGAGGACNNGGACTCCCTCNAGNGGGTAGGTCATCNCAACNTCCCNGNCTCGCGAGCGGCCCANTTATNTAACTGCTNGCCGCTCCTATANCTATTCATCGTNCGTAGTCGANCCAAANAACTTTAGCNATCACCGTTACGACTTTTNGCAAACAAAGTTTGTCAGTGTAAACGCGGTTAACGGATGGACGCCAGAGTTCTATTTTTTNANCNAANTACGACNGNNGAGCNCGTGTGTTTANTNGNGAGTGCACTCTNTAGAACTGCCGAACNTCCGGCNTTNCNNGCAGAAAAAACCCGGCNNCNGCCGGGTTTTTATCNCTCGTTGTTANNTCGATCTNGCCTAAGNAGGACTAACGTCGCTTCACGCCTGAACCAATGGCTCGATCCCGCATGNCACTCCCGTTCCTCCCAATCCACAGTACCCGCCNGGAACCTTNGCGAGGTATTGCTGNTGGTTGTGCTCNGCATAAAANAATANCGGNGCCTCTANAATTTCTGTNGAAATATCGCCNTAANCNGCGNTACGCAGTNGTTGCTGATATTCGTCGCGCGAANGATGNGCTANTNCCATCTGTTCGGCNCCATGGACANANAGTGCAGAACGATACTGAGTACCTAGATCATTNCCCTGNCGCATACCCTGGGTTGGGTCGTGCCCCTCCCAAAAAACTCTCAACAACTCCANATACGTNACNANCGCCGGATCGTATACCGCAAGCACCGCTTCNGTATGTCCCGTTAAACCAGAACAAACNTCCTCGTAGGTGGGNTTNTGTGTGTGACCACCTGCATAACCCACNGCGGTNGTATACACCCCNTCTATTTGCCAGAACAACCTCTCCGCACCCCAAAAACACCCCAATCCTGCCANTAACATTTCCATGTGCTGCGGAAACGGCGGNTGCAGCGGTCTGCCNTGNACAAAGTGGCTTGGAGGGACNGGNACAGCGTCNGGTCGTCCNGGCAACGCCTCATTNGCANGCGGCANTCGGAGCTTGTATTCCANTGCCATTCAGAGCTCTCTNAAGTTCTCGANNCCGATCATACCAGNCAGCCTNACCCGTTCGCACGAATACGATACACTGCCGNGATGCAAAACCTTGGTGTGACGACGGTTCTCTGTTGCCTGCTCGCAATCACTGGGTGCACAACCACTTCATCCGAGCCAGCGAACTACGTAGACCTCATCCAATCGGTACAAGGCGGAGAAAATGTATCCCCCGAAGACATAAAGCTCGCCTTTTTAGCCACCCCTGACTTTCCCCAACGTCTTCAAAGAGTTTCCGCCCTTGAACGTCAAGCTCTGCAGCTTTTGATTGACCAGCCCCTGAAACTCGGAGCAATTGGGACTGCGATTCTCGATATTTATTACGGTAGTCTTGCTGGGCACCTTGCCCTTGCCGCGTTTTACGAGCGCGTCGAAGACGAAACAGCAGAATTGCATCGCGACTGGGCTAAACGCATCGTTACTTCAATCGAATCAGGCGCCGACGGAACTCGGAAACTACCGTACCGCGTTTTTTCGGGTCCGGAAGCACGATCCTATTTAGTCGCATTGGGTCGCACACCCGTCGGGTCTATCTACCAGAGCGATCAGGAACGGCCGTTCATGATGGTCATTGCCTCAAAACCACCGTTGGGACCCCTTGTTAATGTGTTTTTCAACCTCGGTGACGCGTACTCCATCGTCTCGCAACAAATCAGTGAGACGACGCAAGACAGCGAATTTACGCCCGGTGCTTTAATCGGTTTCCTCGCACAACGCGACGACTCAGCTGCGCAAGCCTTTATCGGCACGTACCTTGCATCAGAGGACCGGCTCGACGAGTCGATCAACTGGCTTTCCGCGTCAACCCGTTCTGGGAATGTCCTTGCGAATCTCACCCTTGCACGGGTTTGGTGGACTAAAGCTCGGCGTCATACTGACGAGAAGTCCCGGTCGGAGGCGGTTAATCTCGCTGTCGAAAACTACGTACGCGCCATCAGCGTCGGCTCGGACGAGGCCATGTACATGTTGGCGGTTCTTTATCTACGCGACCAGTTAGGNCCCNACAAACTGCAAGCCGGNATCGAGCTNATGGANCAGGCGTCNGCACTCGAAAATACTCAAGCCTTAATCTACCTTGGACAGCTTTACTTNGACGGNAGACAAATCGAGCGNGATCTGGGAAAAACNGCCGCTTACTTTATNGAAGCGGCAGAACTNGACNACGACTTCGCNAAGCTCCAATACGCTCGTTTTCTCATGCACCCGGATGTTGATAAGCCGTTCGAACGTCGAGCATACGATTGGCTCCGAGAAGTCGCGAGTCAGGACAATCCGGACGCGATGCTGGTGCTCGGGAACCTCTANGCCCGGGGTGTACACGTNAACAGGAGCTTTCGACGAGCNTTTGGGTGGTTNCGCAAAGCNATCGCAAGTGCNCCAGAANACGCCAGNATAATTAACGAGGTGGCGTGGACACTNGCGGTTACCAACCTCGAAAGGTTAAAGAACCCNCANTATGCNCTTGAAATCATGACTGGCATCATGGAGAGCGACCTTAAGGCGCGTCAAACCCCNGCCTATTTGGATACATGGGCCGCCGCTCATGCAGCAAGCGGCGACTTTAATACTGCCGTTGACCTGCAGACGGAGGCNGTGGANCAAGCAAGACGGCAGGAACAAAACGCCGTNATCGACGTGNTGCTGGAACATCTAGACGCATTTAANGCNGGCCACCCCGTCGTCGACCCCATACCTTGACTGGNTTTGACTGAGAACANANNTGTCGANTGAAGTCGTANACGACTACCGCGGTATTCTCANGAANCAGTGTCCCGTGATCGATGTNCGGTCNCCCGACGAGTACNTCAAAGGTGCAATTCCNNCCGCCATCAATCTCCCAATCTTGAACAATGACGAGCGCCAACAAGTGGGCNCNTGTTACAAAAACGAAGGGCAAAGCGCNGCAATTAGGCTCGGGCAAAAACTGGTCNNGGGAAGCGTTCGCGCGAGGCGNGTGAGCGANTGGGCATCGTTCGCGCACTCTCACGAAGGCGCNCTATTTTGCTGCTGGCGAGGNGGNCTGCGCTCACGNATCGCGCACGAATGGTTNGCAGAAACCGGTTCAATCATTCCCATCGTCAAGGGCGGCTCCAAGGCGCTCCGCCGTTATTGCCTTCAACGGCTCGANGCATCGGCAGATCACAGTTGGCTGGTATTAGGCGGCCGAACCGGGAGCGGTAAAACGCGATCGTTGCGGCAACTATCAAATGCCATCGATTTGGAGCAATTGGCGAACCATCGCGGCTCAGCATTCGGNGGGGACATTGCTCTCCAACCTCCNCCTGTCTCATTTGAAAACGCCCTTGCCGCTGCCNTNNTTTCAATNAATCACGACCGTCCCATCGTCGTTGAGGATGAAAGCCGAACCATCGGTCGCCTTGCGCTNCCAGANANACTCTTCNCCAGTATGCAANGCGCCCCCTTAGTCATTCTTGAACTGTCGCTCGAAAAGCGTATCGCCAATATCTACGANGAATACGTTGTAAACGGCGTTCCCTCAATGTTCACCAACGCACTGGGGCGGATACGCAANCGTCTNGGAGNCGCNCNTTANCGCGAGCTCCTAGGGCTCATGGAANAAGNGTTCNATACTGGGAATAAAGAGTNACACCTCCAATGGATCGNCTCGCTGCTGACCAACTATTACGACCCGATGTACGACTATCANCTTGAACAAAAAAGNGCGCGNATCATCTTTCGAGGGACCGTCGATGCGGTTGGCGAGTATCTTGAGNAGCAAGTNATTANNGGGTGAAGNTTACACGCCNTTGGTTACCGCNNGAAATTGCGTTGGTCCGANGCTAANGGAACCACGTCGCACGTTTCCATGTACCAGGNGAGCATNCGTTCCTTCAANCGATNGATGGAACGAGCACTACTCGGTTCATTTATCAAATTGGTGGTTTCACCCGGATCCGATCCTAGATCATAGAACTCGTCGGTTTCATACGCCCGTCGTACGTATTTGAATTGACCGTCTCGACACATCGTGGCTTTCGAATGCGGGAACACATCGNCTTCACGAAGTTGCTGCTCGATTCGAGGGGAATAGAGCCCCAGCCCGCCCATNCCACTGGTACTCTCNCGCTCGCTGGCGTGAACCTCTTGCCGCAGTCGGCCTCCNTCACAAAAGACCGCATCGCGATGNATAGCNTCNGTATCGGCCAANACGCTTCGTAAACTTTTCCCAAAGTGCCAATACGGCGGCTCTATTCCCGCGCAGTCGTACACGGTCGCCGGAAAGTCGATCAATTCAATCAGTTGGTTCCGAATCCCTGGCGCAGCGGCCATGGCGGCAGGCGGTTTGACGATAAACGGTACNCGGCTCAGGCAATCTTGGAAGGTGTTTTGTGTCTTCTCGACTAAACCGTAATCGCCNGTAAAGTCGCCGTGATCCGAAAACACGAAAATNGCACTGTGCTCGTATAAGTTGGCATCGCGCAGGCTTTCGATAAGTAGCCCAAACTGATGATCCACCCGTGCACACATACCNAAGTACGTGGCACGCAATTCCGTCCANCGTTCTTCCGACCAGTTGACAAGGCCCTGTCNGTCTCGAATACCCGTAAGCANGGAGGGCTTATCATCCCAGCGCTCGTATTGATGNCGGGGNGGAACGTCACCGCGATCGATCATCGAGAACCAGGGCTCTTCGACNCANTATGGNGGGTGCGGGTATCCGAGAGGTAAGAANAANCACAGAGGTTGATCTCCGTCATACGNCCGAATGAAGTCCATCGCACCGTAGAGCATGGCCCANTCACCATCGAAATATACATCCGACGCCGCGCGATCCAATTTACCCTTNAAAAAACTNTAGAAAGTGTCAGTTCCGNGCTNGCCGCGCCATTCGAGATCACCNCCNTGGGAGCCTTCCCTNGGGGTATANCCCCAGCGCTCATAATCCGCNCGACTCGGTCTAAANTGGACATCGCAGTGNGAGNCGTAGCCCAGTTGACCGGGTACTAAATCGTTCTTTCCACCCCACCAAACGAAGTAATCGTTGTCGCGCAACACCGACANGAGATTCGGTTCGCCCGCCTCCGCATTCAGCATGTGATGCATCGTGCGATGGCCTCGCACGTGCGGGTACCAGCCGGTCATAAACGAACAACGACTCGGCGTACANACAGTCGCCTGNCTAAATGCGTTTCGAAAGGATATCGCATCCGTCTCAACGAGNGCGTCTANATTCGGNGTTTTAACCGCCGGATGGTTCATATGGCCTAGCGCATCGCCTCGCCATTGNTCCGGATTAAAAATAATGATNTGNGGCGCTTGGTTCATNTTCGTTTGAGNGCNANTTCGCTGCCATGAGCGGAGATCGAATCGGGGCGCAACCTCAAAACAACCCTNNCGGAATTGGATAAACCAGCNGCNCTCGTTATCCCCAAGTACTTGGNCCAGAGCCCGGACGTTANTTCTGTAATCCCNCNACGAACGATCTCAAAATGTCCTANTCCCTTGACTTGNCGATTCGAACGACGCGATGGAGTCANATCCTCAACCTCAACGCAAAACGACCCACGCGAGTNAGCAGANAGNCATTTGACNTGGTATTTATCGGGGTCNCTNGTCGTATNAAAAGCCTCNTCCGTCCAGAGAAACCAGCANGGGACCATCCTCGGAAATCCNTCGCCGTCGAGAAAAGCAATGGTCGCNGAAATCGGCCGGGCAAGNACCTCAGCACATTCNGTCTCGGACAATTCCCTCCGCGTCGAACCGCTATCGCTTCTTATGGAGTTCATAGTTCTCAAATGCTTTTTCGACCATAGGGCGTCGCTTNCCTTCCGGTACTTTNANCGCGTANTCAGGGTCTCGTTCCCCCTGAGCCGATACGATATGCATTAAATGGGCAGCATTTACGTGAGCTTGGAAGCCCTGAGTATCCTGCATTTGGTTGACCGCCATTTTGATCATACGCAGCTGAAACGGATCGTTCGTGGCCACACGTTCTGCGTACTCCAACACCGACGCTTGCAGTTCGGCATCGGGCACGACACGGTTGACGAGATCGAGTTCGAGGGCCTCTGCCGCATCAATAAAACGACTCTCATAGAGAACTTCCTTGGCTTTTCGCGGGTGTATGTCCCACGGCACCGTGAAAAATTGGAAATTTGACCCCAAAAACATCGCGCTATNNCCTGCATAGATGATGTCCATAGCGCTGGCGACAATCCACCCGCCAAATATGCAATACCCTTGAACCCCCGCTATGGTGGGTTTCGGNACGTTGCGCCAACGCATCGACTTTTCAACGAACTGCTCTCGCGAGTGATCGNAACGGCCNCGCAGACCCTCCTGNAGAGGGCGCTTCTGCATATCTTCGCGTTCGTCTGGCGTACCCAGATCGTGTCCTCCCGAAAAATGCTCGCCTTGACCGAAGAGCGCGATAACGTGTACGTCTTGATCTACCGTCGCCGTCGTAAATGCTTNGTCNAGTTCCTCAAGCAAGCGNCGACTTTGCGCGTTGCGGTACTTGGGACGCGCGGTGGTAATCCGCGCAACCNGGTTAACAACTTCGTACTCGATGTCATGAAAACTCATCGGNNTATCTCTCCTTTGCCCGTGATTCCTTGCTCNGCTANCTCGTCGTATCGTTGNCGCGGCATNCNCAGAAATTCTTCAAACACTTCAAACGAATGCTGTCCTTGCATCGGNGCTGGTCGCGTCACCCCTCCCTCAGTCCGACTGAANAACATCGGCAATCCCGACTGCCACATCGTGCCGGNTTCCGGGTGGTCGACTNGTACCATGTGGCCACGNTCACGTAATTGCNTATTTGNAACAATGTCGGCAGGNCCCAATACCGGAGCTGCCGGGACGCCNCGACGNCAGAGCTCATTGGCGAGNGCGTGTCTGTCGAGCTTTTCCGTTGCCGANGATAGAAGTGCNTCGATCGAANCTTCGTGCTTCTTTCGATCCTCGTTGNAGAGCCATTGTCGTCCGTCGATTTCAAGAACCTCGCAAATGAGTTGCCAATGCAACTCGGTTTCAGCCGNTATCGCTANCCACTCGTCATCGCCTGAACTCGGATATATAGCGTGCGGCGCNTACAGNGGGTGGCGATTGCCCTGCGGTCCACGTACGTGGCCATTNATTTCATATTCCATCCAAGCATCCCCGATAAACNAAAAGTTCGCTTCTTGCATCGATAGGTCAATGTACTGTCCTTNCCCGGTGCGGTCNCGATGCAACAACGCCAAGGCGATTGCGGCAAATCCACACAGCCCNGCGACNGGATCAGGATACATTTGTCCTGAGTTCTGTGGTTGCTCTCCTTCGTACCCCAAGAGCGCCGACATCCCCGACGAAGGTTCGATCGTTCCACCGATTCCNGGCACGTTNNCCCANGGTCCGGTCGCGCCATANGCAGAGAGGCTCGCAAAGACAATATCGGGNTTGATCGNCTNCAGCGCGTCATACCCTANCCCAAGNTTATTCATTACCCGCGGTGAAAANTTCTCGGCNACAAAATCGAAATGGGGAAGAAGCTCGNTAAATAAATCTTTNCCTTCNGGTTTTGATAAATCNATTGTTACGCAACGCTTGTTNAANTTGACCGAGTTATAGAGTGGACTGCAGTTCCATGCATGTCGGGCCGTGTCNGTATTCGCCAAATTACGGGGAATTGGATTACGGTACGAGCCACGCCAACTATCTAGACGACTCCTTACTTCGACTTGAACNACATCGGCGCCCAATAACGCCAACATTTGCGTCGCGTACGTTCCNGCCCACGCCTGGGTTAAAACNAATCCACGAAAGCCCGACAAAGGACCNTTGCCCNGGCCTCCCGACCGTACGGCTTGAACGGCGATCGATTGACGCGGCGNAAATTCGACCTCGCTNGATCGNGGTTTCGGCATCTCGTGCCTCAGTTNCCAAACGGANTCCGTTGTCNNCGCAAAAGGTCCGGGGAACCGCACGTTCGATCCAGACGGCGNTCTCAAAAATCCGCGAGCTTCGAATTGTGGGTTNTCGGCCATTTCGTCCATTCTAAGAACCGGNCCNGCGATAACNCGTTCTGCTCCAAGTGCCNCAAAAAGATCCATTCGCGTCCAACTCGACATNGCGTCCGCNACCCGCTTTGCAAANCGCGNNGNGTGTTTGGGTCGAATACNTGGNTGTTGTAGGTCCTCGTCGNCCGCCAGGTCGGGCAACCCCANGAGNTGCATNGCCTTCACCCAAAAGGCNGGCCGCGATAGCGGNAACGCAAAATAACCATCCTTCACNGNTACGGGCCCTTCGTTCATGTTCACTGGCGCGCGTCTTCGTTGCCAAAGAAAGTCGGAATATTGGTAGCGNAACGGNGCNGGAGACGACGTCGAAACTAGNGTTTCCCACTCNGAAATGTCGATCAATTGCCCNNATCCATCCNTGGCGAATTTTTCGATCAAAGCNGCAACAACGCCGCCAAANGCTAAAGTTCCCNCCTGGTAGCTTGCCTGATANCCACTNCCCTTCAATGGGGGTCTTCCGAGAAGACCNTTGCAATGGGCCCAGCCCGANCGGGCATAGGCGGTTAGATCGTTACCGAGGTAGTCCTTGAGCTCCCCCGTCTGNCCATACGGCGTGATCGCNCACACGACGGCNTTCTGGTTCTGTTCGAATAGNCGCGCNCCNTCGCCNAGACNGGTGACGATTACNTCGGCTACNTCGATAAGCNGGTCCGCCGCCTCNCGNNCGANCGACTTCTTGTTGGCCANGACATANCGCGCCATAAGACTTTGGCCGCNNCCGTCGAAGGGNGGGAGNCGCCGCGCCNNNTGNCCTCTATCCGATTCCACCAAGACGACGTCGGCNCCGTANTCAGCGAGCAGGCGCGAACACCACGCGGTNGCCAAACGGTCGCCAACATCCACNACNCGGATACCCGNTAGNGTCGANCCGTCCAGGNCGCTTTTACTCATCCTTCCNCACGAGCATNAANTCATTAANCCCCNAAGAAATCAGCGACCAATTCNACNAAATCGTCCAGTTGGTCATGATGNGTCCAATGTCCCGCTTCATCGATTTCGATAAGNCGAACNTCGCCAAAATGTTCCAACGTGCCNGCTTGNCCGATGCGGTGGGGATAGCCCTGTTTAGAATTAATGATCAGNACTGGACAACGTATTCGTTTCCATAAATCAATGACATCTTCGCTGGGAATGTCGTACGGNGTGTGCGCACGCGTGTAATTATCGAATTTCCAGGTGTANGTCCCGTCCTCATTCTGATTGCTCCCGTGGATCGTCAGGTGCCGGGCTTGTTGCGGTGTTAAATGGGGATTNGTTTCCTGCATNCGCTGAAACGCGTCTTCTAATGANTCATAGCGACGNGGAATTCGACCCGCGAGNGAATAATTTGAGTCGACCCACTGGCCCANGCGAGCGGCTGGGTCCCCTGAATATCTNCCTGGATAGAGACCCACTCCTTCAACAATAACGAGTCGCTTCACCAGCTNAGGGAATATTCCCGAGTACATGGCGGCTATNGTNCCGCCCAACGAGTGTGCGACCACNGTCGTCGGCGCAAGCTCTTGTTGNCTAACAAGTTGTGCTACATCGTAGACGTACTCGAGATGTGTGTACGCGCTACCTTTACTCCACTCCGAGTCTCCATGGCCTCGAAAATCCGGAGCNACGATGTGATATCGATCACGGAACGCTTGCGCCACCCAATCCCAAGTATGGCAATGATCATGAATACCATGCACTAGCAACATGCTCTCCGCCGAATCATTGCCCCAATCGAGGTAATGCAATCGGAGCCGTTGAGAAAAGTANGTGTGTGAGGTCGGGTTATCGCGTTCCACTCCAGNCCCTGAATCTTTANCGCAGAANGTGCATTTTCAACCGGGCGTCGGGCNTCGGCAATGCTATTCGACCANCNAGGTACTTAAATTTCACGTNCCCCACNTNGNCNTCNNGTCGAANCATCCNGTCTCGATGCGAGTCTCGGTACGTTTCGGGACATGCGCTACCATGAGGCCCATGCTTCCGGGGAAAGTGGTATGACGACCTACGAAAACCTAACCATAGAAAAAAATGGCTCTGTCGCTACCATCACGTTTAATCGACCCGATAAGGCCAACGCTCTCGATCACGCACATTTACTGGATATCGAGAATGTGGCGTTGTCATTTCGCGACGATCCCGACACACGAGCCGTCGTTTTTACTGGCAAAGGTAAGCACTTTTCGTCCGGCGCAGATTTGTCCGCCCATCCCGATCCAGTAGTCAAAAACGCTGGACTCGTGCTGCGTCGTCGTCGCGCGCGACTAGGGGAACGCGCAATCGAAGCGATCTACAACATGGATCAAATCACCATTGCCGCGTGGAACGGTGCCGCGATGGGAGGAGGCGCTTGCTTAGCGACTGCGATGGATTTTCGTATCGGCGCGGACGACTGCTTCATGCAATACCCCGAAATTTTAATTGGTGTGAATCTGATGTGGAAAAGCCTTCCTCTTATTGCCCACCTCGCCGGCCCAGCACGCGCCAAGCGTTTGGTGGTTGGTGGAGAACGCGTCGACGCATCAACGCTTTACGACTGGGGCATTCTCGATGCTGTCGTCAATCGAGAATCCTTGTTGGAAGAGGCTCTGTCTTGGGCGACGCGTTACGCCGCGCTCGCGCCGATTCCCGCCCAAATGATTAAACGGAGTGTCAATGCAATCGTTTCATCTCTAGATGCGGCCGTCATGCACATGGATGTCGATCAAAATATCCTTTCGGCCACCACCGACGATCGCCAAATCGCGGTGAAAGCCTATCTCGAAAAGACTGACCCTTCGTTCACCGGTAACTAAGTTCCAAGTCCCACAATGTCGATATGCAAAGCGCCGGTTAGCGGATCGGCGCGGATGCTTGCTGTCCGGAAGCGTGCGATTCGACCGACGGGCTCAAGCGACGCGAAAACAGTGGGTACAAGTCTTCTTCGACGATGGCGACGAGCGCCGGCACAACAAAGAGAATAATCACACTCGCAAACACGATGCCAACGGCGAGACTGACCGCCATAGGGATAAGGAACTGCGCGCTGATGCTCCGCTCAAATAGCATAGGCGTAAGTCCAAGGGCCGTAGTGGCCGTGGTCAAGAATATTGCGCGAAAACGCCGTTGAGCCGCCAAGACGATGGCTTCTGTTGGACCGTTGTCGGTTGTGCGACAAATGATATTGTATCGATCAATCATGACCAGTGAATCGTTCACCACGACGCCCGTTAGCGCGATCATGCCGAAAATCGAAATAAACGATAGGTCGTAGCCAAGTAGTAGATGTCCGATGACGGCTCCTGCCATCCCTGCTGGGATGCCGGCACCAATGATCAACGGTTGAATGTAACTTTTAAGTTCCGCGGCTAGGAGCGCGTACATCACGACCAGTGCAAACGCCAAAGCAGAGACCATCGCCCCGAGGTCCTCCACTTGATCTTGCGAGAAACCCGCCTTAGTGACTTGCAAACCCGGAAATTCTTTGACCAACGCGGGTATCACGTTGTCGTCGATAATGGCGGTGGCCTCGGTTTGTGTCATGACATCAGAATCCACCTTCCCAGATACCGATACGATTCGGTGCCCATCGACTCGATTGATTTCGGAATAACTACGCGATTCGATCGTCCGTGCCACAGTGGAGAGCGGGGCTTCGGTACCATCCGCAAGACGAATTCGCACATTCAACAAATCACGCTCGCTGTTTCGTTGATCGCGCGGGTACCGAACCATCACCTTTAATTCCTGCCTACCCCGCTGTATCCGATGGACCTCTTCGCCAAAGAAATGCTGGCGGAGCTGGCGCGCGATATCCGCTGGTGAAAGTCCGGCTGCCTCACCCGCGGCCGTGAGTTCGATGTCGTATTGACGTTTACCCAAGCTTGACGAATCTTGTAGATCGGTCATGCCATTTATTGTGTGAAGCTCATCCTTGAACCTTTCGATTGCTCGTGTCAGAAGGATCTCGTCTTGGTGTGAGAGCTCGTAATCCACGGATGAGCCGTCACCAACGACGTCACTTGAAAAAGACAGGCTTTCCGCCCCAGGAATTAGCCCCACCTCGGCTCGCCAAGCACGAGCCAGATCTTTCGCGGATTGGGTCCTAATCGAATCAGACATGAGCTCGATCTGGACAGACGCGATGTGGCTCGCATACGTCGAGCCTGCACCGCCGGCGGGCCCGCTCATACCCAATTCGACATGGCCACCGATGGTAACGAGCGTCGATTTAAACGCGGTACCGCGAGTTGCGGCGTTTACATTAACGGCCGCCGCTGTGACTTTTTCCGCACCCGCCTGAGTGATCGAAAAAGGGGTCCCGATAGGAAATATTACCTGGGCATTAATCCGATCCGACTCAAGATCCGGGAAACCAATGTACCTAACCCAACCAAAAAATAAGATCAGCGCTGCAATGGCAAGGAGGCCCAACCACGCCAACATCGTCAGCCACCGATACGAGACGGCTTGGGCAATGGCTGGGACAAGAAGATCATCACGAAAATGCTCCACCCAGGCGGCGATTTTCTGTTGGACCGCGTCCAACGGGTACCGACTCCATGTCCCTGGATGCGCCAAATGCGCCGGTAAGATAAAGAACGCTTCAACCAGCGACATCGTCAACACCAACATTACAACGATGGCGACATCCCTCATCATCTGCCCCATGAAACCGGTAACAAACGTAAGCGAGCCAAAAGCCACCATGGTCGTCAGTACACCCACGAAAACGGGTGCGAGCACCCCCTTGACTCCGTTCACCGATGCTTCTGTTCCGACACGACCCATTTCACGTTCTGCTGCGATGTTCTCGCCCACCACCACTGCGTCATCGACGACGACACCAATGACAATGATGAGACCGAAAAGGGAGATCATGTTGAGGCTGACATCGAACGCGCCGAAAAAGAGGAACGCGCCGAAAAACGAAATCGGCACGCCCATCGCAACCCAAATCGCGAGCCGAAGATCCAACATAAGCACCAGGAAGAGAAACACGAGTACAAACCCAAGCAAGCCGTTCTTCATGAGAAGGCTGATGCGCGACTCAATAAATTCCGATTGATCTGAAAGAATGGCGATATCGAGTCCTTGAGGCGCTTTAAACGTCTCGAGCAGTGTCCGAACATCCGCCGCGATACCAATGGCATCTTCCGGCTCAGATTTCTGCACCCTAACCACCACGCTCGGCCGACCCTGGTACCGATTAATCAGATCAATGTCCGCAAAACCGTCTCGTATTTTCGCCACGTCACGCAGACGTAATATGCTCCCATCTGAAGACGCTCGAAGAACAATGTCTTCGAACTCGCGACCCGATACCCGTTTCGAGTTGGTACGGAGAAGGAGATCGCCACCTTCCGTCCTTAATTCACCCGCCGACAGGTTTAACGACGACACCCTCACCGCTCCTGCTACCTGACTCATCGACAGGTTGTAACGACGCAACGCTTGTTCGCTGACCTCGATCGCAATTTCGTAATTACGAGCCCCATCAATCGATACCAAGGAAATACTTGATAGTCCCAGCAACGCCTGTTCAAGAAGTTCCGCACCTAGGCGTAACTCCTTCTCTCCCCGTTCGGAGGAAACCACGATGGCCATCACTTCGCTGACGGTCTCGGCCAGCACAACGTCTGGGTTTTCCGCATCTAAAGGTGGAAAGTCGACTAACCGATCAACCGCGGTCTCAATGTCGTTTCGAACTTTGACTTCATCGACATTGTCTTTAAGCTCCGCGGTTACGACACCGTAGTTTTCGACCGCCGTCGACCGCACCTGGTCAATACCGTCGATACCCCTAATAGCTTCTTCTACACGGCGCGTGACACCCTCTTCGACTTCGCTCGGTGTCGCGCCTGGATACGGCACCGAAATGCTTGCAATGCCAAAGTCCAGCGTCGGAAACGTCTGTGAGGTGAGGTTTGTCCAGGCAAAAAAACCACCGATCAGCATCACCAACATCGTCAAGTTGGCTGCTACAGAATTACTCGTGAAAGCCCGCAATAGCCGATTTGCCCCCGGCGTGGGCGACGCGTTGGGATCAACGCCATCGATGTCACTCATGGAGCGGTATCAACCGGCAAAGTGCGCACGCGCATGCCTTCGAATGCGGAAGGAACGGGCCCGACTACGATTCCTTGCCCGTACTCAAAGGCTTCCACCAGGATGCCCACCGTCGAACGGTTCCTGATATCGGGTGAATGTCGGACCAGCTTGTCATCAATAACTATCCACAAATGGCCGCCTGGTTGCTCGACGGCCTCCGAGAGTTGATACGAGGATGGCACGGTGGGTCCTACTATCTTCGCGTCTATAAACGTTCCAGGGGACAGTTCCGGACCACCTGTTAACCGCATGTACAATTTCGAAAATCGAGTGCGCTCATCCAGCACCGCAGCAACCCGTTCCACGACCGCTGGATACACGTTTGCATCCTTTGTATTAGATCCCACATATACCATCGCGGCACGACCTTCCGCAGGCGTCAGATTCAGTAGTTCGGTTTGTCCGATGGGTACATTGACTTCAATTGCATCAAGCGCGAATACTCGTCCAAAGGACTGTCCACGAGAAAGCATCTGCCCCACTTCCGCCGTGCTGGAAGTCACTCTACCCGCGAAAGGCAACGAAATTTTCGTTCGGGAAAGATCTAACTCCGCCGCCGCCGCACGAGCGCGAGCAGACAAAAGCTGCGCGCGTGCCTGTCCGATTTGAGGCTCTCTCGCTACTAACGCCGGTACCGAATCTCCTGAGTGTAAAAGCGCGTAATTGCTGCTTGCAACCGCGCCTTCCGTTTGCTGCAACAACAAATTCGACTCCGCGCTTGCGACTTCCGCATTCGCCTGTTCAACCGCGAGCCGAAAATCACGCTCGTCAATTCCAATAAGTACTTCTCCGAAAGTAAACGAACCTCCGGCCCGAAGCGATGGCGACACCTCGACCACCCGCCCTGAAACTTCGGGAACTAACTCGACGTAACTTCGGGCATTGATTGTTCCCGTGACGTCGACTAAGACGTCCCTCGCGATTGAATCTGGTAACAGTACGTTCACAACAGGTAGTGCGTTGACCCTGCTACTTCCTATTTGTGAACTTCGTTGTTCAACCGCCGGGTCGCGTAGGGTGAACGCATACGTTCCCAGGCCAACGACGAAAAGCAGGATCAAACCGATTTGCAGCGTACCTGACGCCAGGATCCTACGGCTTGAGTTGCGGATATCGATGTCTAACACCCCTCATACGATTCATTCGCCCGTTTGCCCACCGACTCCCACGATAATCGGCAATGTGCGCCAACACGCACCGCCTGCCTTGAGCCTACCAGGTATCCGAATTCTGCCCCTGACACTTACTGCGTGACTGAACGGGGTGTCGGAACGATCCGTTGAACATTGATCCCTGAGCGATCCATCAATTCACCCACACGAGGCGCGAACGACGTTTTCCATTCGTCACTTTCATAGACTGCCTCGTAGAGACGCTCTCTTTCAGCTTCCGAACTGAAACGCCGCATCCATACGTACGTTGTCGGGTCTTCTTCACCGCGAAAACTCCCCGTAATCACCATCCCTTTTCCAACCTGAAAGGGAATAATTTCGGACTCCATTAATTCGACGAACGCGTCCATTTTCCCGTCAACAACTTGGTATTGTCTCAACTCATAGAACATCCGGTTCTCCNAGTCATGNGGACGNGATNGTTCTGCGTCGCGTCCNTNAGCTTAAAACTTCAACCGCTCCCCANAAAGCNACTCGATCCGAGATTTCAGCCGCGGACGGTTTNGGGTCNGGNTAATGCCAAGCGGCATCAGCTTCNGTTTCCCCATCCACAACGACNTTNANATAATGTGCNGTCCCTTTCCAGGGACAAATCGATGTTGTCTTACTATCCGTGAAAAATTCAACCNCGANCGACNCNCGGGGGAAATAGTGATTGCCTTCGATGACGACAGTTTCCTCACTTTCCGCGATGATCTGACCATTGCATATTGCCTTCATAAATCTCTCTCTAGTTTCAAAGAAGCGTGGCACCCAGGAGCGCCCTTTGACAACGTCAAGCGCTACGATCATTTAACGACCCGCTACGTTGTAACGATCGCTGCACCACCCTTTTTGACTAGATCTGCGCGTCCGGGCGACGGTGGGATGCTGGCGCCTCTTTCGCATGCGGGTCGATTTCGCATCTGATCCATCCATCTCGACAGATTGTCGAGTCCTTCAACGGATACGCGTGCCCACTTGTGGCTGCGGATCCAGGACCAGTTGGCAATATCCGCTATGGAAAAATCGTTCACCAGCCATTCACGTCCCTCCAGCCGGCGATCAAGAACCTCGTAGAGTCTACGTGACTCGTTGATGTATCGATCCTTGGCCGCTGGGATGTCCTCTGGAAAATAACGCACAAAGACGACGGCTTGTCCTTGCATCGGCCCGATACCCGCCATCTGGAACATGAGCCATTGAACGACCTCCGATCGACCTTTGATGTCTCGAGGTATCAACTTCCCCGTTTTCTCGGCAAGGTAGAGCATGATGGCGCCGGATTCGAAGACCGGGAAGCCGTCGTCGACGATCGCAGGGATACGGCCATTCGGATTGATGGCAAGATAGCTCGCTTCTTGCTGCTCACCCCCCGATAAGTTGACCATTTGCAGTTGGTAATCAAGCCCCATCTCTTCGAGCGTCATCGCCACTTTCCAACCATTGGGCGTGGGCGCCGTGTAAAACTCCAACATGGTTAATTAATCCCCATTACTGAGATATCAAACCCCAACCGCATGCCATCGATTTCAGCGTCAAACTGTTGAGTCGGACCCAGTTCGAATTCGGTTGCAAGCGTTTCTCTGGCAACGTATTCAGCATGTATTCCGAGCGCTTCGAGCACGCGTTCATCGCCCGAATAGACGAGTCGGATTCGATCCGATACTTCTAATCCTGCGTCTCGCCGCGCTCGTTGAATACGGTTAACGGCTTCCCGCGCATACCCTTCCATCACGAGTTCATCGTTGAGCTCGCAAACCAGATCGATCGATATCAATCGATCGGTGATCACGTTAGTCCCGGGTTTCGCTTCTCGGAACACCTGAATCTCTTCCATGGTAAAACGTTCACCGCCAAGCGTGACCCCTTTCTCGTCGTGAAAGTTCGCAATATCGTCGGGCGTCATCGACTCAATCAATTCCTGATACTCTTTCATTCGTTTTCCAAGGCGCTTACCCAATACCGGAAAGTTGGGCTTCGCGTACAACACAATGTAGCCAGTTTCTTCGGTCGCGTACCTGACTTCCTTCACGTTGAGCTCCGAGCGCACATACTCATCCAATCCTCGAATGGCCTCCAAAACGTCGCGATCGCGATGGACAATGGTCACGAGAGACAACGGAGTACGCAGGTTAATCTTCACCTCTTCTCGTTTTCGCCGGCCCAACAAAACCACCTGCTGCATGCGCGTCACCGCATCTTCAAGGTCACGATGAATCTCCGAACTATCGGCTTCTGGGTAGCTGCACAAATGAACAGACGAGGGTTTGGGGCGCTCCTCAGCTAATTCCGAGATCTGACGGTATATGTGCTCCGAAAGAAACGGTGCAAACGGTGCCATAGCAATGGAAAGCTCGCGCACGGCCCGGTATAGCGTCGAGTATGCGGCGATCTTGTCTGCCGTGATGTCGTCCCCCCAATATCGCGATCGGTTCAATCGTATATACCAATTGGTCAGGTCCTCGATGAAATCAAATAGTTTGGGTACCACGTTATAGAGACGATATTGTTCCATCTCGTTTCGGATACCGGCTTTGAGGGTTTGCAGTTTGGAAAGAATCCATTGATCCAGAATATTGCTGCCGATGTAGTCGCCTTTATCGGGCGTCCAATGATCGATGGACGCATAGGTCTGAAGAAATGAAAACGCATTGTACCAAGGCAGTAAGGCCCTTCGAGCCATGTCCCGAACGCCGCTATCCGCGAAACGCTGTTCTTCGCCGCGAACCAAACCGGAGTTGATGAGGTAGAGACGTAGCGCGTCCGCGCCATATGTTTCCATGAGATCGCCCGGTGGCGTGTAATTTTGTTGGCTCTTGGACATTTTTTTGCCGTCTTCGGCCATCACCATGCCGTTGACGATTACATTGCGAAATGCAGGTTTTTCGTACAACGCGGCGGCAAGCACGGTAAGGGTATAAAACCAGCCCCGAGTTTGATCCAACCCCTCAGCGATAAACTCAGCCGGAAAGCCCTGTTCAAAAACCTTTTCATTCTCGAACGGGTAATGCAACTGCGCATAGGGCATGGAACCCGACTCGAACCAACAATCAAGTACCTCTTCGACCCGCCGGTACACGCCCTCCTCACCGTCTATTTCAAACTCAAGGGGGTCAACGAATTCGCGATGCAAATCCTCAACCCGTTCGCCACTAAGTTGTTCCAGCTCGTCGATCGAACCAACACAAATTCGATTACCTGAGACCTCGTTTTCCCAGATCGGAAGGGGGGTGCCCCATACACGGTTACGGGAAATCGCCCAGTCAATCGCCGACTCTAACCAGTGACCAAACCGACCGTCCTTAATATGGCCGGGTACCCAGAGAATCTGTTCGTTCGCGGCAGCCAAGTCGTCAATGAAATCGGTTACGCGCACGAACCAGGAGGGTACGGCTCGATAGATTAGCGGAGTATCGGATCGATAGCAGTATGGGTAATTGTGTTGGATCGTTTCCTGATCCCATAAAGCCTCCGACTCCTTAAGGAACTGAATAATGTCCTTGTCGGCATCCTTCACTGGCATTCCTGCAAAATCCTTCACGTCATCCGTGAACCGTCCACCCATGGTGACCGGACACGCGAACGCATCGATGCCGTTGGCCTGGAGCACACGGTAATCGTCCTCGCCAAACGCAGGAGCTTGATGGACGATCCCCGTGCCTTCATCCGTGGTGACGTAATCATCAGCCACCACCACGAACGCCCCCCGCTCGGCCTCAGATCTAAAATACTCAAACAGCGGTAGGTATTTCTTACCCACCAGGTCGGAACCTTTTAAGCGGTTTTCAACCGTTAGCTGATGCGTGGCGCCATATTCTTCAAGGCGTGCTTCCGCTAAGTAAATACGTCGGCCCGATACCCCATCAGTAACCTCCACGTAATCGATGTCTGCTCCTACACACAGGGCAAGGTTCGAAGGTAAAGTCCACGGGGTCGTCGTCCACGCCGCGACGAAAGCGTCGTCGTCGACAAGTCGAAATAGCACGGTAATTGCTGGGTCCTGCACGTCCTTGTAATTTGACGTTGCCTCGAAGTTTGCGAGGACAGTCTCGAGGGCGGTAGAAACCGGCATCACTTTCTGGCCGCGGTAAATTAAGTCCTTCTCCCACAGCTGCTTCACGACCCACCAGACGGATTCCATATACCAAGCGTCCATGGTCTTGTAGTCATTATCGAAGTCGACCCAGCGACCAATGCGCGTGATGATGGCGCGCCATTGATCAACATACGTTTCGACGATGCTCCGACATTCGGCGTTGTAACCGGCAACTCCTAGTTTCGCTATTGCTTCCTGAGCCGATACGCCGAGTCGCTTATCAATTTCGTGTTCGATCGGCAGTCCATGGCAATCCCAACCGAAACGGCGCAATACGTATCGCCCTCTCATCGTCCAGTAGCGCGGCACGACGTCCTTGATGATGGAAGCAAGTAGATTTCCGTGGTGAGGAAGACCCGTGGCAAACGGGGGGCCGTCATAAAAAATATAAGGCTTCTTATCCTTCGTGAACTCCAATGACTTTTCGAACACCCTTTCTTCTTCCCAGAGAGAAAGGATGTCGTGCTCCATCTTCACGAAAGGAAATGACGATGAATGTTCGGCTGACTCTGCCATGTGTGCTGCTCCGTGAAGTTCAGTGCTCATGTCCAAGTTCAAACCGCAGTTCGACGACTCACCGTTGACCCATTCACCCAACCCCTTGTGGATTGGTCTTGGGATAAACAGAACGCTACGTCACCGTACATTTCTGAATACCATGAGGGCGCGCATTTTAGCTGTGGATAAATTGCAATCCAACTTGCACGCAACTAGTGTCGTCAGTCCGATCACGGAAGGACTAGTGCATGAAATTTGGAATCGTCTTTCCACATCACGAAATAGGCAACGATCCCGGGGCGATTAAGGCGTACGCACAAGGCGCCGAGGCAATGGGCGCGGACCACATGCTGATCTACGACCACGTCCTAGGTGCAGATCCGAATCGACCGGGTGGGTGGAGAGGCCCCTACGACAAAGACATCGCCTTCCACGAACCCTTTACCGTTTTTTCGTTCATGGCGGCCGTGACCAAAAAAATTGTGTTTGCAACATCAGTCTTGATCTTACCGCAGCGCCAAACTGCCCTAGTCGCCAAACAAGCAACAGAACTCGCAATCTTGTCGAACTACCGTTTTCGATTGGGTATCGGCACCGGTTGGAATGAAGTGGAATATGAAGCTCTAAACGTTCCGTTCGCAGCTAGAGGCAAGCGGCAAGCCGAACAGATCGAATTACTCCGTGATCTTTGGGAATCCGATAATTTAACCTTTAACGGCGATTTTCACACGGTCACGCAAGCCAGTATCCTACCAAGACCAGCGCACCCGATTCCGATTTGGTTCGGCGGCATCGCCCCCGCGCTGCTTTCACGGTGTGCACGCATGGGGCAGGGTTGGTTCCCACTTGGGGGGCCAAACGAAGCATCCGCAGCGGCCATCGAAAGCATCAAGAATGAACGTGTCGAGGCTGGCCTTCCGTGGGACGGCTTCGGGATTCAAGCGCAGGCCCAATTTGCCGGTGGGACCCCTGAACGTTGGCAAAAGCACTCCGACCGCTGGCGAGCTCTGGGCTGCACCCACATGGCGATCGCCACTCACAATGCCGGTAATCAAACCGTCGACGATCACCTTGGCGCGGCTCAGCAGTATTTCGATGCCGTGAACCCTTCGTAATCCGGATCGTGGCAATCACCCTATGATCGAAATTTAACGATGGCCCGTTTGGACGGACGCCGTGTCTGGGTCACCGGCGGAGGTCGCGGAATCGGTCGGGCGATCGCGATAGCGATGGCGCGTCAGGAAGCTGACGTCGCGGTCAGTGCCCGTACAAAACCCGAAATCGACAACGTTGCAAATGAAATACGATCATTGGGGGTCAACGCGCTGGCTGTAGTTTGCGATGTCATGTCATTCGACTCGATCGGAGAATGCGTCGACCGCATAAGAAGCGATCTCGGGGAAATCGACATACTCGTCAACAATGCCGGTGGTGGAGCCGGTCTTAGCGATACTGACGGACTCTCAAAAGAACAGATTGACGATCGACTGTTCGTTGCCAACGTCGATCTCAATCTATTTTCGGCCTACCGCGCAAGTCGAGCAGTGCTGCCAGCGATGATCAAACGCGGGCACGGACGCATCATCAATATCGGCTCCGGGTATGCGAAGCGTTCCGGCGGACATCCAGCGTATACGGCGGCAAAACACGGTCTCATCGGACTCACACGGGCAATGGCGGCCGAGGTGGCTGAACAAGGTGTCACCGTCAATTGCCTATGTCCGGGGTGGACAAATACGCAACTCGTAGATCTTGAAGCCATGGCGTCAACACGACATACGACGGTTGAGGTAGAAAGAACACGAATTGCATCCGAAAACCTACAGAAACGAATACTTGAGCCAGAAGAACTGGGCCCGATGGCGGCATTGCTTGCCGCCGACGAATCAGCGGGAATTACGGGTCAGGTGATCAGCGTGGATGGCGGCTACAAGGTCTAGCAAGCGCTGAACTGTCGATCTCCGAAACAGGTTTAAGTTAACGACAAGCTGCCGCTGTATCATCGTACGCGATGTCAGTTCACCTGCCCCATCCGGCTGCGTTTCGCTGGTACCTATCTGGATCATGCCTTTGGATGACGGCAATCAGCCTTCACGGCTTACTCATTGCATGGATATTCGTTGGCATCCTCGAGACTTCGGCTGGTGCTTACGCATGGATTCGATTTTTCATGGAACTGGCACCGCTAGCGGTGTTGCTGCTCGGAGGCCTTTGGGCCGATAAAACGGACGCGCGCAACCTGATTCTCTTCTTAAGTCTATTCGCCGTCGTCCTACCACTTCTCCTCATTCCGTTCGCAAATTCAATCACGTTGCAAGTCGCCTTCCTATTTGGATTGGGTATGGCCTTACTACAAGCCCTCAGTGACCCAGCACGTCAATCAATCATCAATCGCGTCACCCGTTTCGACATTCAACGGACCGTCACCGTCGCAACCGTGACAACCACGTTGGCCGGTCTTGCGGGCGTGTGGATCGGTGGCAAGTTAGAAACGATCGGAATCCGACAAATCCTCGTCATTCAGGCTGTCGTGATAGCAGCTTCCGCCTTTGCCCTCGGCAGACTCCCCGCATTACCACCCGCTATAAGCGCCGGGGAGTCTGTTGATTCGGGAGACGGCCTCATGAGGCGTTTATCTCAAAGTTTCGGACTCTTTTGGGGCTTTCCATTAATACGGAACGTCGTTGGCCTTAATTTCCTCTCGTCGCTATTTAACGCAGGTGCCTACACCATTGGCGTGCCCTACATCGTGACGCAAGTCTATGGAGGTGGTGCCGACTTCTTTGCGGAAACGATGATTTGGTTTATGGCAGGGAGTATTGGCTCGACCGCATTCCTACTGCTCGTCATGCCGTTATTGCATCCTGGTCGCGCTTTTATCTGCCTTCAGTTAACGCGAGTCGTCATTCTCGTGGCATTGTGGTTGCAACCGCCGGTTTGGTTGTTTTTCGTCATCATTTTTTTGTGGGGGGTCAACATGGGCGTTACCACCACGCTGGTACGAACCGTTGTACAAGAGTTGGCCCCGGAGGCTCATCGCGCAAAGATTCTGTCTATTTTCCTCTTTAGCTTCATGGCCAGCGCACCCCTATCGTCTCTCATGCTTGGTACGTTGGTCGAGTACACGAACCCCATGACCGCCTTGTTGCCTGGCATTCCCATCTCAGTCGCAATCTTTGTCCTCGGGCTGTACGCCACGAGTTTATGGGCCTTTCGCTCGCCTTCTTTCGATAAGCCTAACCCGTAGGTCGCCCGCCCAAAAGAAACTACCTGCACTTTTTGATACAACCGATTCGATAGCAACCTCTCCGCAAGACAGAGTTTCTTGAGGATTTTTACAACCACTGGCCAGCTTCACTAAGCTACGCTGTTAGCAAGCCGTCTAATTTCCTTCGCGACCAGATCCGGACGTTGCATCGGAATGAAGTGGGTTAGATCCGGTAGGTGGATGTCATGACCGTCTTCAAACGCACTGGCGAGTTCCGGCCATGTAGGCGATTGTGAAAAATCCATTTCGGCTCGCTCGCCTTCGGCTCGAAATGCACGCATTACTGAAACAGGATGCTGTACCGCCCTGATCGCCTCGGCAATTTGGCAGCCCGCACTTCCCATATATATCGAGGCTTCGACGACCGGCGGACAACCTAGTTCGAACCCATTGTCGGTCGGAACGATCCCATATTCGCAATAATCGTGAAGAACATCTTCACGCCACAAATTGAACGGATGACGCGATCGAAACCGTTTAAACATCTCGTCCGCCGAGGACCACTCGTTTCGGCGGCGAGCCACCGGATGCTCCGAAGCGTCAGCAAAAGGCCGGTCCCGCTCCCAATTCACATAAGCTTCCGGAGGCATGATCACTGGATCAACCAACACCAGCGCTTGGAACCTCTCTGGCCGCTGCGCGGCGGCCTGCGTCAGACTGTGGCCGCCCATTGAATGGCCGACACCGATACCACCCAATATCTCCAGCGCCTCGGCAAACGCAACCACGTCCGCGCCGAAAGTACTCCATTCGTATGGACCGACGTTATCCGAACGACCATGACCCCGCATATCCAATGCCAAACAGTGAAACGTGCTCCCAAGCTCTCGGATCGTCGCGTCCCAGCACCGTGCGTGAAATCCTGTCGCATGCACGAACAGGACGTCGTCTCCCGCTCGGTCACCCCACTCGTAATACGTGACGTTGATCCCTCGAATCGATAACTGCTTTTCTATCGGTTGCACTGTCCACCCTTAATGCATCCTGAAGTCTAGCGCCCTATTCATGGCGTTTCATGGCTGCGAGTTCACCGAATGCATACAATCAAACGATGGAAGATCCCACAACAAACACAAACGTCATCTCCGACGATCGCGATTTGTTGATACTGGTTGACTCTTCCGACGAAGAAATCGGAGAGCTCGACAAAGAAGCTTGTCACAACGGCTCCGGCAAACTTCATCGGGCGATCTCAGTCTTTATCTTTAATCGCGACGGTGATTTGCTCATCCAACAACGCCACGCGCAAAAACGACTCTGGGGCAGCGCATGGTCGAATAGTTGTTGTTCACACCCGCGCGCTGGCGAAGAAACCGATGTCGCGGCCCGCCGGCGCGTAGCGGAAGAACTCGGACTAGAGACCCACCTAACTTTTCTTTTTAAGTTCGAGTACCGTGCCAGCTACAACGAATTAGGCTCGGAACACGAGCTCTGTTCCGTGTATGCAGGACAGGTCGATTGTGAACCCATCGTCAACACGAACGAAATTCAAGCATGGGAATGGGTCTCGTCCCGTGAACTAAATCGACGTATTGAACAAACACCGAACGACTTCACGCCCTGGCTTCGAATCGAATGGGCGCGCATTAACGATGAATTTTCAGAAGATTTACTTTGTAGTTTTCGACGAACACCCTGATCCACCACATCTCCTACCGCGTCTACGTAACTGCACGCGGCGGTGACCCAGCACCCCTAGTCGCTCGCGTGGCCCGATCAAACCATGCGTCTGCACTCTCATCGTCGTAGGCGCGTATGGTTGTCTTAATGCGTTCAAGTGCCTGATCCGGATACTCGACCAGCTCTTCCACTAGTGTTATTGCCTCAGCGATAACGCTGCCCTCTTTTGGAGCTGCGTAGGCAACCCCCATATCTACTAATTCAGCACCAAAAAAGCGGCGCCCGGTGAGCGTAAGTCTCGCGGTCACGGCCGCGGAGTGCCGAAGTCGCAGCCACGCCATGTTGTAGGGTGCGGCCATTCCTTGCCGAACTTCACCCACTTGAAGAAACGACTCTCGACCGACGAGCATCAAGTCCCCGGCGAGCGCAAGAGCCGCACCACCATTGATGGCGAACCGTTCCAAGGCCACCACCAGCGGTTTTTTCAAATGAAATAGCGCTTTATGGGTCGCCCGCCAAATATCGCCAAATCGAACCAACCACTCAGGAGGCGGCTCAGCGTTGAATTCCTTCAGGTCAAGACCCGAACAGAAAGCGCCGTCAGCGCCCCGTAACAGCACGGCCTGGATTTGGGGATCCGAATCTATGGTTCTAAGAGCCTCGGACAACCCAAGACCTAACGGTCCGTTGATTGCATTACGCCGTTCCGGGCGGTTAAGGATCAACTCTGCCCAACGCCCATGCATCACTATTTCGACTTCCGGCATATGAGTCCTGTTAGATAAGCAGCAGTACCAGACCTAGAACGACGGTGGCCGCACCGAGTATTTCGCTCGTGCGTACTTTTTCACGAAATATGACCAAAGTAACGAAAAAAGCGAAAAGTAATTCGACTTGGCCGAGCGCACGTACATACGCCGCGCGTTCAAGCGTCATCGCGGTGAACCATCCAGCGGATGCCAACATCCCCGCTAACCCAACCCAAACGCCCCGTTTCCAAACTTGGCCAACGAGTACCAAGCTGTTCCGATTACGCAAAAATAAATACACACCCATACCCACGGTTTGGATGGTTGTCGCTGCAACCAAGGTAATGGAAGCTCGGACCAAGAAATCTCCGGTCGGTAGCGACAACGCTGCTCCGCGATACAACACCGCGGAAATGCCAAAACCCGCGCCTGCCCCCATCCCATACCAAAGCGCTGGCCCAGGCCCTACATGCAACAACGCCCGCCATCCCTCCGACGTCGACAACAAAACAACGCCCAATAAGCTCACGAGAATTCCAGTCAGAGCGACCGGATTCATACTTTCGCCCAAGATGACCGCAGCGAACAACGCGGCTTGCACGGTCTCCGTTTTGGAGTACGCGGTTCCCACCGCGAAGTTTCGCGTCTGAAACGACCGAATCAACGCCACGGTTCCCAGGATCTGGCAGACGGCGCCCATCGACACCTGCCCAAAAAAATCCCACGACAGCTCGGGTGGTCGGAATCCAACCCAAGTCAGTGCGGCAAAGTACATCCACGCGAAGGGAACGGCGTAACAAAAGCGAATGTAGCTCGCCTCGGTTGCGTCCAAGACTGAGGTCAACTGCTGTTGCAGCGCAGTGCGCAGGTTCTGCAACAATGCGGCCGCGATCGTTATCGGTACCCAGAGCTCCAACACACAACCCGTTCGTTTCGGTCGAGTCTACCAACCGGGTTCGATCTCGTTCAGCATAATTCTCCTTCCGTACCTTACCTTCCCAAGGCTGTATTAACGAAAACCCATTGATCATATGGCGTCCACACTGAGCGCTCAGTTATAAATAGAAATCGTTTCGACAAACCGTATACTGGTCTACGTCAGTCGATCGCTAAATGAAGGGATAGAACCATGGATCTTAACGACAGCAATACGCTGCAAAATCTAAAGGACGCATTCGCCGGAGAATCGCAAGCGAATCGTCGTTACCTCTATTTTGCCGCGAAGGCCGACGTCGAGGGCGAGAACGATGTTGCAGCAGTTTTCAGATCCACTGCCGAGGGAGAAACCGGACACGCACACGGACACCTCGAATATATGGAAGCCATCGGCGATCCAGCAACCGGATTACCCATTGGCAGGACCAGCGATAACCTGAAAGCTGCGGTAGCCGGCGAAACCCACGAATACACGGATATGTACCCGGGTATGGCCGCTACGGCGCGTGACGAGGGATTCGATGAGATTGCCGACTGGTTCGAAACGCTTGCGAAAGCCGAACGGTCTCACGCTAATCGCTTTCAAAAAGCATTAGACGCGATGGAATAACAGCGCACCAAACTAAAAAAAGGGGCCGATCGGCCCCTTTTTTCGTAATGGAAAAGACTATGCCAGTTCGAGAAGGTAACCTCGAAGCACCCAGACGCCAGCCGATCGACTGGCAAAGCGACTCCTATGTCGATCACGACGACGTTGATGCAGAACTCGAACGGGTATTTGAGATCTGCCACGGTTGTCGACGTTGTGTGAGTCTTTGCAACGCGTTTCCGACACTATTCGATCTAGTCGACGATTCGCACACATTGGAAGTCGACGGGGTTGAAAGATCGGACTACGGCAAAGTGGTCGATCAGTGCTACTTGTGTGACCTCTGCGCCGAAACCAAATGTCCTTATCTTCCGCCACATGAATGGGCCGTGGACTTTCCTCACTTGATGCTCAGAGCTAAGGCTCGAAAGTTCGTTGAAGAAGGGGCCTCATGGAGAGACCGACTGATCTCTAGCACCGGCGACCTCTTTAAAGTGGGGTCGCTTCCCGCAGCCGCCCCTATCATGAACCTGATTCAACGAAATAAGCCGTTGCGAAAACTCGGTGAGCGCGTTGCCGGGATACACGCCGGAGCTCCCTTGCCGCATTTTAATAGGCAAACTCTCAACCGTCGCGTCGACGCGGAAATAGGCACCGATCTTGAGATACGTCCCGGTTCCAATACCACGGGGAAAGTCGCGATATATGTCACCTGTTACGGAAATCATAGTGAACCCGATGTCGTTCAAGCTCTCATTCGCGTACTGATACATAACGGTGTGCCCGTACGTATACTCAAAAACAGCCAGTGCTGCGGGATGGCCAAGTTCGAACTGGGCGACCTCTCCGCCGTAGCAGTGCAAAAAGCCAAAAATTTACCTGTTTTCATGCAAGCGATCGATGACGGCTACGATCTCATGTCCATTGTTCCATCGTGCACATTGATGTACCGACAAGAGATTCCGTTCATGTTCCCCGAAGACGATGACGTCATGAAGGTCAAAGCCGCCTTTTTTGACCCCTTCGAGTTTCTTCTTTCGCGCTATAAAGACGACCTAGCATGTGTTGACTTCGTCGAACCTCTAGGGGATGTGGCCTACCACGCAGCCTGCCACCAACGGGTCCAGAACATCGGCCAAAAGACGCGCGAGTTTTTGTCTCTGGTGCCCGACACCGAGGTATCCATCATTGAACGCTGTTCGGGTCACGATGGAACCTATGCCGTAAAAAAGGAAACGCACGAGGCCGCCATGAAAATCGCTGGCCCGGTGATTCGACAAGTCACTCAAGCGAACGCCAACACCTACGGATCCGACTGTCCGATGGCGGGACGCCTTATACAACACGGCAAGGATGATGGTTCCCAATCGGAACATCCGATCGAGATGCTGTCGCGCGCGTACGGGTTGGTTTGATGGAAAAACTCTCGCGGGAAGTACTCTGGAGCCTCGAGGAGTATGCGGTCGAACGCGAGTCTTTTAGGCGGCAGGTTATCGCCCACAAGCACGCTCGACGCATCGCCTTATCTGCACACGCGACACTTCTCTTCGAAGACTTCCTAACGATGAAGTATCAAGTTCAAGAAATGCTGCGAGTCGAGCGGATTTTCGAACCCGTCGCCATTATGGAAGAAATCGCCACATACAATCCGCTGATTCCTGACGGCTCCAATTGGAAAGCCACGCTGTTGTTCGAATATCCCGATCCGGCGAGGCGCGCGATAGCACTGTCTCAATTGCGAGGCATCGAGCACAGAGTTTGGGTGAATGTTGAAGGCTGTCCCCGTCATTTCGCCATCGCCAACGAGGACCTCGACCGAACCAACGCCAACAAAACAGCAGCCGTGCACTTTTTGCGTTTCGAATTTACAGCCGACGACATCGAAGCGATCCGTAACGATCAATCGATTCGGCTAGGTATCGATCATGAAGCCATGTTCTGTGAGACCGTTTTAGATGACAGTGAGCGCCGGTCTCTACTTGAGGATTTTCGCTGACCTCGGGTAATAATGTTGTCGTCTAGATCCGAAGGTGCTCCGCCCGGTACTCGGCAAAACGATCGTCTAATTCGCTTCGCTTAAGTCCAAAGCGGTCTAAGCTGTATTCATGAACTCCGTGTCGTCCTTTTTCGTTCCGCACCTGGTGCTGCTCCACCTTCCGCTCAAAATTAGCCGGGGACGACAATCCCGTAAATTCTAGTATCCGACCAACAACCTCCATCGGATGACTCACCAGTTTTTTATAATTGATATCAATGAAGCGTGCGTCTAGGTCAGCATTTTGTTTTCGTAGACGAAGGGTATGCGTTAGGCCCCGACTCCACTGGTCCACAGTGTCATGGCCTACTTCCCGTTCATCTAGGGTGTCACTGAAAGCGGTTCTCAACGCAACCGACAGGCTCGCCATGGAGGGGATCACTTCGACTGGATCCCGGTGCAATTGGATAAATTTTGCATCGGGATACACGTGATTCAACGCCGTCAGTCCGAGCATATGCCCAGGCGCTTTTAACAACCAACGCGCCTCGTTCTCGCCATATTGAAGAACCTTCAGATACCGGGCGTGCCACCGATAAGCCGGTTCCCAATCGCACGTCTGTAGCCATCGGTTATATTTGGAAACACGATGTGCTGCATGAAATTGGATGCTACGCATGGCGTGCGCTTGGATGGTTACGCATTCGTGGGGCAGTCGCGCGCCAAGACGATGAATGGCCTTCAAATTGGGCGCCATCCGATTGGCTAAGTTAATCTGTCCCGCCGCGGCCACTACCCGATAGAAGTCCGTGGGGTCGCGCCTGGGAGTGAATGTTGACTCCCAAAAGCTTGGTGCACGCAACGCTGGATGCAATGCCAACACTTCATGTAACAAAGTCGACCCCGTCCGCGGCAAACCGAGAATGAAAATCGGCCGACTAACATTCTGGGTAGCAACACGAAGATTGTTCTGCCATATCGCTTCGAAGCGCAATCGATTACACAAGAGGCGCATCAGATACCACCTAGCCGCGATACGCCCTACCGGGTTGAGCGCGGAAGTTTGGTCGAATCCCTCCAGTATGAGATCGAGGGGTTCAAGGAAATCCAGCGATCCAAAATCTTGAAACCCGGTCGCCCTGCGCGCTCCGTCCAAGAGGTCTTCCCGATCGAAAAGCGTGTCAAAAACGCTCCGGTGGATACCCGCAGCTAATCCCTTGTTGACCCACGCCATCCACTTTCGCGACCTTGGACCCCGTGCGCTACGACTGCTCACGGGATCTATAATTTCCTTTACCGCTTGATTATTTGTCATCTATAGGGGCCGCGAACAAACGTTTCGATCGATTACACGCATTATGCCTGCCGATTACTTACGAATAGGAGATGCAGCGTAGCCAACTGATGTTCTCTTTCACGCCAGTCGAGGTAACCTTACGGCCTCGATAAAACTTGCCGGGCCAGTGCAACACCCGATCCAAGCTGACATAGCCGCATGGGATGAGATATTAGATCACCGAACGGGTAGCCCTGGAGACGCCGCGACCTCCGCTTGGCTCGCTAGTGCGATTGCGGCTGTCGGGGCAGTCCCTCATATCGACGCTTTTTCTTTCGATCGACTTATCCCGCAGAAATGCTCCATAACGATCGACGAACAATGCGTTGATGGCGTCCCACTATTTGATTGTTNGATTTCGCCTCTGGTTGAAGCNCCGCTCTGCCCCCTGGCAATAGGTAAAGGCATTGGCGTTACCACNTTCAGTCCGANTGCCCGGCATCCCGGGACNGAAGCGTTGCTCCAAGCTCGAGANAAGAATCTNCATCAGGGCATCGTCGCTNTTTCCGAAGGNGGAACCGAGGGNTTGTCNCTATTGAANGCNGATCAATTTTCTCGGNCNTACGGNCCTCCTGTTCTGCAGGTTGATGGNCGCCANAAAGATANTCTGATGAGAGCCGCTACCAACGGACTNACCGGNNGNATGTCTTTCGAAATCGATCNNCAATCGACTCAANCATCCAACGTTCAAACGACCGTTCGNGGTACGGATCCAAGCCTCGCACCTCTNGTGATCATGACCCCAAAAAGCGCTTGGTGGACTTGTACTGCAGAGCGTTCCGGTGGCATCGTCGCTTGGTTNGCTTGCNTTCGGCACTTTGCGGCCAATCCNCCTCGNCGGAACGTTCNATTCACCGCCAACACAGGACACGAACTAGGTCACACCGGTCTTGAGCATTATCTGCGCGAGCANAAGAATTTGGGTGCCNCAGCTCANGCGTGGATTCACCTGGGCGCAAACCTTGCNGCCGTCGACTCAATTCTCCGATTTCAACCNTCNAACGATGAACTTAGTACGATGGGTATCACTCATCTAGCNGCCGTCGACATCCNNCCGGGCTCGTNCNCNTCCATTGGCGNNNGGCCCGGCGGNGAAGCTTGCAACATTTANGATGAAGGTGGGCAGTACCTNTCCCTGCTNGGGTCGAATCGNTGGTTTCACCATCCCGATGACAGGTGGCCACNCAGTATCGACTTGGATCGAATAACCNGAATANCANACGCCGTCGTCNGGATCGCAAAGGATCTAGCTGCCTGANCCTCTANCAGTACGACGCGNGTATCAGAGAGACCCCGCGTCACGTGCNNCNTCACGNACNGCNTNGAGCATGTAATCTACAGANGCTGCCAGCTCCTCATCCGAACAGGAATTACACAATCCTCTGATGGGCATCGCAGGNGGGATCCCGTCAATCACGCTTTGCAACAANGCTNCCCTGCCCTTATCAAGTCGTGGAGNCCAGGANTCCACATCCCCGAGTGAAGGCGCGCCNGCAACNCCCNCTTGGTGACAAGAGAAACAATATCGAAGATAGGTTTNTTTACCGATGTTGGTTTCTNCTTGTTCGGTGGANTCCCCACANCCTCCCAACANNAATGGCAACAACAGGTACGCCAGTCTCACAAACTCACCTCAANTTAAACCGTATCCAGCGCGACGGAAAACGCCGGACGATACGCATCCAAGAACGTTTTGTCCAAGAAATCGTCNGNCNCAACGGAAGGGGGCNGTCGATCACAAAANGNTNTTAAGGAATGCNTNCGACGACCGTAATCGGTNTAACAGNCNGAGAACGNTNTCGNCTTTACTTNNTGGNACTCGATTAGAAATTTNTNNTCTGCAGCGNGACGCACTTNACCCAGACNNNCCCNCGNGAACCNTACCCTCGCCNGCAATTGNCCGCCGGGNAGATATCGAGTTANNCGCGGCCATGTTAGGATGCGCGGCCTCGTTGAGGANGGNTTGAACNAGTTTTCANCGCCNCGAGGTCTTCGGNAAAAGAACAGCGGGAAACCACATGTCTGACTACAAAGTGGCCGATATCGGATTGGCCGATTTCGGNAACANAGANATAGCCCTAGCAGAGAATGAAATGCCAGCGCTGATGGCGCTTCAGCGCANATACGCGTCNCAAAAGCCGTTGGATGGNGCCAAGATNATTGGGTGTATNCACATGACCATCCAGACNGCCGTGCTGATTCGNACACTCTGCGAGCTCGGNGCGGAAGTCCGNTGGTCGTCTTGCAACATNTTTTCCACNCAAGACCATGCGGCCGCAGCCATGGCTCNGGANGGCGTGCCAGTGTACGCGTGGAAAGGNGAAACGGAAGATCAATACGATTGGTGTCTGGAACAAACCATTCTCGTTAACGGCGAGCCATGGGATGCAAACCTCCTGCTCGANGATGGCGGCGATCTGACCAAGATGATCCACGAAAAATACCCNGCGATGCTTGAACACATTCATGGAATTAGCGAAGAAACCACGACCGGTGTCCACAGNCTTGTCGAGATGCTAGAAAACNCNGAATTAAAAGTTCCNGCGATCAACGTCAACGACTCCGTAACCAAGTCAAAAAATGACAACCGATACGGNTGTCGACACAGCCTCAANGATGCAATCAAACGCGGTACGGATATGCTGNTGGCCGGTAAGCGAGCNCTCGTCATNGGTTATGGAGATGTCGGCAAGGGTTCATCTGCGAGTTTNAGGCAGGAGGGTATGATCGTTCGGATCGTCGAGATCGATCCGATTTGTGCAATGCAAGCGTGTATGGACGGTTACGAAGTNGTCTCCCCATACCTGAACGGNATCAANACAGGNAANTCCGCCGACATCGATACCAGNCTCCTTGGTGAAACAGACNTACTTGTTACCTGCACAGGCAATACCAACGTTTGCGACNCNGCGATGCTTGAAACAATCAAACCCGGNGCCATCGTCTGCAATATTGGCCATTTCGATAACGAAATCGATACNNCGTACATGCGNGAATCTTGGCGGTGGCAAAATGTCAAAGANCAGGTGGATCAGGTNTTTCGGAGCGAAAATCCCAGCGATTACATCATTCTTCTGTCCGAGGGACGGTTGGTAAACCTAGGCAACGCGATGGGNCACCCATCGCGNGTCATGGACGGTTCNTTCGCAAACCAAGTCCTCGCGCAAATNCATTTATACGAGCAAGGATGGGCCAACCAANCCGCAACCCAGCGCGCNCCNGTNAGTGTCGAGGTGCTNCCAAAAAAACTTGACGAGGAAGTTGCCCAACTAATGGTNGAGGGGTTCGGTGGCGTCGTTACGCAACTTACCCAGAATCAAGCGAGCTACATAANCGTNAGCACGGAAGGCCCTTTTAANTCAGATTCCTACAAATATTGATGGCTTCGGCTTCTCGANAGAGGGNCGTTAGACGCTATCGTCANTACTGCCCTTNGAGCTTGGCGTGATCCCANGTTACGTATCGTATGGGAGTGAACTTCAGTACAACGCGCTTTTGAGCAGTAGTACTTANTGCTTCTCGTAACGTNATCCTTTGTTCGTCCGATAGCGCCCTTCCGCCCGAGTTAATGTTGACCAACGTTTCTTGTATGACGTCTGGATCGTCAATAATTTCCGCGGTTGCGTAAATCATGACGCCTTTCAGCTCGGCGTATTCTTCACCGCTCTCGATNAACAATGTCGCCTTTGAATCGCGGCGCCAGTTGTAAACTTTCTGACTCTTCCCAAAGGTCGTGCAATAAAGATAGCCACCGTCGTCTCGATAAAACCACATCGGCATCGGATGCGGATAGCCGTCTCGACCGTTTGAAACGATGATCAAGGTCTTCTGNCTCGTTAAATAATCTAGGATCTCTGCTTCGGTAAGCTCGATCAATTCGCGTCGAGAAGGCATNGCTTTCCCCNTGGGCAACGTATATGACGGCGAGCTTCTAACACTCCTAAACCGGANGTCAACCNAGNATTTCANTCCCCTTGCTGAACNAACCCGCCNAACGANCANTCAAACAAGGGTTTTATCCNCTGGACGAACNTACTTCCCTNCNAATTCANNTCGAATTGCATCACTGTGTTCACCCAGAGTCGGGATTCGAGTATCNCGATCAANCACTCGATTTGCGTCGGGGTGGGCCGGCATATCAATTTCGCCAGTNTCACTTGCAACTCGAATNCGCCTCAACTGCGGGTGNTTNGATANGTCATCCAATCCNTTTACNGCACCGAACGCGATGCGTGCGTCACCTAACTGNTGTTCCAATTCTTTTCGACTTCGNGCAGCAAAAACGTTNTGAACGATNGCATCCACTTGTTCCCGATGCTGCATGCGTGCCGAGTTGTCNNCGTATTCAGGATCAGAAGCAAGCTCCGGTTTGTTNAGTACTTTAGTTACCAGATCACGCCACTCGCGTTCATTCTGAACGGATATCACCAACGTCGCCCCATCTTGGGTCAAAAATCCNCCGTACGGAGTAATCGAAGGATGCGCCAACCCAACACGATNGGGTCCCGNACCCCCNTANTCGTATTGCAACAACGGCACGCTCATCCACTCCGCCATCACATCGAACAGCGACAGACGNATTGCNNTACCNCGACCCGTCGACCNTCGTCCAATTATGGCTTCATTGATCGCAAGCGCNGCNGAGACACCTGTCGCGATATCGCAAACTGAAACNCCGACGCGGCCNTATTCACCCGCGGGGCCGGAAACAGACACCAGCCCNGNNTCTGCTTGGANNAACAAGTCGTACGCCTTCATCGCAGCGTAAGGTCCTNTTTCGCCGTATCCCGAAATATCGCAAGTAATCAGTCGGNGATGCTGAGNGCGCAANTGCGTTGAACCCAGCCCCACTCGAGCTGCCGCACCNACCNCTANATTCTGTATAAACACNTCTGCTTGCGAGATGATCCGCCGAANCAGNGCTACATCCGACGACTTCTTNATGTCCACAACAAGCGACTCTTTNCCTCGATTGGCCCAGGCGAAATACGCNCTTTGACCGTTTGCNACGGCATCNTACGCCCTCGCAAAATCTCCCTCGGCTCGTTCAAGTTTGATGATCCGTGCCCCAGCGTCCGCGAGGCGNCACGTCGCTANCGGNGCCGCNACCGCCTGCTCCAATGCCACNACAAGAACACCTTCCAACGGCTTTGCNGTCGATTCANCCACNATGACTCACTCCCGTGTANCCACATTNGTAANGTCGCAATACATCACAATGACTCGCTAACCGGCACNGCTTTAGCGCGCAAGATTCTAACCCAGTAACGACGAATACCCGCCAGCCTAAGCGGTAGAAAACTCAAGATAGTTGCCGCTAAAAGAACGCTAAATTATTGAATCCAATACGGTTTATAACCTCATGCTATACATCGTTACGGTGGACCTGGATAATGCCGCGTTTTGCGCGGAGAAAAGCGTTCTCCGGGTTGTAGTAGTGGGAGGAACCGTGACGGATATCGACAAACTGGCTGGGTCAGTGAGTAATCTACAAGCCGGCTTTGAGTCACATCGTTATATTTGCAGCAGCCAGATTGCAACCGCCGTGTATCTTGCGTATCAGTTGCGCAAGCCCGTGCTCGTCGAAGGCCCGGCCGGCGTTGGTAAAACGGAGCTGGCGAAAACCACCGCAGAGATGTTCGAACTTCCCCTTATCCGACTTCAATGCTACGAAGGCCTCGACGAAGCCAAAGCAATCTACGAATGGAAATACGGTAAACAGCTGCTTTACACACAAGTCCTCAAAGAAACTCTGGACGAAGTGCTCCAAGGTGCAAAAGGGTTTACCGAATCTGTCAACCGGCTGCACGAATTCGGCGACATCTTTTTCTCAGAAGAATTCATGGAGCCCAGACCACTGCTCAAAGCTCTGAACGAAGAGAATGGCTGCGTCTTGCTAATTGATGAAGTCGACAAGTCCGACCACGAATTCGAATCGTTGTTACTTGAGATCCTGTCCGAATATCAGGTATCGATACCCGAAATCGGGACGGTAAAAGCGAAAGCTGAACCACCGATCGTTTTCTTGACCAGCAACAACACGCGTGAAATTTCCGACGCCCTTAAGCGACGCTGTCTCCATCTCTATATACCGTTCCCCGACTCAGATCTGGAGCAACGTATCATCCACGCTCGAGTTCCTGAAATTCCTCCGGAATTACGGCGCCAGTTGGTAACGTTTATCCAAGAACTCCGCGATCTCGATTTGAAGAAATTGCCCGCGATTAGCGAAACGATCGATTGGGCCCGCACGTTACTGCTACTCCATACAGAGTCGCTGGACGCAAATCTGGTTCGTGATACGCTCAATGTCATCCTCAAATTCCAGGAAGACATCGATAATGTTGACGCGGAGATCACGACCCTGACAAACAAAGCGATCAAAAACTAACGCGGTCGCGACCGTCAGCATGGATCGGACCCTAACCAGCTTCATTGCCGCGCTGCGAAATGCTGATGTCCGCATTTCCACAGCGGAGACATTAGATGCGATGAGCGCGGTCGAGCTTTGTGGTTACCGAAACCGGGAGTTCCTAAAGGATACGCTAGCGCTCGTTCTGCCGAAAACCCCCGACGAAAAATACACATTCGACGAGACCTTCGACCAATTTTTCGCTTTTGAAGACGTGAAAGGCGAAAGCGTCGTCACCGTGTCGGACGGTGACGGGGAAGAAGCTGAAGGCGAAGGTGGTGCAGGACAAGGTCAGGGTGGTGCAGAAGGTGAAGGTACCGACGGCCGCAAAGGGGGTGGGAAGAAGAAGAAATTCAGCGCTTTCGAAGAACAGCAAGACGAAGAGGATCTCGGTCCAGGCGAGATGGCGCAACCGCGATCTACCCTTGGGAAACTGTTGATGCAGGACAGCCGCGTCGAACTAACCGTGAACATGGCGGCTGCCGCAAAGGAAGTCAGCCTCGAAGAAATTCAGGTCTTTACCCAAAAAGGCCTCTATACCCGAAAAATCATGGAGGAGATGGGACTTGCTGATCTGCAACAAGAAATTTCGGTCGTACGACAAAGCCCAAGCATCCCGGACAGACGCCTCGGGCAGGAACTAAAAAAACGTCGAGAATGGTTGCGAGAACAAGTTCGCGATTATGTTGAGAAGCAGTTCCTACTCCATGCCGATGCCACAGGGAAGAAACTCCGAGAAGAGTTGCTACGCAAAGTCAAACTCTCAAACGTCGAACATCGTAATTTCCGGCTAGTGCAAGAGGTCGTATTTCGAATGGCCAAGCGGTTGGTGGCCCTGCACTCGCGCCGAAAGAAGGTATTTAAGCGAGGGCAATTGCACGTATCACGGACGCTCCGGCATAACATGAGCTACGACGGCAGCATATTTGATTTGCATTGGAAATCGGTAAAGATCGATCGTCCTAAAGTCTTCGCTATCTGCGACGTCAGCGGCTCCGTCGCTAACTATGCGCGATTTATGTTGATGTTCCTCTACAGCCTTGAGGAAGTGATGCCCAAAGTACGATCTTTTGCCTTCTCATCCGATTTGGCAGAAGTTACGGATTTGTTCGAGCGCAACAAGTTGGAAGACGCAATCGCCAAAACCTTACGGGATTATAGCGGCGGATCAACCGACTACGGCCAAGCTTTCGAGGACTTCCGAAATAAGTGTCTTGACGAGATAGATAACCGAACCACCATCATCATTCTTGGAGATGCTCGCAACAATTACGGGGACCCCCGCACCGAAATACTGAAAGAAATGTATGACCGTTCCAAACGACTAATCTGGTTAAACCCCGAGTCACGTAACACGTGGAATGTTGGGGACGCGGAAATGCGCAAATATTCTGCATACGTTCACCAGGCGGAGGAATGCAATTCTCTCACGCACCTTGAGCGTATCGTCGGAAATCTCCTGCGAACTATTCAATAACTCGTGTCTTTGTTGACGTTGGATGAATCGAGAACCACGCACTAGCCAAGGGAATCTTCGCCGAACCGCAGGGCGGCAGCTCATTTATCTAGGACTTGCAAGCCTCATAGGATTCGGAGCGTTAATGTGGTCGCTCGCCTCGCTGTCGGAAGGAGTCTCCGGGAGCGCGTTGGACGCGATCGCCGGTAGCGTAACCCTCGCGTTGAGCGAGGAACCACCACAACTCGATAGTTCTCGCGCGACAGATACCGTAAGCAGCCAGATTCTCGGACACGTGATGGAAGGCTTGTTGCGCTACGACGAGTTCAGCCAGATCGTCCCGGGAGTCGCCGAACGGTGGGAAATCGGCGCGACCAAAGCGACCTTTTGGCTACGCGATGACGCCTTCTGGAGCGACGGCTCTCGAATAACGGCCCACGACTTTGTGTTCGCATGGCAAACCGCACTGGACCCACAAACAGCCTCGGAGTACGCCTTCATCCTGTACCCGATCAAAAATGCGGAAGCGATAAATAATGGTCAGCTCGATACTGCCGCACTAGGCGCAACGGCGCTCAACGACAAGACGTTATTGGTCCGCCTCGAAAGGCCGGTCGCGTACTTCAATAGCTTGCTCGTGTTTCCCACTTATTTCCCAATCAAGCAATCGTTCTACGAAAAACGCCAAGGACGATACGGTGCAGATGCCTCGGAACTCCTCTACAACGGTCCTTTCGTAATAGAAAAATGGGTTCACGGTTCGCAATTGCGCATGGTCCGTAATCCGCATTACTGGGACCGCAACCGCATTCGCTTAAACATTATCGACTATGCGTACATCACCAGCGACGTTAATGCGACATTGAACTTATTTAAGGATAGAAAGATTGCAATTGCCGGCCTGAATTCAGAGAACTTAGATGACGCTCTTCAAAGGCGCTGGAAGCTTGAGCGTTTCAACGAGGGCTGCGTCGGATACATTTCATTCAATCACCGCTCCAGCCGTTTGACTCGAAATCGGCATTTACGCAAAGCCATGCAGCTCGCGATGGACACCAGCGAATTGGTTTATAAAGTCGTCGCGATGCCCGGCAATCTACCCGGTGTTTCTTTTTTTCCAGTATGGCTCCAAGGTGTTGAAAGCCCATTTCGGCAAGAATTCCCGGCGCCAGAAACTCAAGTCGATATCACTCAGGCTCGCATTTACCTTGCCCAAGCAAAAAAAGAACTCGGACTCGACCAATGGAGGCCACTAACATTTCTAACAGGCGACCGCGCAACGACGAACAAGATCTCAGAATATCTGCAACAAGAATTCAAAGAAAAACTTGGCTTAGATATCGCCATCGATCGGCAAATCTTCAAGCAGCGCCTCGCTAAAATGTCCTCCGGCGATTTCGATATGGTGTTGGCTGGATGGTGCCCAGATTATGCCGATCCGCTGACGTTTGGCGACTTGTTCGCATCATGGAACAAAAACAATCGCGGCGAGTATAAAAATCCCGAGCTTGATCAATGGGTCCGAATCGCGCAGAACTCCCTAGAACCGCATACACGGATGAACGCGTTTTCTGAAATCCAGAAAATCATTCATCTTGAAGCCGTGATCCTTCCGACGTACGAGACGGGTAGCGTATACGTACGCGATCCACGTCTTAAAGGTGTCGTAAAACGAGCGGTAGGGATGGACTCCGACTACAGCAACGCGTACATCGATGGCTAACTCGCGAACCAATAAATATGCCTACGTCCGCTATGCGGTCATACGACTAATCCAGGGCGCCATCACTGTGTGGTTGATTGCGACCGCGACCTTTTTTGCGATGCACAACGTTCCCGGCGACCCGCTAATGGACGAGAAAGCGGTTTCGCCGGAAATCCGCAAAAATCTCCAGGCGAAATATGGCTTGGACCGTCCCCTCCTTGAACAATATGGAATCTATCTTTCGAATATGATCAGGGGTGATTTCGGGATTTCCTACGCGCAGGAAAACCGAAGCGTTAACGACATCATTCGCGAGCATTTTCCGGTTTCAGCCATTCTCGGCGTGCTGTCCATCGTCTTTGCTGCTTTGGGCGGCATTCTGTTTGGTGCGTTAACGGCGATTAATCGAAATCGTCTCCCCGACATCGTCATTATGTTTTTGGTCATCATGGGCATCTCCGTGCCAAGTTTCGTCTTCGCCGCTCTCGGTCAAATGACGTTAGTGAACGTCAACGCGTTTCTCGGAGTCTCTATCCTTCCAGTCGCCGGTTGGGGGAGCGTTTCTCACATGATCATGCCTTCCCTCATTCTGGGCCTCGGGACGATGGCTTTTCTGACGCGACTCATGCGCTCATCGATGCTCGAAATCGACAACGCCGATTATCTTCGAACAGCTATTTCAAAGGGCCTCCCGCCGACGAGAATCTTCCTCAGACATCAACTGCGTAATGCAATTCTCCCAGTAATCACAGTGCTCGGGCCCTCGATCGCCGCGATAACCACGGGCGGTTTTGTGGTCGAACTTGTATTCGCAATCCCAGGACTCGGGCGCTATTTCGTTCAGGCCGTCCAACAAAGCGACTACACCGTCATCATGGGCACGACGGTGTTTTATGGCGCATTTTTGGTACTCATGGTGATCGTAGTGGACTTGTTGTACGGATTGGTAGATCCGAGAGTTAGGCTCGATTGATGGAAGCCAGCTTCTCGTTTGAACGAACAGACACGATCGCTCGTGCACTGACGACCACGCGACCATCGCTTACCTATTGGCAGGATGCATGGCGCAGGTTTAAAGCCAATCCAAGATCACTCATTTCACTCTACATCGTTGTAACGATCGGCCTTTTCACGCTGGTCGGGCCGTGGGTATGGACGATCAATCCCATGCTTCAGGATCTTGATCAAATCTCCGTGCCCCCCGGTGCGGATCGTCGTGCACGCGTCGTCGAACCCCATGTTCGCTGGCCAACCACCGAAACTAACAACAGAACTCCATGGACAATGTCCACGACACAACTCGCTGTGATCGGAGAGGCAACCACGCAGGCAATTCGCCTTGCCTGGAACCCGGTCGCTGGGGCCAGCGGTTACCGTTTGTACAGGGGTATCGCAGAACCGACTTCACCTGACGCCCTAGGATTACCGCTTGCGGACATCGTTAACGCCAAAACAACCGGTTTCGAAGATCGACTCGATCTGAAACCGCGAACCTATTTTTACTCCGTGGTTGCGCTGAGTTCGGAAGGCTTCGAGCTTAGAGAGCACTCAACCCTCTCGGTAGAAGTAACACGCGTGATCACCGCAAACGAAGCGATTGCACGCGGTCTTTCGGAACGCGACGGACCATCGTTAATCGGCGAAACAGTTTACCTTGACTTCCATCCACTGGGGACCGATTACCTTGGACGCGACATGTTAGCTCGACTCATGCACGGTGCTCGCGTATCGCTATTCATCGGGATCGTAGCGCCGTTCCTATACGTTTTAGTCGGTATTTTATACGGCAGTATCGCCGGTTTTGCCGCCGGACGGTGGGACCAGTTGCTGATGAGGTTTGCCGACTTCGTGGTTGCGTTGCCGTTCCTCCTTTTCATGATTCTATTCAAAATGATCTTTAATACTGAACCGGGTGAGAGCGGTATTTTCGCCATGTTGCTCGCAATGATTCTGCTCAGCTGGCCTGCAATGGCTCGCCTTGTACGTGGTCAGATCCTTCAGATAAGGGAGGAGGCTTACATCGGCGCATCACGCTTATTAGGCGCCGGATCCATGTATTTGATTCTAAGGCACATGATCCCCAACACCATGGGGGTAATACTCGTCACCCTGACATTCGCCGTACCCGGAGCAATTTTTACCGAAGCGTTCTTGTCATTTATCGGCATGGGAGTCGCGCCTCCTAATCCATCTTGGGGAAGCATGTGTAACGAGGGCATCAAGACCATGCTAACGGCCCCCCACGAGCTCGTTTTTCCAGCCGTCTTTATCAGCCTTACCGTCCTGGTGTTCAATCTACTAGGCGACGGCTTGCGCGATGCGTTAGACACACGCATGCGTTCGGATTAATCCATGGCGCTCCTTGAAGTCAGCGATCTGCATGTCGAATTCTCGGTACAGGGGGGCTCAGTCCAAGCAGTACGTGGTGCAAGCTTTAGTGTCAATGAAGGGGAGACACTGGCGATAGTTGGCGAATCCGGTTGCGGGAAAACCGTCTCAGTACAAAGCGTCATGGGATTGATCCAAACGCCACCGGGTCGTATTACACGAGGAACCGCCAAACTTCGGGGGCAAGACATCCTCGGAGGGCAGGCCGCCGACGGCCGAGAAATACGCGGGACGGACATCGCCATGATTTTCCAGGATCCAATGTCCTCGCTAAACCCAACAATGACTGTCGGGGCCCAAATAGCCGAACCCCTGATCGTACATCGAGGATACTCACATCGGCAGGCGATGCGACGCGCCCAGGAATTACTGGAGATGACGCTAATTCCTGACGCAGCTAGCCGCATCAAGGAATATCCGTTCGAATTTTCAGGCGGAATGCTTCAACGGTCGATGATCGCCATGGCAATCGCCTGCGAACCATCTGTACTCATCGCCGACGAACCCACCACCGCGCTCGACGTCACGATTCAATCTCAAATTCTTGACCTACTGGTCGATCTTCAACGCACGAACAACATGGCCATAATCTTGATTACGCACGACCTAGGTGTTGTAGCGAGAATGGCAAATGACGTCGCCGTGATGTACGCGGGCGAGGTCGTTGAACGCGGTGCAGTCGACGATATTTTTTATCGTTCCGCCCATCCTTATACGGTGGGGCTCAAATCGGCGATGCCAACGAATCGGCGAGGGGCGGTGCAAAAGCTTACGCCCATTGAAGGCGCGCCCCCCGATTTATTCGATGCGCCACCTGGATGCGGTTACTACACCCGATGCCCATACGCCATGGAAGTATGCGAAGCGACGCCTCCCATTGTGTTTGACGTCGATCGTGCGCACCAATCGCGTTGCTGGCTACACCATAAAGACTGTCCGCAACAAGTTACGCAGATTTATCGGCCGTGAATAAACCCTTAATCGATATTCGTAACTTGAGCAAACACTTCGACCGCGGGCGCCATAAAATTCGCGCCGTCGACGACGTCTCCCTATCCATCGAAGCAGGCGAGATCGTTGGTCTCGTCGGCGAAAGCGGCTCTGGAAAATCAACACTCGGTAGAACTCTCCTGGGACTCGACAGGAAAACGGCGGGCGAAATTTTCTATAAGGGTTCCAAACTGCCCACCGTCTACCGAGCCAAAGATTTTCACCGATACGCGCGATCCATGCAGATGATCTTCCAGGATCCTTATTCATCCCTAAATCCCAGAATGACTGCGGGCGAAATTATTGGCGAAGCATTGCGGTTACACAGCGATTTGAATAAATCCGACATAGCCAAGCGAATAGAAGAGTGGTTGGTTAAAGTCGGGCTGAATATTGACCATCTAGGTCGATATCCTCATGAATTCTCCGGAGGACAAAGGCAGCGAATCGGGATCGCCCGAGCGTTGATCCTCGAACCCGATTTCGTCGTTTGTGATGAGCCGATCTCCGCGCTCGACGTGTCGGTTCAGGCGCAAATCGTGGACTTATTGGGGGAGTTGAAACGTTCCCTTGGTTTGACGCTACTCTTCATCGCTCATGATCTCTCGATGGTGCGTTACGTATCCGACCGGATGGCCGTGATGTATCTGGGTTCTCTGGTCGAAATCGGCCGTTCAGACCATGTCTTCTTCGACCCGAAACATCCGTATACGGAACTTCTCATCGGTTCCAATCCCGAACCCGACCCCAACCAAGAACGTTCACGGCAGAAAGTGCAGAGCATCGGCGAAATTCCCTCCCAACTGGACATACCCGCAGGGTGTCGATTCGCTAATCGTTGTCCTCACGCGATGGCCGTTTGTCACGACGTGAACCCAGTGTTACGGATCGTCAGCCATGAGGATGACGAACGTTTAGTCGCGTGCCATCTCTACGAATAATTAGCACAACGAATTCGATCCACAAACTCAACGATTCACCACCGAAACACGCAAGTCATGCGAGCCATCGACTCGCGTAAATTCGTAGTAAAAATAGATTGCGCTCGGTCGCTCGAGGGCGAACACGTAGCGAACGCAACCGTACGGTGAACGCACCCAGGGTTCTTCCTGCTCCAAGCGCTCAAACCGGGTACCGTCGTCGCTCCAAGCCAAACCGCACCATTCTTCGTACGTGTCATAGAAAGTCCGGCCACCGTCGTACAACGCGAGCCAACCGTTATCCGTGGAGATCACCGAGTTAATCCGCGCGCGTCGTCCATGCCATGTATCCGTACCCGGNGCCTCAAACGCCCACTCCAACTCAGGAAAATACAAGCCATCGTCCGAGCGACCCAATAACGTGGCGTCAAGAGGACTCGCAAAAATCTTTTTCGCCGTTCGAGGAAGGCGCTCGCGCGCTGGTCCCGCAAGATAGACCCACCAACGTCCATCGCGCAGATATACAACCGGATCTTTTAACGACCTGAAACCGAAATCGTTAGGTTGAAAAACCGTACGTCGCCCTTGGACATTGAGGTTTTCCAAGCTATTTCCCCTAACCAGGTCGATGCGCCAGTATCGAGCGCCCGCGACCTCGTAACTAATATAAAGCCGCCAATCACCGTCCGGCGAACGAATGGGGTTGCCGACTTCGATCGACGACGCGGCGAATGCCTCCTTATCGGCAGTCCAAACCTCTTCGAAGGTGATGCCATCGCTGCCTACGGCGACTGCGCAACGTCCACCGCGGCCNGTCTCCAATGGGGTACGCTCACGATAGAAAATAACAAACTGTTTGCTTNCTTGATCGTAAAAGACCTTGTGCCCGCCTACCCAATATCCGTAACCCGTCCCGGTCGGTTCTCTGACGACGTGGCCCATTTCTGGGTCAAACAACAAATCATCGAATTCACGCGGGTCGGGTAACACCGAGATCTCCTTTAACGCGCTATGGAACGAATTTTATGGATCATACGCAGGATCGATTCTTCGCTGTTGTACTTCNNCACCTCATCTAACAGCACCCAACGAAGATCAAGCGACTCACCACTTATCCGATATACGTCGGACCCATTAATCTGCAGCGCAAAGCGCACGTCATAGTGATAGTGAGCCGGCTCATCGCCACGGACCGGAATCTCGTGAATATCAAGATCAAACACTTCGTTCATGATAGGAATTACGTCCAGGCCAGATTCCTCCATCGCTTCGCGTTGGGCCACTCGTAATGGGTTGACATCACCGTCGCAGTGTCCACCCAACTGNAACCACTTTCTTAGTTTCGCGTGCNGNGTAAGCAAAGTGTGAGTGCGCGGTTCGTTCAGCACGAGGGAGGACGCCGTCACATGTCCATCGCACCAGCAATTCCTTTCAAAACAACGGGGCTGAGCAACAACAAACGATTGGAACCTCTCAGTCGTCTTCTCCGTCGGAAATCGACGTCCGTACGTGTGGAGCATTGTTAATAGTTTGTTTCGGTTCATGAGATAGGTATTCTGCCCCATCGTTTGGGAGGAAGATCATATGATTGCGTTATTAGCAAGACTCAATGTCGCCGAAGGTAAGGAATCCGAGTTCGAAACAGTAATGCTAGAGCTAGCGGCGCAAGTACGGGCCAACGAACCGGGAAATCAACTGTATACNCTAGTCAAAGATGACGATGGCTACGCCGTGATGGAACTGTATTCCGATGAAGAAGCCCTTGCCGCGCACGGCTCGAGCGATCACTTCAAAGCTGCAGGCGCCAAGTTCGCGGGTCTGATGGCTGGCCGTCCCGACATCAAGCGTTTTGAGGTCGTTGGCTGAACCCAGAAAACCATCATCAACGGAGAAAAACGCTCGTGTGAACGAGCGTTTCACCGGTGCGGTCACGGAGGCTAAGAAGGGCTTGCTTCTTAACCGTATCTATCTCTATCACGCCGAAATTGCTGACCCGGATATTGTCGTGACCCACCCGATAACCGTTCACCTCTCCTTTACCGAAACCTGACCGGGCACTAAGTGGACTCGAGGTAATGTCGTACAAAGGATAATCGAGCCCGAAATCGCCATCCCCGGGAAGTTTGGATATTTCGCCCAGATGTCGATCCCCGGACACGAGAAAAACATTACGTGCACCGGACCTAGCGATCATGCGAAAGAGGCGCGCGCGCTCTTTTGGAAAAACGCCCCAGCGTTCCCAACAATGCTCGTCGGAGACGACTTGAACGCTGGAAGCTATAACACGCACGTCGGCCGGCTCCCCTAGGCGCTCCTTCAACCACTGCCACTGTGCACGTCCTAAGATTGTCGCTTCATCAGCCAAGCTAGTTCCATAGTTACGGACCGGACAACGACCATCCGGCGGGTCTACAGTTAGCGCGGAACGGAAGTACCGCGTATCCAGTAGCAGAACCTGTATTCGCAGTCCTGCTTTGCTGAGCCACCGTTCCGCATAAATTCCAGGAGTCTGACGCTCGGGGCGATCTGAAGGGACCCGCCAAAAATCAAAAAAAACTTGTTGCGAAACGTCCTTTAGCGAGAATTCCTTACCACCATCGTTCAAACCGTAGTCGTGATCATCCCATGTGGCATAGATTGGAACGACATCACGAAGTCGCTGAAATGCAGGAGTCGCCCCCAGTTTCGCGTATTCAGTTTCCAAGCCCTCCCGGCTAGGGCTGGATCGAAAGTCGGGCGAATCAGCATAGACATTGTCTCCAATCATCAACAACGCGTCGGGCTGAGCCTGGTAAAGCGCATTCCAGATCGGGTGATCGGGCTGGTCGGCGTCCGCACAGGAACCAAATGCGACCCGCACCGTATCCGCATGCAGCGCGGTAGCGTTGAATCCGACCATAAATAGCGCTATCCAACGCACCGGTCTAGTTCGTCACATCAAAAAGAGCAGCCAGCTGCTCCGTAATCGCGCCGCCAAGTTGCTCCGCATCGGTGATCGTGACCGCTCGTCGGTAGTGGTGAGTTACGTCGTGCCCAATACCAATAGCAATGAGTTCGACCTCTGACTGACTTTCGATCGTATCGATCGCGTACTTCAGATGTTGCTCAAGATAGCTACTTGGATTCACCAGTAACGTGGAGTTATCGACCGGTAGACCATCCGAAATCACCATCAGAACCTTGCGTTCTTCCGTTCGCGTGACGAGACGGTTGTGTGCCCAGATAAGGGCCTCTCCGTCGATATTTTCCTTTAACAATTCCTCTCGCATCATAAGGCCTAGGTTACGTCGAGACCGCCGCCAAGAATCGTCAGCCCCTTTGTAAATAATATGCCGGAGATCATTTAGTCGCCCGGGGTTCGAGGGTTTCCCGGCATTAATCCACTCTTCTCTGGATTGCCCACCACGCCATGCGCGCGTGGTAAATCCCAAAATCTCTACGCCCACAGAACATCGCTCTAGGGTCCTGCCGAGAATGTCAGCACACATGGCAGCAATGGTGATCGAACGACCGCGCATTGACCCCGAACTATCAATCAACATCGTGACGACGGTATCGCGAAATTTCATCTCCCGTTCTTGCTTGAACGCGAGCGGGTTGAGCGGATCAACGACCACCTGCGCGAGTCTGCCGGCGTCAAGAAGGCCTTCCTCCAAGTCGAACTCCCAAGTTCGATTTTGTTTTGCCAACAATCGCCGTTGAAGGCGATTCGCAAGCTTCGATGTGGTGTGTTGGAGTGGGATCAGCTGCTGGTCAAGTAGCGCTCGCAGCCGTGCTAGTTCTTCGCTTTCGCAAAGATCCTCCGCTTTTACAACTTCATCGAATTCCTGGGTAAACGAGGCGTAGTTGACGTCTACCCTTATTCGACCCGACTCGTCTGGCGAGAAATTTGGTGATTCATCCGGGTCCGCTTCAGCCCCGAGATCGTTCATGTCCATATCGGCATCCATCTCGACGACCGTGGACTCACCGTCAGCGTCTTCTTCCGCCATCGCATCATCGTCAAGCACCACGTCCTCGGGCGCGTACTCGGCGTCCGGATCCTGGTTCTCGTCGATATTTTCTGTATCTTGATCGTTGTCTTCGAGTTCGGAAGGATCCTCAAGCTCCGAAGCCAGGCCCAAGTCAACCATAATGTTTCGACAACGATCGGCAAAAGAGATCTGATCATGCAGGCAGTCGCGGAGCGACTCGATATCGTCCCCGGCCCGCTCCTCGATGTAATCACGCCAGAAACGAACCACGTTTTCTGCCGAAGCAGGCAACTGTCGACCGGTCAATCGCTGCCGCACCAGGAGACCGACCGCGATACCAAGAGGCGCTTCGCCCTCGGCTGTGATTAAGTCAAACGCCTGTTGCTTACACTGCACGTCGAGGTTGGCATCTAAGTTTCGTGCAACTCCCTCCATGCGCAACGTCCCAATCGACGCGATACGTGCGTCTTCGACCCACTCGAACAACTCCTGAGCCGGCCCGGCTTTGGGCGTGCGGGTGCGATGGGCGACAGTGTCGTGGTATCGAAGTTTGAGCGCTACTTCGTCACCCATTCCACGTATCGCGTTAAGTTCTTGTTCGGAACACCCAACCGTGGGCAGGGGTACCTCAACCGAATGACCGCGGACCGTAACGGCTCCTTTACCGAAGGTGACCTCAAGCTCATCGTTTTCTGCAAGCGCACGCATGGTCGCGACGGTCGCCCGTTTGAACGGCTCAAGCGGGTGATCTTCTTCGCTCATGGAACCGGATCTATTCTGGTAGCGTGATGCCCTTGCTGGCATCGCCCAAGTCGTCGCCCATACATCGCTGGTAATACTCAGCAATGATAGGCCGCTCAAGTTCATCGCATTTGTTCAGGAAGGTAACGCGAAAACCGAACCCGATGTCGCTAAATATCTCTGCATTCTCCGCCCAGTGGAGCACAGTACGTGGCGACATCACGATAGAAATGTCCCCGTTGATAAAGCCCTTTCTGGTCAAGTCAGCCACACTGACCATACTTGAAATGGTTTGCCGCCCGTCCGCATTGGCTTGCCAGCCCTTTGCTTTGCCATAAACAATTTCCACTTCCATATCATGCGGCAAGTAATTTAGCGTCGTAACGATGTTCCAGCGATCCATTTGACCCTGGTTGATTTGTTGCGTTCCGTGATAGAGACCCGTGGTGTCGCCAAGCCCTACCGTATTCGTCGTCGAAAAAAGTCGAAAATATGGATGAGGCGTGATGACTCGGTTCTGGTCCAATAAGGTGAGCTTTCCTTCAACTTCAAGAACCCGCTGAATAACAAACATGACGTCCGGACGTCCTGCATCGTATTCATCAAAAACCAGTGCGGTCGCATGCTGCAAAGCCCAAGGTAAAATGCCTTCGCGGAAAGCTGTAATTTGTTTGCCATCTTCTATCACGATGGCGTCTTTCCCGATCAAATCAATGCGACTGATATGGCTATCCAGATTGACTCTAATACACGGCCAATTTAGATGTGCAGCTACTTGTTCGATATGAGTTGATTTCCCCGTGCCATGATACCCCTGGATCATGGTCCGTCGGTTGTGAGTAAACCCAGCAAGAATTGCGAGCGTCGTATCAGGGTCAAA